>NZ_JBIUVD010000014.1:0-258391 GCF_044742785.1 Streptomyces sp. NPDC087844 | reverse complement strand
TACCTCGCAGGCCTCCACCTCCGCGCCTCCATGATCTGGATCAACGACCTGCTGAAGGCAACTGACTGATCACGACATCACACAGGCCCTAGTCGTCCCGCCCGGCAGGCAGCAGCCTGTGCCTTCTCGCGCACCGGGGACAACGTACGGATCCGGCCGTTCCTCGCTGTCACCACCGGCCCATGGCTCTCGGCCACTCCGCGGGTTCGGGAGGTCCGGAAGGGGCCGGAAGGGGCCGGAAGGAGGCCGGAAGGGCGCCAGGCCGTCGAGATCCGTCGGCGCGACGCCCGCGGTCCGTGATCGGAAGTGGCCGCGGAATGCGGTATGGAAAGGCACATGGATGCGGCCTTGATCGAGCACTGACCGAGTGCTGACCGAGTGCTGACCGAGTGCTGACCGAGTGTGGTCGCTACTTTCTGTGCTGCGGAATCGTACGCGGGAGTCGCTCAGCTTCGTCTCGGACGCCACCGCCGTCATCGGCTGCCAGCTCCCGGAGTTGCCGGATGAGTCGGCGGGAGCCTTTCTCGGACATCGAGTTGGGGTTCGAAGGAAAGTCCGCGTCCTTCAGTGCGCCGGTCAGCCTCCAACCAGGCCCGGACGTTCCGCAGCCAAGCGTGAGTATCCGCAACAGGCGTGCGCACGACCATACGGGCCGTCACCTCGGTGACCGCCCCGGCAGGAAGCACTTGCGGACGCGCCGTCAGCGCCATCGTTCGGTCCGTCAGGGCAGTTGCGGCCTGAAGCTCACAGGTACGACTGGAGCCAGTACAGGAGCAGTCCGGCCGCTCCGGTGCCCAGGCCGTAGGCCATGCCGCGCAGCAGAGCGAAGGTGGCGGCATCACGCAGGCGCCGGCGTGTGCGGCGCGATCCCGTGCTGGAACCGACGGTTCGGGGCTTACGCTTCATGGTTTTGTACGTCCTTCTGAGGGCGTGAGGGATTGCCTGCCTGCGGTCGGCGGCCCAAGGGACCGCAGGCGGGCTGCTCGTCCGTTCGGGGTCAGAGGGAGCCGGTGCAGTCCTGCAGGCGTCGGGCGAGGCCGGCGTCAGGCCGGCATACGAGACGGTCGGTGTCGTCCTGAGTGGCCAGGCGGCGCACTTCGGCGTCCAGGGCCGGTGTGACGGGGGCCGGGGGCCGGTGGCGCCGGGTGTAGGCCGCGAACCTGCCGACCGTGGTGACGAACATCGTCTTCACTGCGACATCGTCGTCCAGGTCTACGACGAGGAGCAGCATCTCGCGCCAGTGCTCGGCTTCCGCGGTCTCGCCCCGGGACCTGTGCAGCAGCTGAAGGCACAGGGCGCTGGCGCCGTTGCCGGCGCCGGCCGTGAATCGCCACCAGAACTGGGCGCTCTCGGGGTGGCCGGCCAGGTACAGCATGCAGGCGAAGACGTGCGCGCCGTCCAGGTCGACTTCCTCGGTGTCCCTGTCACGCGTCAGCAGGCGGTAGGCGTCGCTCTCTCCGAGTGTCGCGGCGTACCGCTCGACGTGCGTGGTGGCGCCGGGCTGGTCCAGGCTCCAGCCGACGAACTCCTTCAGATGGCGCAGGGCACGGGAGACGGACGGGACGGTGTCCGGTACAGGGCTGTAGCCGGCGTCCCGGGCCAGGCGGAGCAGTCCGGCGGCAACATCGAACGCGGGCTGTCGGGCGCGCAGGCGCCGCCCGGCCGCGGCCAGCACCTGTTCGGCGTGCGAGACAGATCCCTTCTGGGCGCTCATTCAGTTGCTCCTTCGGATACGGGCGGGCATGGCCTGCTCAAGGCGCTGCTTGGCCTTGCGTCCGTGGTAGTCGACGGTGCTGGCGGACACGCCCAGATACCAGGCGATGTCGGCCGTGGCACAGGCGCACAGGTAGCGCAGGACCATGACGTCGAACTGCCGCGACGGCAGGGTGCACAGGGCACGCGCCACGTCGTTGTCCTCGGTCAGTGCAGCCAAGTTGCCCCGGTAGTTCGTCAGCTTCTCGGAGATGACGGTGCGTCGCAGGATCGCCCACGTCTGCTGGTGGACGTTGCCGTCGGCGAGGAGGTCCGGCCAGTGCGCGAGGATCTCGAAGTAAGCGCGGTGGACAGCGTCTTCGGCGTCCTGCTGATCGTTGAGGATGGCTCGCGCGAACCGGTGGTAGTCCTCCTGGTTCTTCAGATAGAGCGCCTCGAAATCCAGCGGGAAGGGCAGCACACCGGTGGCTATCACCGGACTGCCGCCGGACCCCGCACGGGCATCGTCAGTCATGGATCCTCTTCGTTGAGGCAAGATGCGAACGGCTCCGCGCTACGAGATGCGCACCTGCGGCGCCTTCTGACGTCGCCTATGAAACTCGGCCGAACGGGCGAACACGCATGGGCGGCAGGGCGAACATGACACAGCGGTACTTGAACACTGCACAAGGCTGCTGCATACCAGTCGGTAACGCAGAGTGGCCAGCGGTTTCCCCGCGAGCGCCGCAACGTGGTCTACGCCTCTCCTGACTCAACTGTGTTGCAGTTCACTCACGGAACCAGCGAATCCACTCAGGCGACTCCACTCGAACGGGTGAATATATGCGGTGTTCGCACATGAAACAGCCTGCATTCGATCCGTCACGGCGCCCGCCAGCGCTGCCTGTTCGCGAACGATCGGTGTCGGCGGACGCGCCTGGTCACGCGCCAGTCACGCACTACCCCCGCCCTGCCTCCGCCGCCCACGATGTGACGGTCCGTGCTGTGAGCGCCAGTCCCCGGCCCGCATCGTGAGGCGATGACCGTCAGATCGGTCATCGAGCGCGCTCGGCGACCGCCGGCCCGCATGACCCTGGGCCGGCCGTGGCCGTCCGGAGAAAAGCCGAAGCAGCACCTGTCCGCTACGCGGCGACGCCGGTAACGTGCCGACGGTGCTCGCCTCTGTGCTGCTCATGACACCGCCCGTCGCGAACCTGCACGGGCGGACCGCCGTCAACTCCTCAGCGGCCTGTTCGCCGAATGCGGCGAACAGGCCGCGATGAAGCCCCCACATAAGGAGTCCGCATGGCAACACCCCTCAGCCGTCGTACCCTTCTGGCCGCCGGCACGGGTGCCGCTGCCGGGCTGTCCCTGCCCGGCGCCTCCGCGTATGCCGACGGCCATGCAGCCACCGGCATGAGATTCACCCTGAACGCCCGAGTGCTCGACGGTGGCGAACAGGTCACCTCGGTCACACTCGACGCCGCCCGGCTCGGCCCGATCGACCCCGCCGGCCTGAGCACCGGCACCTTCACCGTGCACACCAAGGCCACCAGCCCGATCCCCATCGCCGACGGCGACGCCATCTTCAGCGAGTACGACCTCGACCGTACGGTGACCGCGGTCCGGCTCGACCGCCGCGGCAACATCGTGCTCGACCTGAGCCATGCCGAGGGCCAGACCGGCGGCAGCACTCTCGGATACATCGCCGGCAGAGGCCGCAACGTCATGCTCGACCTCGCGTACACCATCACGCAGCAGGCCCCGTTCGCCTTACGCGATCACCGGTCGATCACCATCGAGAACTTCGTGCAGAACCGTCGCCTGTCGGACCCCGAGGTCGACGCGTTCAGCTCCCACGTCTCCGGCTCGGGAATGAAGTACCGGCTGTACTCCCCCACCGGCTCCCACTTCTCCCGACGGAGCAAGCGCCCTCTGATCGTCTGGCTGCACGGCGGAGGCGAGGGCGCCTCACTGCCCGACTACTACGACAACGAGACCACGCTGCGAGCCAATCGCGGCGCGCTGGGCTTCACCACCCCCGAAGCACAACGCATCTTCGACGGCGCCTACGTCCTGGCCCCGCAAAGCACCTCCGCCTGGATGCAGGACGGCCCCCGCTTCGCCCCACTCATCCGCGAGATCATCGGCGATGTCACGCGCGGCAACCGCATAGATCATGACCGGATCTACGTCGTCGGCTGCAGCAACGGCGGTTACATGAGCATGAAGATGACCACCGTCTATCCCACGCTGTTCGCCGCTTCCGTGCCGATCTGCGGCGTTGTCTCATCCTTCCCGCCCGGCGGCGCGCCGCTGATCCCCGACAGTGAACTGGCGAAGATCAGCACCCCCAGCTGGCTCGTCGCCTCCCGCGACGACCTCACCGTGGACCCGCAGGCCAACACCGTCCACGCGCACGACCTCGTCCCCGGCTCGCTGGTGACGCTCTACGATCATGTCGTCTGGAACGGCCACCAGTTCTCCGGCCACTGGTCGTGGATCTATGTCGCCCGCAACGACCCCAGCATCGACGGAACTCGTATCTGGCAGTGGATGGCCGCCCGGCATCGGCAGTGACCGGGAGAGCGTTCAGCCGTGTGCGGCGAGTAGTTCTCAGGTTGTCCCGCGCCGCGTCACTGATCCGTGCTCAGCGGGTGAGAACTACGTGCGGACTCGGCCCCACGGCTTGAAGACCGAGAGCACCATCGCGAAACTCAGCAGCACCATGGCGGTGGTGGCGAGGAACGCGACGAACCAGATGTCCCGCAACGGCTGTGCACCCGAGGCGAGTTCGGTGATCGGGCCCAGGAACAGCAGCAGCATCACGCAGGCGATGCCGTTGAGGGCCAGTTTCACCGACACCCACCAGTAGCGAACGAGCCCCCACTTGGTCGCCAGTCCCAGCAGGACACCGGTGACGAGGCAGACCACCCCCGCTACGAGAGCCGACAGCAGCAGGGGGACGACGAAGAAGTCCGCGAGTGCTCGGTACACGGCGGTGCGGTCGTCGCCCGCGCGCACCCAGCCGACCACCACCAGAACGGTGGAGACGACATCGATGCCGATCCAGGCTCCCGCCGACACGACGTGTGTGACCAGGATGCTCTTGCGCAGCCGAGCCGGGATGCGCCAGCGGACTCGGTTCCCTCGTGCCGGGGAGATGGTTCGGGGTGTGGTGAGGGTACTCATGGCCGTCCTTGTCCGCGGAGCACATGGGTCATGGGTCATGGGTCACGAACTACGGGTTATGGGTCATACGCGTTCGCTCAACGCAACGGACTGCGCGCGCCACAACCAGATGGTCCGCTCTCGGTGAGGCCCAGTCGCGCGGCGGTGGGGGTCCGATCCGGCGTGCAGTCGGACTTCCCCCAGTCGGTCCTGGGGGGGGCCTCAGTCGGTCAGGACTTCCAGTGCGGTGGCGTGCACACCCGGCGCGGCGGCGAGATAGCTCCCGTCGGACAGTTCCCACGGCTTGCCCTCGAAGTCGGTCACGACGCCTCCGGCCTCCTGGACCAGCAGCACGCCTGCCGCGTGGGACCGGACGTTGTCGAACTGCCAGTGCACATCCATCCGGCCCGCGGCGACCTGGGCGAGCTGGTGGGTCACCGGTACGGACACCCGCACATACAGGGCGGCGTTCGTCATCGCGGTGAAGGCCGAGCCCATCCGTGTCGCGAGTTCGGGGTCGTGGCCGGGCTGCGCCTGACCGGTCCCGGCGAGTGCGCCGTCCAGCGACGTCTTGGCCGAGACCCGCAGCCGTACGCCGTTGAGATACGCCCCGCCGCCCTCGGTCGCGGTGAACATCTCGTCGAGGACGGGGAAGTAGACAACCCCCAGCACCGGGCGTCCGTCGCGGACGAGGCTCACGCCGATGTTCCAGTCGGGCATGCCGTGGACGGCGTTGACGTTGCCGCCGACCGGGTCGATGAGCCACCACTCGCCCGTGGCCATCGGGCCCGAGCCGTGCTCGTCGTTGAGCCAGCCCCCGCTCGGCAGAGCCTCGGTCAACGCCGGGCGCAGCAGGTCGACAACGGCCGCGTCATTGGCCTGGAGGTTCACAAGCAGTTCGGGGAGCCCGGGCGGACGGGACTCGGTGGAGTAGCGCGTCATCATCCGGGCGCCGGCGGCGCGGACGGCGGCGACGGTGGCGGCAAGCAGTTCCTGGCTCATGGGATGCTCCTGTAGTTGATCGAGATGGATCTATGCTTTGTTAAGATTTACGGTCATGCAATTGGACTTGAATCTGCTGACCGTGCTGGACGCCCTGCTCGAAGAGGGCAGCGTGATGGGCGCAGCCGAGCGGTTGCACCTGTCCTCACCCGCGGTCAGCCGCACCCTCGGCAGGCTTCGCGCCGTCACCGGGGACGACATCCTGGTACGCACCGGCCACTCGATGGCACCGACCCCGTACGCGGTGTCGGTGCGGGAGGAGGTGCACCGGCTGGTCAGGCAGGCGCACGAAGTGCTCTCGCCGATCCGTGAGCTGGACCCGGCCGCGATGGACCGCACGTTCACGATCCAGTGCCATGACGCGGTCGCCGCGTCACTGCTGCCGGTACTGGTCGGGAGGATCCAGCAACAGGCTCCAGGAGTGCAGTTGCGGGCGCTGGCGGAGAACTCCGTCGACACCGACGACCTGCGACACGGCCGCGTCGATCTGGAACTCGGCGACAGCAGGCCCAGCATGCCCGAGTTCCGGTCCGAGCCGCTCGGCAACGATCGGTTCGTCGTGGCGATGCGCGCGGACCACCCCTGCGCCGCCGCCGGATTCGGCCTGGCCTCCTACGCGGCACAGCCACATGTGGTGATCTCCCGGCGTGGCCGCCTCACCGCGCCGATCGACGACATGCTGGCCGCCGAAGGTTTGCACCGCCGGGTGGTCGCGGCGGTGGCCACGGTGTCCACCGCCCTGCAGATCGCCGCCCGTGGTGACGCGCTGGTCACCTGCACGGCGGTCCTGGGCCGCCCGCTCATCGAGGCGTTCGGGCTCGTCGCCCGGCCGCTGCCGATCGAGACCCCGGCGGCGACGGTCAACTGCAACTGGCACCAGCGCTACGATTCCGACCCCGCCCACGCCTGGCTCCGCGAGCAGGTCCGGGCGTCGATCGAGGAGATCACCGCCGGCTGACTACTCCGCCAGCGGCAGGGCCACGGCACCTGGATGCACAGGCACCTCGGCTTCGTCGAGCATCGCCGCGGCCACGGTCTCCCGGCTCACCTTCGCACCGAGGTCGAAGGGTGGCCCCGCTTCCAGGCCGACCGTGCGCCTACGGGGACTTTCCGGTCCGTCGGCGAGCATCCCCGCGTGGAAGACGGTGCCCCCGGCCGCGAGAACGGTGTTGTCGGCTTCGACCTTGTCCGCGAGGCGGTCGCCCAGCACCCGGGCGAGCACGCCCGCCCCCTCCCCCGCCACTTCGGCCGACGCGCCCGTGCCGTAGGCGCCGAGCCAGATCACGCGGCGTGGGCCGGCGGCGACGACGGCCCGGGCGCCGGCCAGGAGAGTCCCGGCCCGATCCGTACCGAGGGCGGAAAGGACCACGGAATCCCCGTCCACAACGGCGGCGATGCCGGCCGCGTCGTTCACATCGCCCGCCACTTTGCGCAGGTTCGGGGAGTCGGGAAGGGCGATCCGCTCGGGATCACGTGCGATGGCGGTCACGGTGTGACCGCGTCGCAGCGCCTGTCGGGTGAGGGCGATGCCGGTCTGGCCGGAGGCCGCGAGGACGGTGAGGTTCATGCCGAGAACGTTAGAGAGCTATCCACTTAACATCAAGTGCATACATCTGAATCAACGATTAACTCAGGCGCAATCGTGCGGCGGATGTGCATGGGCGGAGCAACGCTCCGCCACGCCGACGGACCCTGGTGATGAGTTTTCACGCCCGCACCCGTCTCACCTACGACGGGACACGACGAAGCGGAAGGATGGCGTGATGAGTGCGGACATGCGGCTGGAGGAACTGGGCGTGAGCGGGCTGGGCGAGGTCGACGAGCCGGCGTTTACGGGTCTGGCGGAGCGGCACCGGCGGGAGCTGCACGTGCACTGCTACCGAATGCTCGGGTCGTTCGAGGACGCCGAGGACACCGTGCAGGAGACGTTTCTCCGTGCCTGGCGGCGGCGGGAGACCTTCGAGGGGCGGTCGACGTTCCGGGCGTGGCTGTACCGGATCGCCACCAACGCCTGCCTGGACCAGCTCGCGAAGTGCCGCCCGGAGCCCGCGGTCAACGGCGAGGTGCTGTGGCTGCAGCCCTACCCGGACCGGCTGCTCGACGAGCTGCCCGCGGGCGACGCGGGTGAGCCGGAGACCGTCGCCGTCGCGCGGGAGACGATCGAGCTGGCGTACCTGGTCGCAGTCCAGCATCTCGCGCCGCGCCCGCGGGCCGTGCTGATCCTGCGGGACGTGCTCGGCTGGCCGGCGAAGGACGTCGCGGAACACCTCGGGGACTCCGTCAACTCCGTGAACAGCGCGCTGCAGCGGGCCCGCGCCGGCCTGCGGGAGCATCTGCCCGCCGACCGGCAGGACTGGACCGACGGCGAACAGGACGTCGGGACGCGCGAGTTGGTGCGCCGCTACACCGACGCCAGCGTGGCCACGGACGTCAAAGGCCTCGCCGCGCTGCTGCGGGACGACGTCCGCTGCTCGATGCCGCCCACGCCGGGCCTGTACATCGGCCGCGACGCGGTGGTGAACGACTGGGTCGTGAACGGCTTCGAGGGCATGAAGGGCCTGCGCGCCGTCCCCACCTCGGTGAACCGGCAGCCCGCCGTCGCCTTCTACCTCTGGCAGAAACAGGAGGGCGCGTATCTGCCGCTGACGATCGACGTCCTGCGCGTCACCGGCGGAGCGATCACCGAGATCATCACGTTCCACGACGACCAGTTTCCGCGGCTCGGGCTGCCGCAGCGCCTGCCGGCGGACGGCACGGAGTAGTCCCGGTGCGGACGCTCACGCTGCGCGGTGGCGCGCGTGTCTCGGTGATCGCGACGCCGTGGTACGACGCGTTCGGCGTTCGTCATTCGCGGGTGGACGCAGCGGGAGCCGCACGACGGCGAGCCTGGGCCGGTCCTCGGGCGCGATGAGGTCATTTACTCGCACGCATGTGGATCGGCTGGGGTATCTCTCGCGCCACGGACAGCCAGGACCTCACTCACGACCGGGCGGCCGGTCGGCGAGCCACGGCCGAGCCTCCGGCTGGTCGGTCCCGTGCACGATCCCGTCCTGGACGCCGAGGGCCGCTCGGCGATCCCGGACTCGTTGTCAAGGGGACGCTGCTTGTGCCACTCGTGAAGGACGCCGTCGTGGCCGTGGCGGGCGACACGGCCCTCTCCGTACGTCTCGACCGTCCCATGGCCAGGCCGACGCCAACCGCCGTGCATCGGGCGCGAGTTCGGCAGCCCTTTTGTGCTCGGACGCAAAGCGCTCGACCGCTCGGAGGTGATCCGTGCACACTGCACGCATGGATACCGAGATCTGCGTGTCGCTCCAGGAGAAGGCTCTGCGGCATGTCGCCACTTCCTGCGCAGGGAAGCCGCTGCCCGGCGACTTGCGGGTGACGATGCACTTCCACCCCGATCGCGCCGCGGGGGACCGTCCGATCCTGTCCAGCATGGCAGGCGACGGTGTCTACCGGTCGCAGTTCGTGACCGGCACGAGCAACGGTGGGCTGACTGCTCGTCCTGGCGGAGACCGGTGGCGCTGGGAGAGCCGTATCTTCGGCGGTGCGTACGACGATGCCCCGGCCGACCGGCGCCCCGTGTACGGTGCGTTGAACTACCGCCGCAGTCCGACCGGTGGCGCACCGCGGTTCGGCTCCTCGTACCTCAGACTCAACGCCGAGACCCTGGCACGCACGACGTTCTGTTACCCCGACAGTTCCGCCGAGCCCTCCGACTTCGGCGTGGCCGACCGCTGCTCACTCATCGAGCTTGCCGCCGCCGCGAAGTCGGACGCCCTCGATCGCCACATCGAGGCCCAGATCCACGGGTCGGTCAGATTCGACCGTGACGTCGAGGCGCTGGTGCTGGATCCGAGCTATCGCGACACAGAGGTCGAATACGCTGCCCGTCGCCTCCCGTGCCCGGTCGAATGGCATCAAGGATTTCGCCTCAGCACGGGCGAGTTGCGACGGCATCCGAGCTACCGCGGACAGGAGTACGTCGACCTGGGGGCCGACATCGCCGTTGACGGCTGGCTCAGTCCCAAGGTCATCGGAGATGCCGCCCGCACCGGCCGATATGACCTTCAGGACCTGAAGAAGGTCTGGCACTGTCTGGCCCGCTTCGGGAGCCGCGCCTCCTGCTGACCCGCAACGCGACCTCGGGGTGGATCCCGCTCGCCGCATCAGAAGGGCAGGCCCCGCAGGTCCGCACTCTTGGTGGGATGAGGATGGCCGGCCAGGTCGAAGACCATGGTGGTCAGTGACAAGGTCCTCGCGCCGGCGGGTTGTTCGACGGTGACGGGCACGGAGAGCCGGCTCCACCCCAGCTCCGTGCAGAACGGAACCAGGTCCGGGCGGCAGAGCAGGGTCACCGTCTCGGCGCCGGCCGCTCGTGCGTGTTCGACCGCCACACTGATGACCGTCCGGGCGATGCCCTTGCCTCGATGGGCGGGGTGCACCAGCACACCGCCCAGCCCGGCGGCGCGACGCGGCGATCCGTCGAAGACCATGTCCCGCAGCAGCCATCCCGCAGCAGCGACCGGCCGGCCGTCGGAGACGGCCGTGAGGGTGTGCTGCTTGTCGGCCCACACCAGGCCGTGCCCGTTCACCCCGAAGGGGTCGGGCAGGCCTTCGTGGAGTGCGGCTCTGTCATCCGGAGAACCGGGGCCCGGCGCGTGGATCAGCTGAAGGTCCGTACAACCGTCGTCCACGACGTGTCCCGCAGCGGCCGCGGTAGCCGTGGCGGTGGCGGGGTCGAACCGGTAGCGCAGGCACTGCAGGCCGCTGGACCGGACAGTGCCGTCCGGCTGGGCGCCCAGGCGGCGGAGTACGGCGGTCGAGGCCGTATTGCCGGGCAGGACGAACGCGAGAACGGCTGGGAGCGAGAGGCGGCGAAAAGCATGGTCCAGGCACGCCGCGCCGGCCTCGGCGGCGATCCCACGTCCTTGGGTCCGCGGGTGCACGGCGAAACCGATGTCGACTCCGTACCGGGCCCGATTGCGCAGTCCCACCCGGCCGAGAAACGCGCGCGTCGCGGCATCCCGCACCGCGAAGTCGCCGTAGCCGTGTCTGCTCCAGTGGGCGACATGGTCGTCGCACATGGCCCTGGCCGCGGACCTACTGTCCGCCCGGCCGGTCGCCAGCCATCGCATGACGCTGTCCTGGCTGACCACGGCCTCGAAGAGATCGTCGCTGTCTCCGCGGCGGATCGGTTCCAGCACGAGCCTCTGGGTGCGCAGAACGGGGCCACTCGACCGGGCCACTCAGCAACTCCTCTCGACCGAGGACTCAAGGACTCAAGGAGCGTACGGGAACGTAGTTCCGCTGCCGGCAAGACCTCGGCCAGAGCTGGTCGTGCATGCGGGCACGCGCCGCCCCACCGAGCGCTCGACGGCACGAGCCCGACAGGAGCTCGGTCCGCCACTTCACCCGGGTGCTGGAACCGGCCGCAGGGAGGCGGCGTCCGGCGCTGTTCTCCTCCCCTGGTGGGAAATCGGGTGTCGACCGTGGGCGGATGACTGGGAGATCACCACGTCGGAAGCTTCGGGTATGACTTCTTCACCAACTTTCGTCGGGGACCAGGCGGCCATCAGGGCCGTACGAACGCCCGGCCCGCCGTCGGCCGCGCCAGCCCGACGACCGCCTTGAGCGCGGTGGTCCGGGGACGCCGGTCTCTGAGATCAAGCCCGATGCCCGCCTGCTCGGCGTACACATCGAGCCGTGCGGAGCCCATCCCGGCCGAACCGGCCGGGCGCGTCTGCGGTCGCTGGCCGCGCCGGCCGGATCACCCCGCCTCCGGGTCGGTGCGGTCCTGGAACTCGTGGGCTGCCGGTACGGCTGGAACTCACCGGCGAGCAGGTCACGGTGACGCTCGACTACGGCCGGACGCGGCTGGACGTCACGGTCGAGGACGACGGCGGCAGCCGCGCCCCTGTCCCTTCGGCCGACGGACACGGCATCCCGTGCGCCGACGGGCACGGCATCCTGGGGATGCGGGAGCGTGCGGCGGTGGCAGGCGGCAGTCTGGACGCCCGCCGGACGACCGACGGATTCCTGGTGACCGCCCGGCTCCCCGTCGAGGACGCGGCATGACCATCCGCCTGCTGATCGTCGACGACCAGGAACTGCTCCGCAGACACCTCACGCGAGCGTCTGCTGGAGGCGATTCACGTCGTGCACGCCGGCGAGTCCCCGCTGTCTCCGTCGATCACCCGCAGGCTGATCGAGGACTACGCCACCCGCACCGGGCCGCTCAGGCCCCGGTCCGAACTACTGGCCGGTCTCACTCCCCGGTAACGGGAGATCCTCCCCCTGATGGCCAGGGGCCTGTCGAGCCCGGAGATCGCCGCGCGTAGTCGTGACCGAGGCGACGGTGAAAAGCCACATCGGCAGTATGTTCGCCAAGCACCATATGCGTGACCGCGCACAGGCCGTGGTGGTTGCCTACGAGAACGGCTTCGTGCTCCCAGGCGCCTCGGGCCGAGCCCGTAAGGGCCTCACCGTGCCGGCCCCACCATGCCGACCTCACTGTGCCGGCCCGGTCGCACGATATTCCGTCCCGCAGCCGCCTGCCCCGCCCCGCCCCCGCGCAGCTGGCCGCCTTCGAGGCCGCGATCGGCACCTTCTTCAGGGGCCTCCTGGCGGAGACCGCCGACGCGGGCCGACGGGGCTGCTCGACCCAGCAGTGGACCGTGGACCGACCGGGCAACGACACGGCTGTCGGGAACGCGGACAGGGGCGCTGCGCTGACGACACCATCGGCGCGGCGCGGCGCTCCGTACCGGCGAGTCGGGGCGCAGCACGGCATGTGCGGCGGCAAGGGCCATACTGGTAGGGCATTGATCTTCCACAGAACGGTTCCATGGCTAAGAACAGCAGCGCAACGACGACCGTCCCCGGCACCGTGTGGCTGGCCCGCGGGCGGCATCTCGGGGTCGATCCCGAGCAGGACGTCCGGCGCAATCTGATCGCCCTCAAGGCAGCCGGGGTCCTCGACGACTTCCTGGACCTCGATCCCGTGGAGGCGGCCCGCTCCACCGTCCTGCACCCGCGAGAGGCGTCCGCCGCGCCCGGCCCGTCCGCCCGTCGGCTCTTCGAAGCCCGCTGGCGCGTGGCGGACGGCGTCATGGTGCGTGCGCAGCTGACCACGTACGAGCATCGGGGCCGCCGCGCGGATGACGAGGCGGTCACCTGGATCCTGGCCGCCGAGGCGGAGCTGCCGTGGGACTTCGGGTGGCCCTCGCCCGCCACCATGTTCTGGCCCGACAGCGACCGAGTCGCCTGGGACCACGACTCGGTACCCGGGGTGCGTCTGCGGTCGGCGAACCGCCTGCCGGCGGACGACAGCGAGCTGCGCCGCCACCTGCGGGACTGCACCCGCAACACCTGGTACATCCATGTCGTGGTGCATGAGGCCATGACGCCCGACGCGAGCGGGCGGCGGCCGGTCTCCGCGTTCCTGCCGCCGAGCCTGCGTCACCGGGTCGTCGAGCACCGGGCCACGCCGGCGCAGGCGGAGACCGCCGACTTCGCGATCGAACGGGAACTGGGTGTACGGATGCCGCGCGGCGGCGCCGTCGTCCTGCCCACCCAGCCGCGGAGCCCGGACCACGACGCGGAGCACTTCAGCGTGCACAGCGTCTTCCTGGACGGCTCCGAGCCCACTGAACTCCTCGGTCTCATCGAGGAGTTCGCCAACCTGCCGCGCCCTCTGCCCGACGGCGCCGAGCAGGCCCTGACACAACTGCGCCAGGGCTGGCACCTGCTGACCCCCGACGAGGAACTGGCCCACGCCCAGAGCATGGCCGTCAAATACGCCGAAGCGCTCGACGCCATGACGAAGTCCTGTGACCTCTACCGGGAGGCGGCCGACGCCGCACAGGCCGCGCTGGCCGAGTTCACCAGCGGTGACGGTACGCCCCGGCCGCCCGCGCCGGAGGCGCCCAGGGCGATCAGCTCACCGCTCAACGCCATCAGGAAGGGCCTCGACCGCTTGCGAGACCCGAACAGGCAGGACCTGTGACGGCCATCGCGTGCGCCCACCTGATCACCGTGGGCCACAGCCCGTCTTCCGGTGATCACTGCGATGCCGCGTCCAGGCCACCACATCGCACACCCGCAGGGCACTGACGGACCGGGGGAGCCTGACAGCCTCCGCCATGCCGACCGGCCGGGATGCCCGGGGGCACACGGCGCGTGGCCTGCCCGAACGGCCCGCGGCCGACTCGTGAGCGGTAGCTGTAGTGGTAGCGGTAGCCGTGGCCGTAACTGTGGTCAGGGGATCTGTATGCCCGGGCCGTTGTCGCCGCTGAGGTTCTCGCCGTACTCGGCCTGTGCTGACGGCCCCCCGAAGTCCACGGGGTTGTGCGCCGACGCCTTCGACGCCGTCAGGCCGGCTGCCGTGCCGCGCAGCAGCCACACCGCGCCGCCGTTCCTGACCGTGCCGAGGTCCTCCCCCGGCGCGCCCGTCGTCAGGTCCGCCTTCCCGTCCCCCGTCACATCGAGCAGCCGTACCGAGCCGCCGAACACATCGTTCTTCTCCGCGACACCCGGCACGCTCGCGGTGTCCTGGTGGAACGCCTGCGCGCCCGTGCCGGTGAGGCCACCCCCGCCGCCCTTGAGGAGCACCACGGAACCGGCCCTGGCCACCGAACCGATCGCTTCACCGGGGACACCCACGGCCAGGTCGGGGTATCCGTCGCCGTTCACGTCGCCCGCGCTCAGGCGCGCGCCGAAATGGTCGTTCTTCTCACTCACGCCGGGCACGCCCGAGGTCTGCTGGGTGATGGTCCGCGTACGGGTCTGGCTGGGGCCCGCGGCCGAGCCGTAATAGATCTTGATGGTCCCCGGGTCGTCGACCATCTCCGTGTCGCCGCCCGGGAAGACGCGGGTGGCGAGGTCGGCGTAACCGTCCTTGTCGAAGTCGGCGACGGCGGTGGTGCTCGCGGAGGGCAGCCGCTGCGGGACGGTGGACAGGCCGTCCTTCGTTCCGAGCCACAGCTTGCCGCCCTCGGCGTGGTTCTCGTAGACGTAGAAGGTCGCGAGGTCCTCGATGCCGTCGCCGTTGAAGTCGCCGGCCGCGGTGGAGCAGATCGTGTTGTCGGTGCTGAACACCATCATCCGCTGCTCGCGGGCGGGGGCGCCGGTGCGGTCGAACGGGCCGTGGAGCACATCGCGGTAGTCGTACTCGTCGCCGTTGCCCATGAACAGGTCCGTGTGACCGTCCCCGTCGAAGTCGCCCGCGGTGATGTCGCCGCCGACGTCGGCGTTCGCCGGTGCGCCGGCGATGCGGACGGACTCCTGGCCGGAGACGCCCGTCCTGCGGCCCCACAGGACGATCACCGATCCGCTGATGTTGCCTTCCGGCTGGTACTCGCGGGTCGTCACGGCCAGGTCGGTCAGGCCGTCGCCGTCCAGGTCGCGGGGGACCATCGCGTAGCCGAAGACCCCGTTGTCGCCGGAGACGCCGGGTACTCCCGGGGTGTCCTGGGTGATGACGGTGGTGTGGGCCGTGTCGGGGCCGTTCGCCGAGCCGTAGGTGATCGTGAGGTAGCCGGCCCAGGCGTGACCACCCACCGTGGCGGCAGGAGCGGCAACGGCGACGTCCTGGTAGCCGTCGCCGTTGAAGTCCTCGCGCACGGTGGCGGCGCGGGCCGCGGCGGACGCGGTGCCGGCGACGATCTGCACGCTGAAGGTGCCGATCAGAGCGGCGACCACTGCGGTCGATACGGCCGGTCGACGGATGCCCACAAGTCCTCCTCACAGACCACGGCCTCCTGGGCCGCGCACGGGTGACATTCGCCTGTGAGACACACGGGAACGGTCGATGGTTGTGTGGCGAACACGACGTGAACGGATGACACGGGGCATGGCAGTGGTCCACCGTGGGCATGTCCCGGTGGCGTTCGCGCGACGTGTCTCAGGAACAGCCCGGCTGCTCGGCGGGATTCGCTTTCGCCGGTGCGTTCCGGCGCGAGTACGGTCTCTCGCCGGGGCGGTTCCGGTGCGCCGGGGCGCACCTCACCGGTCAGTGCCGGTCAATGCGAACGGGCAAGCCCGTGCTCAGCTTCGCGATTCTGTTCGCTCTTCCTCGTGCGATACGGCGTAGCCAGGCACAGAGGGCCACCGCACGGTCAGTACCACGGACTCGTCCTCCGCGACCCAGGAGTGGTCCACCCCCTGGCCCCACACGACATAGTCGCCCTGTTCTTCCAGCAGCACGCTACGACCGGGGAACTCCATACGGAAGCGGCCCGAGACGAGCACCAGGAGAGCTGTCCGCACCTCGCCCTTCACCCACTGCGCCCGCTCCTCGCCACGTGGGTGGACACCCCACTTGACCTCCAGGGCATCGCTGTGGCGAGGGTCGCCGTGCGCCTTGAAATGTCCGAGCAGCCAACCCCGGTCCAGGGCCGCGTCCTTGCCGGCGTTGCCCACGTACACGCTCTCTTCCATGCGCCCGAACGCTAGCAGCCGACATCTGCCCGGCACGTGTCGCGGCCTCGGCCGGATCGGCCTCGCTCACCCGAGGGCGTCGACGAGCAGGCTCGCGGCCACCGCCGCTCCGTCGGTGTGGATCCTGGTGCCCAGAGCCGCTGCCCGCGCCCGGGTCCCGGGTGCCAGGGCCGTCTTGAACGCGATGGTGAGTGAGTCGTCGGTGAGAGTCGGACCGTCGAGGGCCGCACCGATGTCCAGGGCTGCCACCCGGCTCGCCCAGTACGGGTTGTCCGCCAGTTGAAGCGGTACGACCACCTGCGGCACGCCCGCCCGGGCCGCCGTCAGCGTCGTACCGGCGCCACCGTGGTGCACCACCGCCGCCACCCGGGCGAACAGACGCTGGTGGCTGACCTCGCCGACGGTGAAGCAGTCGTCCCGGTCGTCGGCCAGGTCCAGGTCCGCCCAGCCGCGGGAGACGAGTACGCGCCGGCCTTGTGCATGGAGCTCCTCGACGGCCCTGCGGGCGATGTCCGGCGCCGGGCGCATGCTGCCGAAGCCCACGTAGACGGGCGGTGCGCCGGCGTCCAGGAACGCCGACAGTTCGGCGGGGAGCGGGCGTTCGTCGGGCAGGCCCCACGCGCCTGTCTGTATGACGTCGAGGCCAGGGGTCTGTGGCCACCGTCCCAGGACCGGGTCCGCCGCCAGCCACGGCTGGTCGGAGTGGACGTGGTCGCGGACGTTGTCCACGGGTGGCAGACCGAGCGTTGCCCGGTGGCCGTTGAGCGTCCCGGCGAACTGCGCGTTCACGTGGTGGGCGTCCAGCTCCCACCGGGTCCGGTTGTCGGCGGCCTCCGGCTCCGGCCAGCCCGGCCGGGGTGGCGGCGCATGGTGCGGCGAGGGCAGGTTGACCGCCGCGTAGCTCGCGTACACGTAGCGAATGCCCGCGGCCTCGGCCACGGACCGCGCGGCGATCTGCGCCAGGCCGGCCACCACCAGCGCGTCGCATCCGTCGACCGCCGCGGGAAGGATCTCGAACTGTGCGTCGACCAACTCGGTCCGGTATCGCGCCAGTTCCGCCGCCGAGGGCAGAGTCGTCCCGCGCATCATGGCCCGCACGGGCGGCCCGACCGGAACCAGTCGCACGCCGACGCCCGCCAGCCGCTGCGCGAACTCCTCGTCCGGCGGGGCACACATCCGTACCTCCACGCCGAGCGCCTGCAACCGCACCGCGAGGGCCACCAGCGGTTCGACATCGCCGCGCGTCCCGTATGTGGACAACAACACCCGCATCGTGCGCCCTCTTCCGTTCCGGCCTGCCCCGCGTTTCGGCCCATGCCTGCCCACGCGCGCTCGTGGCCACACGGGTTTCGAGCGGCACCGTTCGACGGTGGTGCCTCGGCCCGCGGCGGTGCGCGGCAGCCGTGTACGAACCGTGGTGACCGGCGCGGACGATCTCCTCCCGCCACGCCCTCTCGCGCGGGACCGGCCCGATGGCTACGGTGATCGCCGGCGTGCTTTTCCGGCCGACGGCGCGATGTCGGTCCCGGGCCGCCCGTACCCGCCGACGCGTGCAAGGTTCCCTGTCGTCAACACAACCTGAGAGCGGCTCAATGCAAAGACCGTCCGCGTCCGTCCCCGATGTCTCGATCATCTTGCCCTGCGCCGGATTCGGAACCCGCTTCAGAGCGCCCTACTCGAAGGAGCTGCACTGTCTGGCTCCCGGGGTCACCGTGCTGGACCGCAGTCTGGAGGCCGTTGTCGAACTGACCAAGAGCGGACTCAATGTGCGCCTGGTCGTCGTATTCGGGACGCACAAGCTGGACACGGTGAGCTACCTGACGCGCTACGCCGAGACCCTGCAACTCGTCTTCGTCCACCAGGACCAGTCGTTCGAACCGGATCTTGACGGCGCGATCCGGTCCGCCCTGCCCATGACGCGGGGGCCGGTGGCGCTTGTCCTCCCTGACATCGTTGTCTCCGGTCCGGGAAGCGCCGGCAGTCTTTTCGCGGCACTGCAGCAAGTCGAGGTGGCGGGTTGGAGCGTGGTGGCCGCCGAAGAGCACAATCCCGACACCCTGCGGCAGATGGGCGCGCTGGCCCTGGTCAAGGGTGACGGCGTCGTGACAGTCGGGGCGGCCACCGACAAACCGGCGGATCCCGCGGCCTTCAACGCGTTCTGGGGCATGGTGGCAGCCACCGAGGAAGAGGCCTACCGGTTGCCCGACGTGGTGAGGAAGGGGGCGGACAGCCCACTCGTCGGTGCGGTCGCGCTCCTGGTGGAGGGGATCGTCAACTACAACACCGCCGAGGGCTGATTCGCCGGGCTCCTACGAGCTCGTAGGAGGGGAGGTGGTGGGGGGCCGACGCGGGGCGACAATCCCACGCCGGTCACGCCGGTCACGCCGGTCACGCCGGTGCGGCGGTGCGGCGGGCAGGTGGGTGACGCCAGTGCCCGCCGCAGGCGTTCAGCTGGTTCAACTGGTTCAGCTGTAGGGGATGACCAGCACCGACTTGTCCGTACCCGTCTGCAGTTTCGACGGGCCGTTGCCGATGGCGTTCCACACTTCGAGGCGTACGGTGCCGCCGTCCAGGTCGCCCGCCGTGCCCGTGGACGCCTTGAGACCGCGTGCCTGCGTGTACTCCTCCCAGCCGGAGACCGGGTCGGTCGCGAAGTAGGTGTACGTCTCGGTGCGCTCGAAGTCTCCGTCGCCGGTGAAGTCATAGCTGATCCGGGCCTGTTGGCCGAGTCCGACGGCGCTGTCCGCGTCCACCTGGAGCCGGAACGCGCTCTGTGCGCCGGGGGTGAGTGTGCCGTCGACGCCACCGACCTCGTAGACGAGCGGCTGGTACGGGGTGCCGTCGTGGTTGGTGCCGCCGGCGGAGGCGAGGGTGTCGCTGCCCGCCGTGCCGCCGGTCGCCGTGGTCAGTGCGCCGCCGGTGCGCAGCTGGAAGGTGTTGCCGGTCGGCGGGTCCGGGTCGGGGTCGGGGTCCCCCGAACCGGTTCCGGTGCCGCTCGCGGTGGAACGGGCCGGTACCGCAAGGGTTTTGCCGTCGGAGAAGGTGACGGTACGGGCCGACGCTCCGTAGTTGTGGGCGGCGTACGTCCGGGTCGTGCCCTTGGTGAAGACGGCGGAGGTGGGGATGTCACCGGTCACGGTGGCGTCCGGGGCTCCGACGGTGTCGAGGGTGTTGATCCAGTGGTAGGTGTGCGCCTTCGACTCCCCCTGTTCCGGGGTGTAGTCGGCGTTGCCCGCGTCCCACTTCGCCTTGGCCGCGCCCGGGTCGGCGAGGGACTGGAACTCCCAGAGGATGTCCCGCCATTCGACGGCCGGGCCGCCGTTCTCCCGTTCCATCTCGGCGATGTTGCGCCGGATCGCGGCCTTCTCACCACCGAGGTGGAGCGAACCACCGGTCACGGGAAGGACGTTGATGCCGTGGATCTCCTCGGGGTTGGCGGTCCACCAGGTCGCGTAGGCGGCGCCGCTCCCCCAGACCATGCCGGCCGTGTCCTTGGTGAACGAGGACGGGAAGACCTGCTCGTCGGCGTCGAACCAGTACTGGGCGATCGACTCCGACTCGGTGGTCAGCAGGAAGGTGCCGAGGTCACGCAGCGAGGTGTCGCCGGTGGCGGAGCCCCACAGAACGAGGGCCGCGCTCAGGTTGGTGGACTCCGAGGACGACTCCTGGTTGTTGCCGGCGGCGAAACCCTGGTGTCCTGAGGCCCAGCTGTGGCCCGCGTAGACGTCGAAGCCGCGCAGGAAGGGGTAAGCGGTGTCGGTACGGCTGGGGTTGGCGGCGTCGCGTACGAGGGCCTTGACCATGCCGCCCCAGGCGGAGTCGGCGGCCCATCCCTGGTCGTACTGGGCGACGATCGCCGCCGCGTAGACGTAGTAGCTGTAGTGGAAGTGGTGGTCGTTCAGCTCGGTGTCGCTGCCGTAGGAGGCGGGGTAGCCGGTGAGCGTCTTCCAGTCCTTGTCGTAGCTGAACTCGTTCGCGCCGCCGGCCGTGAACCAGTCCTGGAGCTTGCCCTTCATCAGCCCGAGGAGCTTGTCGCGGGTACCGGTCTCGCCGATCTGGTCGGCCAGCGGGACGAGTTGGGCGAGGCGGCCGAGTGCCTTGCCGGTCCAGTACGTGTCGGAGGCACCGGAGAAGGGATCGGCGGCGTTCACGACCTCGTTCAGATAACCGCGCAGTCTGGCCGTGTCCACGCCGCTCGACCTGGGCAGTGCGGGCAGCACCGCCGACGCCTTCTGGCTCGTGGTGAAGGAGGCCGACTCACGGACCTTCATGGTCCCGCGCGGCGAGACATAGGTGTACGAGGTCAGGGCGTCCGTGGTGTTCAGCCACTGGTGGCGGTAGAGGGCCTGGAGCGTGCCGCGCTCGGTGCCCTCCTTCGCCTCGGTGGTGAGCGTGTAGGTGGCTTTGACGGTGCCACCGGTGTCACTCCAGGTCGCCTTGGAGTCGGTGACGAAGCTGAAGGCGTACTTCTTGAAGGTGGCCAGCGCGTCGGTGGACGGCAGCACGGCGACGGAGAAGTAGTCCTTGGAGCCGAGACCCGCGGTGACGGTGGAGCCGGCGACGTTCCAGTCGCTGCCCGTCGGTGCGAAGAGGGCGTAGTGGTGTCCGGCGACGGTGATGCCGAGGACGTTGCCCTGGTCGGCGAAGACGGTGGGCGTGCCGGCGGTACTGATCTGGGCGTTGCCACCCGTGCCCTTGGCGTATACGAACGGGGAGCCGTGCCCGATCGTGGTGCGCAGGGTGCGGGTGCCGTCGGACCACTGGGGGGTGACCGTCCAGTCGGACCAGTCGTCGGCCTTCGTGTCGGGCGAGTTGAGGCCGGTGAGCCCGATGGTGAGGTCGCGCTTGTGGGCGAACTCGTACTGGCGGCCGTCGCCGACGATCGCGGGGGTCGTCGGGTAGCCGACGTCGAGCCCGCCGGACGCGGCCTGGTAGGTGAGGGGGTGTCCGTACATGGGCGTCGAGTACGGGTTGTCGCCGTAACGCTGGAAGGCGAGGGAGGACCACCAGTCGTTGGTGGGGACGGGCCGGTCCTTGGCGGTGGCGGTCAGCTTGGGTGTGACCGGCGCTCCGGTGTTGGTGGTGGGGCCCGACGTACCGGCGGGCCGGGTGTCGGAGTAGCTGCCGGAGCCTACGGGCACGGTGGCGGCTGCCGCTGGTACGGCGGCCGGGCCCAGGCCCACGGCGACAAGGGCTGAGGCCAGGAACAACCCGGCTGCCGGCCTGATGTGGGGGGATGGCATGCGGCACCTCAAGTCTTATGCGACGGGTGTCTGAGAGCGCTCTCAGGTGAGCGCAACGTAAAGCCTTTGTAATGGACGTGTCAATGCATTGAACACAACGCGTGGTTCATGGCAGGAGCTCGCGTGTTATGCGTTCGCGTCTTGACGGGGTGCGCGGTGATCCGGAGACGACCGCCCGCTCCTCTGCCGGGTGCGACACCCGACGCGGGGCCTGGCGCGGCGCCGGGTGCGATGCCTGGCACGGTGTCGGGTGTGATGCCGGGTGCGGTGTCGGCGGGCAGCGGGTGGTGCTGGAGGAGTACGTCGTGTCGCGGCTCCCGTCACCGGTTCTTCCGCGCCGGACTCATGTCCAGGTCGCTGTACAGCATGTGGTGGTCCGAATACCGGGTCGGACGAACACGGTGCTTGAGCGGGCTGATTCCTCGCAGGAAGATGTAGTCGAACTTGCTCTGCCAGTCGGTGGTCGGCTTGCAGTTGCCGTAGGGCGAGGAAGGCCGGCACCGCGGGTCGACGTCCGTGGCCAGTTTCCATATCGCGGCGAGTTCGGGGGCGTCGGCCACGGCGTTGAAGTCACCGAGAACGATCGCGCGGTCGTAGCGTGTGATCTCCGCAGCCAGTACGCCGGTCTGATCTGCCCGGGCCG
Organism: Streptomyces sp. NPDC087844; assembly: GCF_044742785.1. NCBI lineage: Bacteria > Bacillati > Actinomycetota > Actinomycetes > Kitasatosporales > Streptomycetaceae > Streptomyces > Streptomyces sp. NPDC087844. The sequence goes on along the minus strand of NZ_JBIUVD010000014.1, from coordinate 236,197 downwards.
CCTCTTGACGTCGTTGCGCGAGGTGGGTGTTGAAGACGCGGACGGGCTGGCCTGCCACAGTCGTGGTGACCGCCATGTACCCACGGTCCTCGGATCCGCCGTCCGGGTACTCCCTGTGCACCAGGTCGGTCATGGGCGCCGCCGAGAGGACTGCCTGACCGTAGGCCCCCGGGTTCCACGGCAGGCCCCCGCAACGGCCCCATTTCCGCAGGACCGTCCCGTATTCGACGTGGTAGACCAGGCCGTAACGGCTCGCCAGATAGTCCTGGACCCGCTCGACGTCTCGCACGCACGCTTCCTGCATGCCGATGATCTGCGGGGCGTACGTGGCGATCTCCGCCGCCCGGTCGGCACTGTTCTCCCCGCAGGGGTTGCAGATGTTCCACGTCATGACGCGGTTCGGTACGACGTCCGCGGTGGCCTCGCCCCGCGGCGACCTGGCGAAAGGGCCGTCGATCGGTCCGCTGGGGCCGACGAGGACCAGGCAGGCCAGGACCAGGACGCCGGCGAGCAGACGCATGCGGTTCGTGAACACGATCGCCTCCTCAACGTGTACGCCCATGAACGTGTACGCCCATGACAGCCCACGAACGTGTACGCCCATGACAATTGACGTCCGCAAGGAAGAGGGTATGGGACGCGGTTGTCGGACCGGCGTGAGCCTCTGGAGCACCACAGCCGACGCGATCAGCATCGGAGTGGCGACCGCCCCCTTCCACAACCGATTTCACCCTGTCCGGCGCCTTCGTGACGCCCCGGCACCTCCTCACCGTGAAGCCGGGCAACAGAGTGCTGCAGGAGGTCTGGACAGGGTCCTGAGAGCGTGTTGTCATACCGCAGGCAGAGGGTTTCCAACGTTGGAAAGGCCGCTACCCGAACACCCGTAACCCTGCCCCGGCAGTCGGACGCGGTCGCGGCCTCAATGCGAGGAAAGGTTCGATGACACGACACGGCACCCGCCCCAGGACCAGGACCAGAGCCAGAGTCAGAGTGCTGGCGCTGTTCGCCATGGCGGCCCTCGTGCTGCCCCCGAGCGGAATGCTGCCCGCCGCGGCGGCTTCGGAGTCGACGAGCGCAGTCGCGTCGGCACCCACCGCCGACCAGGCCGCCGTGGTGACGCACGGCCTCAAGGGCGAGTACTTCAGCATGTCGGCGCCCGGCGCCCGGGACTTCGCCGAACTCGGAGGTACGACGCTCGACCCGCAGATCAACTTCTCCGGTCTGACCGACACCTTCAAGGAGTTGACCGGCAGGACGGAGCACACCACGGCCCGTTGGACGGGCCAGATCGAGGCGCCGGCCACGGGTGACTACACCTTCTACGCCACCGGCGACAACGGCTTCCGCCTCTACATCGACGACGAGCCCGTCATCGACCACTGGGTGGGCGACTGGGACCGCGAACAGACCAGCCAGGCCGTCAAGTTGACCGCGGGCGAGAAGCACTCGTTCCGGCTGGAACTGTTCCAGGACACCGGCGGCGCGAACATGTATCTGCGCTGGTCGACGCCGACGCTGGCCAAGCAGGTCGTGCCGATGTCGGCGTTCACCCCGCCGGCCGACTTCGAGGTCTTCCCGGTGGAGTACACCGTCACCGAGAACGGGACGCGGCTGCGCGCCCGGTTCGACGGCAAGGTGGGCGGCCTCCAGGCGGTCAAGGACCATCTGAAGGTCGAGGCCGACACGACCGCCATGCCGATCAAGTCGGTCACGTCCGTCCCCGGGGACTCCTCCTCCCTGTACGTCAATCTGTCGGAGCCGATCCAGAAGGCCCAGCTGGTCCGGGTCTCCTACGACGGTGCGGGCGGTCTGACGGTCGGCGACAAGGCCGTACCGAAGGTCATCCGGTACGCGGAGAACGCCTCCACCCACCGTCTCACCACCAAGTGGGGCGACAAGGTCGACAAGAAGCACCCACTGCCCGAGTACCCGCGTCCGCAGCAGAAGCGGTCCAAGTGGGAGAACCTGAACGGGCCTTGGCAGTTCAGTGCCGCCAAGGCGGGTGAGCAGCCGGTCTTCGGCAAGAACCTCGGTGAGAAGATCACCGTGCCGTTCCCGGTCGAGTCGCAGCTGTCCGGGCTCGAACGGCACGAGGACCACATGTTCTACCGGCGGCTCATCGATGTGCCCCGGAACTGGCAGGTCGGCAAGGACAACCGCTCGAACCGGCTCAAGCTCAACTTCGGCGCCGTCGACTACCAGTCCCGTATTTACGTCAACGGTACGAAGGTCGCCGAACACACCGGCGGTTACAACGCTTTCAGCGTCGACATCACCGACGCGCTGAAGGGCACGGGCAAGCAGGAGATCGTGGTCGCCGTCACCGACACCGGTGGCGCGGACCAGCCCATGGGCAAGCAGTCCACGAACCCGGGCGGCATCTTCTACACGCAGACCTCCGGTATCTGGCAGACCGTGTGGATGGAGCCCGTGGCTCCCGCCGCGATCGAGAACGTCGTCACCACGCCCGACATCGACACCGGCACGCTCGCGGTGACGGTCGACTCCGAAGGCGCCTCCTCCGCCGCCCGCGTCGAGGCCGTCGCCCGTGACGTCCACGGCAAGGTCGTCGGCAGGGTCAGTGGCGCGGCCGACAAGAAGCTCACCCTTCCGGTGGCGAAGCAGCACCTGTGGAGCCCCGACGACCCGTACCTCTACGACCTCGACGTGACGTTGACCGACGGCAGGTCGAGCGACAAGGTCCGCAGCTACTTCGGCATGCGGAAGATCGCCGTCGAGAAGGTGGGCGGCTTCAACAAGCTGGTCCTCAACGGCAAGCCGGTCTTCTCCCTCGCCACCCTCGACCAGGGCTTCTGGCCCGACGGTCTCTACACCGCGCCCAGTGACGACGCCCTCGCCTTCGACCTCGAAGCGCACAAGAAGCTCGGCTTCAACGCGGTGCGCAAGCACATCAAGGTGGAGCCGGCGCGGTGGTTCTACCACGCCGACAAGCTCGGCCTGCTCGTCTGGCAGGACTTCGTCTCCGGGAACATCACCAACGAGACGGGGCAGAAGGCGTTCGTCGACCAGGGCCGGGAGATGATGCGCCAGCACCACAACTCCCCCGCCGTGATCGGCTGGATCGTCTTCAACGAGGGCTGGGGCGAGTGGAACCGCGAGGAGACGGGCCGTCTCACCGAGTCCGTCGAGGCCGCCGACCCGTCCCGTGTCGTCAACGCCCACAGCGGTGTCAACTGCTGCAACTCCAAGGGAGATTCGGGCAAGGGCGACATCATCGACCACCACGACTACAACAACGACGACCCACCCTTCCCCGACGACGAACGAGCCGCCATGGACGGCGAGCACGGCGGCTTCACCCTGCGCTCCCCCGGCCACATGTGGCCGGGCGCCCCGACCGTGATCTACAGCGGCGTCACCACCAAGGCGGAGCTGACCCGCAAGTACGTCGAGAACACCGAGAAGTTCTACGTCGAGCAGGCCGGCGCCGAACTGTCCGGCTCGGTCTACACACAGATCACCGACCTGGAGAACGAGCTCAACGGCCTCTACACGTACGACCGGCGCGACATCAAGATGGATGCCGCCGAGGTACGGAAGGTCAATCTCAAGGTCATCGCGGCCGGTGCCGCGGCCGGCACGAAGCAGAAGCTGACGGGCGGGCACTGGACCCTCGACGAGGGCACCGGCACCACGGCCGAGGACACCGGGCCGGGCAAGAATGCCCTCAGCCTGCGCGAGGGTGCTTCCTGGACCGACGGAGTCAACGGCAGCGCCCTGAAGTTCGACGGCCAGAAGCAGTACGCGGAGACCTCGGGGCCGGTGCTCGACACCAGTGGCAGCTACTCCGTGTCCGCCTGGGTCCGGCTCGACGGGATCCCCGGCAACTACGGCACGGCCGTCAGCCAGGACACGCGTGCCACGGCCAACTCGTTCTATCTGCAGTACGGGCACGGCAACTTCGCGTTCAGCACCCCCGGTGAACGCCGTGCCCAGGTGGCCGTCGCCGCGGAGACGGGGCGCTGGTACCACCTCGTGGGTGTCCGGGACGCGGCCGGCAACGAGATCCGGCTGTACCTGGACGGGAAGCTCGCGGCGACGACCACCGGCGGCGCCGCCCTCGGGAGCACCGGCCCGCTCACTGTCGGCCGGGCCCACTGGGACGGCTCGAACGTCGACTTCTGGAACGGCGCGGTCGACGAGGTCCACGCCGTCGACCGGGCGCTCACCGCCGAGGAGGTGAGCGCCATCCACGGCGACGAGAAGCCGTAGCCGACAGCGCGTACGCGAGTGGGATGGGACCGGTAATGGTGCCGGTGGTGGTGCCGGTGGTGGTGCCGGTGGTGGTGCCGGTGGTGGTCCCGGTGGTGGGAGGCTTCCTCCTGTCTCCGGGACCACTGCTGTGCGCGGCCGTACCAGGGGTACGGAGGCGAGGTCGTACCTCACGGCGTCACGGCGTCACGGCGTCCCCGGCGTAGAGGTAGCCGCCCGGTCGGGCGGGGTCGGCGATCAGCAGCACCTGGTCGCCGGTGCGCGGTATACGCAGTTTGGAGGCGATGGTCCGGAGCGGGACCGGGTCGGTGGCCGCGCCGGACGGCTGGACGACCAGGTCCACGACCGGGTCGAGATTGACCAGCTTGCCGGTGTCACCGATCGACACCACGACCGCGGGGATCGTCGGCACTCCCATGGCCGGCAACTGCTGCACGTTCACACCGGAGTTGTACGCACCGATCGACTGCTGCACCGTGCTGAAGTCCTCGCTGCCGAGGAACGCCCGCGTGGCACGCCCGTAGAAATTCTTGCCCTCGGCCACCTGCCCCACGATCTCGGCGGCCCGCTCCTCGCGGCTCCTACGGCGCTTCCCGAAGATCCCCATGCTGTGCCTTCCCTTCTCGTCCTGGCCCTGACCTGGACAGTAGGGACGGGGGATCTCCTACCGATCCCAGGTTCGACCGCTTGTTCCACCACCACGTAATCCCGGGCCATGCCGTCCCCGAGCCAGTCGCCGCCGACCGACGAGCGCCGTCCGCGTGCCATGGTCATCGACAGTGCGTGGCGCGATCTCGGCGCGCGGCCCGGGCTGGAATCGCTGAGCGGCCCCGGCGGCGCGCCGTTGACCCGGACCGTTGTCGAAGACATCGCGGACGCGGGCGGCGGGCGCACGGTGGAGGCGTTGAAGGAGTGCCTGGACGACGTCGCCCGGCGTACTCGTCTCGACGCGGAGCTCCGCAGCGCGTGGGACGCCCGAAGGCGCGCCCGACCACCGACGCGGCCGCCACCCCGTGGGACACGGTCGTCAAGGCCGTGCCCCGCCTTCTCGGTGTGCTGGAGACCATCGAGGACCGCTCACCTCTCGGTGCGTGGGCGCTGGACCGCCTCGGCCACCTCACCACGGTCCTCGAACTCTCCTCCCTCACCCGCGGACGCGTCATGCACTACCCCCATCCCCGAACAGCTGAAAAGGAACTATGGCGTCTCCGACACGGTGCGTCGCGCCCAGCGGTGGACTCCGCCCGCCGCCACAGTGCCTCACTGACGCTCAGCGCAGGTACGCCCCGAAGTGGGCCGCCACGACCAGGTCGGCGTAGCCGTCGCCGTTGAAGCCGTCCTGCGCGTCCGCGGACCCGGTGGCCGCCCGGGCGGAAGCCCCGGTGAGGGCCGTCGCGCCTGATCCTCCGGCCAGCAGCACCGCTGCTGCCAGGGGCGCGCCGAGCGCGGTACGAGTACGGCGGTGTGCTCGGGACATACGTGAGCCTTTCGAGTCGGTCGTCTCTCATCGGTCGCCGGAGGGGGCACGTGTGCCTCGGTGTTCCGGCCGACCCGCTCCATGTCCTGCGTGTCCTGCGTGTCCTGCGTCTCTCGTGCCACGTCCGCCCGAGCGCCGCGGGCAGCGATCGTTATGCTGGGCCGGATCGCTCAAACGAACATTCCGGAGGTGGGGCAAGGTGCGAGAGCCGGTCGACCGCAGGCGTCAGCGCATTCTCGCTGCGGTCCAGGCCCGTGGGGCCGCGCGGGTCCGGGACCTCGCCGACGAGTTGCAGGTCTCGGTGGTGACGGTGCGCCGGGACGTGGAGGAGCTGACGCGCGAGGGCAGACTCCGCCGCGGACACGGCGTCGTCCGTTCGACGCTGCCCGCGCAGGAGATCCCCAGGAAGGACCTGGCCCATGGCGACCGGGTGGCCGTCGTGGTGCCGGAACGACACTCGTACCTGACCGAGACGCTGCACGGCGCCCGCACGGCACTGGAGGAGGCGGGGATGCGCATGGCCCTGCACATCGCCCCCCAGGTGGCCGGCGCCGAACGCCCGCTGGTGGAGCGGGCGCTGGCCGACGGCGCCCGTGGTCTGCTGCTCGCGCCCCGATGGCACACCGCGGCGGCGGAGCGGGCCGACCACGGCTGGCTGGCCGCGCTGGAGGTGCCCACGGTGCTGATGGAGCGCCGGCCGTGGCAGGGCAGCCTGGCGCACACCGTGGACTCGGTGTGCTCGGACCACTGGTACGGCGCGCACCTCGCCGTGGAGCACCTGGTGGGACTCGGCCATCGGCGGATCGTGTTCGCGACCCGGGAGGACAGTCCGACGGCACGCACACTGCGGGCCGCTTTCACGAGCATCGCCGGGGCACATCCGCTGCTTGAGGAGTGGGCGTGGGCGCTGATCTCGAAGCAGGCGGGGCGCGAAGGGCCGTACACCGCGGACGAGACGGCGGAGCTGCCGCGGCTGCTGCGCAGGACGCGGGCGACCGCGGTGGTGCTGCACAGCGACGTGGACGCGCTGATGGTCGTGCAGAGGCTGACGGACGACGGGGTGCGGGTGCCCGAGGACTGCTCGGTCGTGGCGTACGACGACGTGGTGGCCGCGCTGGCCACGTCTCCCCTGACAGCGGTGTCCCCGCCCAAGGCGGAGGTCGGCCGGGCCGCCGCCGAACTGTTGACGCAGAGACTCCGGGAGGGCGGGCAACAGCCCGCGCGCCGCGTCGAGTTGCTTCCGCGGCTGATGGTGCGCGGCTCGACACGGCGGGTCGACGGCACTGGCGAGGTCAGCACCTCGGACGAGTGAGCGTTTGAGCGTTTTGTTTTCTTCTGATCGCTCTATTGACCGTTTGGGTCGAGAGCGATGAGGATTCCCGTGACCCGAACAGTCGTGTCCGCAGGGACGTGGACATGCAGGAGCCGCGGGAGGCGCCATGCCCGGACGACCCGATCGTCGGTCCGTGCTCGCCGCGATGGCCGCCGTACCGCTGACAGGAGCCGTGGGCGCCTGCAGCGGAGGGAACGGAGCCTCGTCGGCCGGCACGGGCCGCACCACACGCATCACCTTCTGGTCCGCCCTGCGCGGCAGCCAGGAGGTGGTCGACGCCTTCAACCGCACGCACGACAATGTGCGGGTCGACTTCCAGCAGATCCCCTCCGGCGGGCAGGGCGGCTACGCCAAGCTCAGCAACGCCGCCCGCGCGGGCAACGCGCCCGATGTCGCGACCATCGAGTATCCGCAGGTGCCGGGGTTCGCCATCGACGGGGTCGCCCGGGACATCACCGATCTCGTCAGTGACTCCCTGCGCCGCAGACTGCTGCCGCAGGCGCTCGCCCAGACCACCTTCGACAAGCGGGTGTTCAGCGTCCCGCTGGACGTCGAACCCATGGTGATGCACTACCGCGCCGACCTCTTCGACCGGTACGGCCTCCACGTGGCGCGCACCTGGGACGAGTTCGCCGAGCAGGCACGCACCGTGCGCCGCAAGGCCTCCGACCGGCGGCTCGTGCTGTTCCCGACGGACGGGATGACGCAGTTCGCGGCCTACGCCTGGCAGGCCGGCGCCCAGTGGTTCGACACTTCCGAGGGAGCCTGGAACGTCTCCCTCGCCGACGCGCCCTCCCGGCGCGTCGCGGAGTACTGGCAGCGGCTCATCGACCGGGACGACGTGTTCGTGAACGCGGTCGAGAGCAGGCAGTCCGACGCGCAGATCGGCACCGGGCTGGTCCTCACCCGGCTCAGCGGCGCCTGGGACGCCGGCGCGCAGATGAACGCGCGGCCCGGGCAGAAGGGCCAGTGGCGGATCGCCCCGCTCCCCCAGTGGGACACCGGCAGCCCCTCCGTCGGCACGCACGGCGGGTCGACGTTCGCCATCACCAAGGACAGCCACCGTCCCGAGGCCGCGATGGAGTTCATCGAGTGGCAGGTCTCCCACCCCGACGCCCTGCGCGCCCGCCTCGCCAGCGGCACCAGCAGTCAGTACCCGGCCGCCCCCGGCCTGGTCGCCGTGGGCCGCAAGGCCTTCGACCGTTCGTACTACGGCGGGCAGGACATCTACCGCCTGTACGAACAGGAGGCGGAGAAGATCGGTGAGGGCTGGCTGTGGGGGCCGCGGATGAGCGCCACCCAGCGGGTCATGCAGGACTCCTTCGCCCGCGTCGGCGGCGGCCAGGGATCGCTGACCGGGTCCCTGCGCACCGCGCAGGAGGGCACCATGCCCGATCTCAAGGCCCTGGGCCTGTCCACCACCCAGCGCTCCACCTGAGCTGACGAGAAGGCAGGTGACACCGCATGACCACCACCGCTCAGACCCGGGTGCCGACCGACGCGTCACGCGCCGGCGACCCGGCCCTCTCCGCCGCCGGCCGGCGTGCCCGCCGGACCGCCAAACGCCGTCGGTTCGGCGCGGTCGCCGTCCTCATGGGGCCGTTCTTCGTCCTGCTGACGACCGTCTTCCTGATCCCCGTCGGCACGGCCGTCCATCTCAGCTTCTACAGCGACGACCAGCCGGGGCTCGGCTTCGGCCCCGAGAACACCGTCTTCGTCGGACTGCGCGGTTACGCGGCCGTCCTGACCGACCCCACCTTCCTCGGCGGGCTCGGCACGGTCGCGCTCTACTGCCTGATCTACATCCCGCTCATGGTCGTCGGGGCGCTGGCGCTGGCCCTGCTGCTGGACTCCGGGGTGGTCCGGCTGCGCGCCCTCGCGCAACTGGGCCTGTTCCTCCCGCACGCCGTGCCCGGCATCATCGCCGCACTGATCTGGCTGTACCTGTACACCCCGGGCATCAGCCCGATCATCGACCTCTTCGCCCGCGCGGACATCACAATCGACTTTCTCGGCATCCACGCCGTCGTCCCGTCCATCGTGAACATCGCCCTGTGGAGCAACCTCGGCTACAACATGGTGGTCTTCTACGCCGCTCTGCAGGCCGTACCCCGCGAGGTGATCGAGGCCTCCGTGGTCGACGGCGCGGGACCCGTGCGCACGGCGCTCCAGGTCAAGACACCGCTGGTACGCGCCTCGATCGTCATGGTGGCGATCTTCACCCTGATCTGGGCGCTCCAGCTCTTCACCGAGCCGATGCTGCTCAGCCAGTCCTCCCCCATGATCAGCTCCCGCTTCTCGCCGAGCATGTACATCTACGACGCCGCCTTCACCCGCAACAACTACAGCCTGGCGGCAGCCGCCTCGGTGGTGCTGCTGGTGTGCACGATCGCGCTGTCCTACGGCGTCACCCGCTTCACCAGCCGTGCCGACGCCGAGGAGGCCCGATGAGCACCACCGGCAGTTCCTTCCTGCGCCCTCGTCTGCTGGGGCGGGCGACGGTCAACGTGGTCGTGGCGGTCTCCGTCCTCTACACCCTGCTGCCCGTGCTGTGGCTGGTGCTGGCCGCCACCAAGGACCGGGACGCCCTGTTCAGCAGCGACCTGCTCTCCGTGAGCGGCTTCTCCCCCGTACGCAATCTCCAGGACCTGTTCGCGATGGACGGCGGGCTGTACGGCCGCTGGTACCTCAACAGCCTGCTGTACGCCGTCCTCGGCGCCGCGGTCGGCGCGCTGCTGAGCGTGGCCTGCGGGTACGCCTTCGACAAGTACCGCTTCCCGCACAAGGAGAAGCTGTTCGGCCTGGTCCTCGCGGCGGTCATGGTGCCGCAGACGGTCCTCGCGCTGCCGCTGTACCTGATGGCCTCCGAGGCCGGTCTGGTCAACACCTTCTGGGCCGTGTTCATCCCGGTGCTGTTCAATCCGTTCGGCGTCTATCTCGGCCGCGTCTTCAGCCGGGGGTACGTACCCGACGAGGTGCTGGAGGCCGCGCGGGTGGACGGGGCGGGCGAACTGACCACGTACGTCCGGGTGAGTCTGCGGATGCTCGGCCCGGGTCTGATCACCGTCTTCCTCTTCCAGCTGACCGCGATCTGGAACAACTTCTTCCTGCCCATGGTGATGCTGTCCGACCAGGACCTGTATCCCGTCAGCCTCGGCCTGTACCAGTGGAACAGCTCGGCGTCCGTGTCGCCGGAGTACTACCCGGTGGTGATCATGGGATCGTTGCTCGCCGTGCTGCCCCTCATCCTCGCCTTCGTCCTGCTCCAGCGGTTCTGGCGCAGCGGGCTGACCGCCGGAGCCGTCAAGTGACCTCGCACGCCCGCTCGACAAGGGGCCCCGGCCCCGGTTTCCGGCCCCGTGCCGCCCTCGCCATGTCCCAGGACGCCGCCGCGGCCGTCCTCGACAGCGCGTCGCTCGACGCCTTCCGCCGGGTCTGCGACCTCGCCCCTCCCCCGGTGCTGGACGACCTGTCGACGCCACGGGCGAAGTCGCTCCTGGCCGACGTCGACCTGCTGGTCACCGGCTGGGGCTGCCCGGTCCTGGACGAGGAGGTACTGCGTGCCGCGCCGCGGCTGCGGGCCGTGGTGCATACCGCGGGCAGCGTGCGCGGCCATGTCACGGACGCGTGCTGGGAGCGCGGGATCGAGGTGTCCTCCGCCGCCGCCGCCAACGCCCTGCCGGTCGCCGAGTACACCCTCGCCATGATCCTGCTCGCCGGCAAACAGGTACTGGAGCGCGCCCGCGACTTCACCGCGTCGCGGCGGAGGGACGACTGGCTGCGTACCCCGGACACCGTCGGCAACTACCGCAGCACCGTCGGCGTCCTCTCCGCGTCGCTGATCGGCCGCAGGGTCGTCGAGCTGCTGCGTCCGCACGACATCGAGGTCCTGCTCCACGACCCGTACGTCAGTGACGCGGATGCCGCCGAACTCGACGTGAAGCGTGTGGAGTTGGCGGAGCTGTTCGCCCGCTGCGACACCGTCAGCGTGCACACCCCGCTGCTGCCCACCACCCGGGGCCTGGTCGGCCGCGCTCTGATCGACTCGATGCCGGCCGGAGCCATGCTCATCAACACCTCCCGGGGAGCCGTCGTCGACCAGGAGGCACTCACCGACGCCGTCCTCGCGGGCCGGATCCGGGCCGTGCTGGACGTCACCGACCCCGAGGTGCTGCCGGCCGACCACCCGCTGTGGACCTGCGAGAACGCGCTGATCACACCTCACCTGGCAGGTTCCCAGGGCAACGAGTGGCGCCGACTGGCCGACCTCGCGCTCGCCGAGACCGCCCGCTGGGCGTCCGGCACCGGCTTCCTCCACCCCGTACGACGCGAAAGGCTGGCGTTCCTGGCATGAGCATCCGCATCCCTTTCGAACTCCCCCCCGAGGACCGTGCGTCGAGCCCGTACACCGGTTGCACCCGTGCCCACTGGGAGGCTGTCGCGGACGGTCTGCTGGCCGCCGCGTGGCGCTGGAGCACGCCGGGCCACGCCCTGCTCGACCTGCCGGGACGGCCGTCGCGTTCGGGGGTGCGCTCCGACGGTCTTGAGGGCTTCGCCCGGACGTTCCTCGCGGCCGGTTTCCGGGTCGCGGGCGCCGGTGGCGAGGACCCGCACGGCTGGCTGGAGCGCTACGCGCAAGGTCTGGCCTCGGGCACCCGTTCCCCGGGCCGCGACGACACCGAGTCCTGGCCGCTGATCCTCGACCACGACGTCCAGGGTCAGCCCATGGTCGAGTCGGCGTCGGTCGCCCTCGGTCTGCGGCTGACGGCGCCCTGGCTCTGGAAGCATCTCGACGCCGGGGTCCAGGACCGGGTCGAGGAGTGGCTGCGCGGATCACTGCGGCACGTGCCCGCGCCGAACAACTGGTACCTCTTCCCGTACACGGTCGCCGGGTTCCTGGAGTCGGTGGGCCGTGGCGACACCGGGACGGCCGCCGTACAGCAGCGGGCGCTGGAGCTGATGGAGGGCTGGTACCGGGGCGAGGGCTGGTACGCCGACGGGGACGGGCGCGCCTTCGACCACTACAACGGCTGGGCACTGCACCTGTACCCGGTCCTCGACGCCCACCTCGCCGGCGACGCGGCGCTCCTCGCCCGGTACGGCGACCGGCTGCGCGAGCACCTGGACGGCTTCGGGCTGATGTTCGGCGCGGACGGGGCGCCGATGCACTTCGGCCGGTCGCTCGCCTACCGCTTCGCCGCGTCCGCCGCCGTCGGCCTGGGTTCCCTGACCGGCCACACGCCGCTGACGCCCGGTGCCTCGCGCCGTCTGGTCAGCGGAAGCCTGCGCCACTTCCTCGACCGCGGGGCGCTGACCGACGACGGCCTGCTGAGTCTTGGCTGGTACGGCCCGCACGAGGCCACCCTGCAGTCGTACTCCGGCCCGGCCTCGCCCTACTGGGCGTCGAAAGCGTTCGTCTCCCTTCTCGCGCCCGCCGACCATCCGCTGTGGACCGCTACGGAGGAGGCCGCGCCGGTGGAGGAGGCCGACCGGGTGCTGGCCCTGGCCGCGCCCGGACTGCTCGTACAGGCGACGCGCGAGGACGGGATCGTACGGCTGCACAATCACGGCAGTGACCATGTGCGGCCGCATGAGGCGGAGTCGGCCGACGGGGACGACCCGCACTACGGCCGGCAGGCCTACTCGACCCGGACCGGGCCGACCGCGGCCGGGAACATCGCGGACAACCACCTGTCGGTCGAGGTCGGCGGCCGTCGCAGTGTGCGGCGTCGTATCCACCCGCTCGGCGCGGGACACGGCGACGGGTGGGGGTGGGCGGCGTCCTGGCACCGGCCCGTCTTCGCCGGCGGCCCTCCGATGGTTCCGGGGCTGCGGGTGGAGAGCGTGACGGTGGCGCGGGGCCCGTACGAACTGCGGGTGCATCGCGTGGTGGGCGCGCCTGCCGGGGCGCGTCTCACGCACACCGGGTGGGCGACCGGTCCCCTTGAACCCCTGGTCTCGGCGCTGCACGGTCTGCACGGCTGGAGTCCCGAGCCGGAGACGGTCCGCGCCCCGCAGGGCACCGCGTACGTGCCCTGGGCGCGGCTGCCCCGTCTGGTCGGCGAGGCGGACGGCACCTCCGTCCATGTCTGCCTGGCGGCCCTCACCGGCGAACCGGGACCCCGCCCGCTCGCGGACGCCGTCACGCACGTGGTGGCCGACGGCGCCGGTGTCGAGGTGATCTGGGCGGACGGCGGCGCCTGCACGCGCGTGTCGTTCGACCCGATCCGGGTGACGCACGAGAGGAGTTAGGCCGCCGTGTGCACCGTCCGGTGCTCCCGTGCGCCGGGGTACCTGGCCGGATTCCCTCCGCCGTCGGGGGCATATGGCCGCACGCTGGGTATTGCTCTCCCCAAGGACGGCTACTGCGGCGTTGGGGGGACTGGCACTGTGGCACGCCTGTCGTGGACGTCCGGCCCGCCCCGATCGTCCTTCTCCAGCAGGCGGCACACCGTGCGGCGGCTGCGGGACCAGGGCCTCTACGGGCCCAGGTTCCGTGATGTCCTGCCCGGTCTCGCCGGTGCGGTCGTGCTCGTGTGCGCGGTGGTCGCCGGTCTGGCCGTGGGATACCGCGTGGCCGGGCCCGTCGTGCCGGTCGCCGGTGTCGGCCTCCTGTCCCTCGTGGTCGCCGTGGAGATCCGGCGCCGGCGCCCGGGCGCCCGCCGTCGGCGCGGGCGCTACACCGCGGACGAGTTGCGCGAACTGGACGTGCAGGGGCTGGCGTTGGCGGTGGCGCGGATGTTACGGAGGGACGGCTGGCGGGTGCGGCTGCTGCCGGCACCGGACCGGCCGCGGCTGTACGCGCGGGACTCGGCGGGCAGGCAACTCGACGTGGCGTTCCGGCCGGTGGCGGAGCCGCTGCCCGACGAGGCTCTCCCCGACCCCCGCACCCGCCGGGGCGCGTCGGGCCCGCGTCTCCAACTGGTGGTGCACCGGGGGGCTTTCAGGGAGCGGGATGTCCGGTGGGCCCAGCGCCAGGGTGACACCCGGCTCCTCGACGGCGCCGCGCTCGAACGCTGGGCGGCGGGAGCCCGGTTGAGCGAGCTGTTCCAGCCGCCGCTCTGGAACTGACGCGCCGACGCTCACCGCTCTCCGGCCGTCTGCGGCACGGTGGGGGTCGCTCGTGCGGTTCAGCGCGTCGGGTTCAGCTCGTGCCAAGTGCGCCGAAGGCCGCGGCGAGTCGGTCGTGGAGGAGCGCCGCGGAGGGGTGGGGGTCGCGCCGTGGTGTGACCGTGTAGATGTCGCGGGTCGGAGGATCGACCAGGGACACGGTGGTGACGTCGGATCGCAGCGCACATGTCAGTACCCCGGGAATCAGCGCGATGGCGTGGCCGGTCGCGACCAGGGCCAGCTTTCCGGGCAGATCGGCCGCGGCGAGGTCGATGCGGGCGGCGACTCCGGCACGGGCGGCGTGCCGGCGCAGCAGCGCCGCCGAGCCGTCGTTGTCCTCGACCCAGGTCTGGTCGGCCAGAGCCTGTATGCGCACCGGCGCTGCTCCGGCCCGCGCATGGCCGACGGGCAGGACGACGACCATGTGGTCGAGGCCCAGGAAGCGCCGGTCGACCCGCGGGTCATGGGGCAGGCCGGGCGGCGCGTCGGTGACGACGGCGATGTCGAGATCGCCGCTGATCACACGGTGGTGCAGGTGTGCGCTCAGGCCGGGCCGCAGGCTCCACCGCGCGGGTCCGGTCAGCTCCAGCAGGCTCCGGACGGCCTCGGGGACGAGCCCCGCGGCCAGGGAGGGGGGTGCGCCGATCGCCAGCAGTCGGTCGGCGACCCCGTCGCGCACGTCTCGTACGGCGCGAACGGCGCGGTCTGCCTCGTTGAGCGTGGCCAGGGCGTGGCCCCGGAACACCTCGCCGGCGGGCGTCGGACGCACGCCGCGCGCATGACGCTCGATCAGAGGCACGCCGAGCTGCCGCTCAAGGCCGGCGATCTGCCGGGAGACGGCCGACTGCGTGTGATGGAGTTCGGCGGCGGCGGCCGACAGCGACCCGAGCCGGCACACCGCCATAAAAGTCCGCCACACCGTCAGATCCATGGGAACAGTATGACCAGGTGGTATGCGCTTGCCGCAGGGCAGGTCCGCTGGATCCGCGCTTGTCGCAGACCGCGCGGTGAACCACGGTGACAGGCATGACCCCACAGCACACGATCGCCGTCCTCGGTCTGGGGCGCATGGGCGAAGCCGTCGCCACACGACTCACCGCTCAGGGCCTGCATGTCCTCGGCTGGACCCGCTCGGGGCGCACTTCGGCTTCCTTCGACACGACCGGCGATCCGAACGAGGCCGTGGCGAAGGCCGATCTCGTACTCCTCGCACTGTTCGACGGCCCGGCCTGCCGACAGGTCCTCGACACCGTCCAGGACTCGCTGCGCACCGACACCGTGGTGGTGAACCTCAGCACCGTCGCCCCGGCCGAGGCCTCCGAACTGGCCCAACGCCTCGGCGCCTCCTACATCCACGCGCCCGTACTCGGTTCCGTACCCGCGGTCACCGCGGGTACCCTGCGCATCCTCACCGCCGCCGATCCGAGAACGCTCGGTCGAGTCCGACCGGTTCTGGAGGCGCTGGGCACCGTGCGACACGTCGACGACGCCTCCACCGCCGCCGCACTCAAGCTGATCGCCAACAGCAGCCTCGCCGGAGCCGTCCTCGCACTGCGCGACTCACTGCAGCAGGCGGACGCCCTCGGCCTCTCCCGCACCCAGACCCTGGACATTCTCGAACTCGGCCACCTCGGCGGGCTCGTAGCTCGCAAACGATCCTTTCTCGACGGTGCACCGGCCGCTGCCACAGCTGTCGGCACGGCCACCGGCACCGCCGACTTCACGATCGAAGCGCTGGCCAAGGACATGAATCTGCTGGCCATCGCCTCGGACACCCCGCTGCGCTGCGTCCCCGGCCTGGCCGGCACCCCCGGCGGCCCGGAGACCGACATCGCCGTAGCCGCCACGGCCCCGGCGGTGGCGGACGCCGTGCTCGCCCCGCTCCGCGCCTACATACGTGGACACGCCACCGGCGACCCCGGCCACTTCCGCGCCGCGTTCCTCCCCACCGCCCACATCGAGGGCGTACGGGACGGTGTGTTCGTCTCCTGGCCCCTGGACGAGTACTGCGCTCTCTTCCACGGCCGGCCGGCGCCGGACGAACCGGCCCGCTCCCGCCGTATCGACACCGTCGACGTCCACGGCACCGTCGCGACCGCGACGATGACGCTCCGGCACGGCGCGGACACCTTCACCGACGTCTTCCTGCTGGCCCGCGTCGACGACCGCTGGCGCATCGCCAACAAGGCGTACCACCGGCACTCCTGAAGGGCCGCAAGCCCTGTGCCTCAGCCCGACATCACCACACCCGAGGCGTGCCGGACCGGCGGCGTACGGGTACGGGTACGGGTGGGTGGAGGGTGACCTGCGGGCCCCGGTCATGGGCGCACGCGGGCCCGTCCGGCTGCTCGGGCCGGACCCTGGGCGGCGGCGCGGTGACCCGGGTCGTGAGCCCGGTGTTCCGCGCATGGTGTTCCGCGCTCAGTCGAACCGCAGGATGCGCGGGGCGAAGGTGCCCTCGGGCCCGTCGGCGCGACCGACCGACCACACCGTCTCCGTGCCCGGCACGGTGGCCAGCCGGAGCACCCAGGAGTCGCCCTCCCCGCCCACCGCCGGTTCGCTGTGCTCGGTGAACGACTGGCCGTTCCAGGCGAGGAAGTCCGGCCCGGGGACGAGCGGCGGGCTGCTGCCCACCGGGCCCCACTTCTGCGAGCGGGCCACCGAGACCCAGCCCAGCGCGCCGGACGTGGTGGGCGCCAGTGAGTCGATGGAGCCGAAGTCGGTGGGTACGGACACCTTGTTCCACGCCTGTCCGTCGAACCGGACGAGCAGTGGCGGAATCGGCCGGCCCGGCGGACCCCCGACGAATCCGGCCGTGCCACCCGCCCACACCTCCGTCGGTGAGACCGCGAGCACACTGCCCACGGCCGACCGGGGAAAGCCGTCCACGACCGTCTGCTGCCACGCCTGCCCGTCCCAGTGCGACACGGCCGCGCCCGAGACGGTGGCGCCGGCGGCCCAGACGTCGTCCGCCGCCAGGATGTGCAGGCCGTACACGGATCCGGGCGGCACCGGCATGTCCTGCCAGCCGCCCCCGTCCCGGCGCAGCAGTGCCTGCGCGCCGCCTCGCGAACCGATCAGCCAGGTCTCGCCGCCGCTGGCGACGGCTTCGGTCAGCACGACCCCGCTCGGCGACGGGCTCTCCTTCCATGCCTTGCCCTCGTACCGGAGCAGATGGGCACCGCCCGCCGAGTCGCGGCCGACCGCCCATACCGCGGTGGGTGAGGTCGCGGCGACGGACAGCAGCTCTCCCTGCCAGCGGATCCCGGGCAGGTTCTGGCGCTGCCAGGCGGTTCCGTCCCAGCGCAGCACCAGCGGGAAGCCCGGCGCCTCACGGCCGACGGCGTCGGCGCCCACGGCCCACGCCCTCTCCGGTCCGAACGCCACGGCCTCGTTCAGAGCGGCCTGCGGGCGAACCTGCGCCGGGACCGGAACACGTTGCCAGGACCGTGTCTCCGCCGCGGCCGACGCCATGCCGGCCACGATGGTCATGGCGACGGCGAGGGCCGCGACGAGAAGTCTGTGTGCCATGGGACGTCCGCAGGTCACGGGAAGTCCGCGGGTCATGGTCGGCCTCCCAGCCGCTCGCTCATCAGGTTCGGTTTCGAGCCGTAGATCTCGACGGTCCCGAAGGCCAGCAGTGAGGATCCGGTCCTGGCCAGTGCACGCGGTCCGACGTCGATCGCGTTCGTACGCTCCGGCCCGTAGGAGAAGGCGGTGCGGCGGCCGTCCACCCGTGCGTACTTCGACTGGAACGCGCGGTCGCTGCGCACCGGCAGCCACAGCGCGCCGTCCGGACCGCGCACCATGGCCTCGGTGTAGGTGTCGCCCAGCGGTGGGTAGGTGGTGCGCCAGGCGTTCCCGTCGCCGTCCCGGGTCATCAGGTAGGTGCGGGCCACGCCGTCGGTGTACTGGCTGCCGCCGATCGTGACCCGGCCGGACGGTTCGAGCAGGATCGTGTGCACGTTGCTGTCCGGCGGCAGCGGCACCTTCGCGTCCTGCCAGGCCGTGCCGTCCCGGCGCAGGACGGTGGCACCGGTGTCCGTGTCCGCCCAGGCCCAGGCGTCGTCGGCGGTACGGGCGGTGATCCCCATCAGGTACAGCACACCGTCAGGGACGGCCTGTGCGGTCCAGCCCGAACCGTCGTGGTGCAGCACCTTCAGCCCGGTGTCGTCCTCACCGACCACCCACGCGGCGCCCGGTACCGCGGCGAAGTCCTGGTAGGTCCACAGGGTCTGCGGCAGCGGGACGGCACTCCACGCTCCCGCCGACCGGCGCAGGATCTCCCCCGTCCCCTCGCGGTTGTGGAAGATCCACACTTCCCCGCCGACGAACTGCACCTTGCCCAGCGAGCCCGGCTCACCGGCGCCGGGGAAGGTCGTGTCCCGGCTCCACGCCGTGCCGTCCCACCGGTACAGCATCGGCCGCAGTCCATCGGCTGCCTGCTCGTACCCGGTCGCCCACGCCTCGCCCGGCCCTCGGGCGGCGAGATCGGTCACGGTGACCGGCGGGGCCGCCGCCGGTACCGGCAGCACCGACCAACTCGGCGTCACCGCCCCCGCCACCGTCGGCGACGTCAACGTGGCACACGCGAGCACGAGGCAGACAACGGCCGCACGAAGACTGTTCACGAGCCCTCCAGAGTCGCAAGTGCCCCGGAACGTGAAGATCCGACAGCCTAGGGGCGTTCCCGCACCGGTGAACAGGCGGCAACCGGCCGATCCCACCGATCGCGGACGGGCATCTGGTGGGCCGCTCCATCGGCGCCGCGGCCACCGTCAGAGCCGCGACCGCCCACTGCAGGTGCCGCGGCCCGCACCGCGCGGTGGACGGCCCCCGCTGGTCACCGCCCGGCTCCCGGGCGTGCCGGTCACCGTCCCCGGCTGACACATCCGCAGGACGTCGCCCGGGCCATCGGTGAGCGAACCGCTTCCCCGATCCGGGATCGCCGCGGTGGGGAAACGCCGGAAACTGGTCTTCTCGGGCGACGAGCCAGGGCGGCTCCCGGGCAGTGCGCGGCGACGTGAAAGGATCCCCCTATGTCTACCAACGTCTTCTTCGACATCACCATTGACGGCGACGCCGCCGGCCGCATCGTCTTCGACCTGTACGACGACGTCGTCCCCAGGACGGCGCAGAACTTCCGTGAGCTGGCCACCGGCCAGCACGGCTACGGATACGAGGGCTCGGGCTTCCACCGTGTCATCCCGGACTTCATGCTTCAGGGTGGCGACTTCACCCGCGGCGACGGCACCGGCGGCAAGAGCATCTACGGCGCCAAGTTCGACGACGAGAACTTCAAGCTCAAGCACGACAAGCCGTTCCTGCTGTCCATGGCGAACTCCGGCCCGAACAGCAACGGCTCGCAGTTCTTCATCACCACGGTGGTCACCTCGTGGCTGGACGGCAAGCACGTGGTCTTCGGTGAAGTGGTCGAGGGCCAGGACCTGGTACGGAAGATCGAGTCCCTGGGCTCGGGTTCCGGTTCCACCCGCGCGAAGATCGCGATCGCTTCCTCGGGCATCGTGGAGAAGTAGCGTCCGCGCCCCGGGCGGCGGGGCCGCCGGCTCGACGCAGGCTGTCCGGGTCGCGCACTCGCCCGCTCGACCCGGGGCCTGCGGGGCCCAGCACACCCCGCCCCCGGGGCTCGCTCCCGAGCCCCGGTAGCGACGGCGAGACGCGCGTCGATCGCGGTGCGCACCTGATACCCAGGCCGGTAACACGCCCGTAGCCCTCCGGACGACGGCTCCCTGAGGGCTGTCCCGTAATCCCCGGTGGATCAGCGCGCGGCGTCAGATGCGGTGCATCGCAAGGCGGAGGGCCGTCCTCATACTGGGCGTATTCGGGCGATCCGACAACGCGGCGAGGTGCCGTAGCTGTCGTCGTGCGCCCGCCGGGGATTACGGGACAGCCCTTAGGCGCAACCCGGCGGTTCCTTCCCGGACGGTACGAATTGCATGGTGGGCATCCCGGCGGCGTCGAAGTCGGCCGTGTCCGGGCCGATCAGAGTCACGTACCCGGGCAGTATCTGGCTGTCATGCGAGGGCGGCTCCCCCTTGACCTGCTCGGCGCCGGGCAACACGGAGTCAAGAACCCAATAACGGCCGCCGAAACGCAGCCCCTTGATCCCGCAGTGCGTATAGAGGTCGTACGGGTACGGCTTGTGCTGCTCGGGCTCCGCCGGCCCTTTCTGCCACGTGCCCCTCTCGGCGGTGCGGGCGGGCAAGGTGGGGCCGGAGTACCCCTCCTCACGCGGAGGGTCGTCCGAGGCCGAGCAGCCGGAGAGCGACAGCCCGGCGCCCAGGAGCAGGATGGCGACTTGGCGCGATGGTTTCACCTACCTAAGACGCCGGCGTCGCCTGTTCCGTTCGCTCCCCGGAGCCTCGACCGTCGCGAGCGCCGTATCGGCCCACGCACGTCAGGGCATCGGCGCGGCCCCCTCGAAGTGCACCTCCTGGCAGGGCTGCACCGGCGGCTGCGGGTCCTCCACCGTCCCGGAGTCTCCGGTGTGCAACGCGACCCTGCAACTCTCGCGCGTCAGCGGCGGACCAGCACCGCGTGTGTGACAGCCGGCGAGGCGACCAGTTCGGACACCCGGTAGCCGTCGATCCCGTCGCCCAGATTGTCGAGCAGCCGTTCCCCGCGCCCGATGAGCATCGGCGCGATAACCAGGTGGAGCTCGTCGATCAGCTGGGCGCGCAGGTACTGCTGGATGACCGCCGCACCGCCGCCGATCCGGACGTCCTTGCCGCCCGCGGCGTCGAAGGCGCGCTGGAGCACCGTCTCCAGCGGTTCGTCCGTGAAGTGGAAGGTCGTCCCGCCGGCCATCTCCAGCGCCGGGCGCAGATGGTGGGTGTGCACGAAAACGTCGTGATGGTAGGGCGGGTTGTCACCCCACCAGCCCGTCCAGGACTCGTCCTCCCACGGCCCGCGCTGGGGCCCGAACATGTTCCGCCCCATGATCGTGGCGCCGATGTTCTGCTCGCCGCGGGCGAGGTAGTCGGCGTCGATTCCGGTCTTCCCCGCGGCGGAGTCCTCCGCCGCGGAGACGAACCAGCTGTGCAGTCCGTCGCCGACGCCGTCGCCGAACGGGGCGTCCATACGCTAGTTCGCACCGGCCGCAAAGCCGTCGAGGGAAATCGTCACATTGTGCACGCGTACCTTGGACACGGCTTTCACCTCTCGTTGATGTCGGTCTCCTACCCCTGCGTCGAACAGAGCCTGCGCGGATCGACATCGCCACGCACATTCTTTGCGCGGGCCGTACTCGGGCGGTACTCGGGCCGTACTGGTGCCCTGCACCGCGCCCCGACGTCACGTCTCGGTGCCCAGGTGCGCCGCGATCCGGGCGATGGTCTGCTCGTTGTCCTCGAAGAGGTGAGCCCGCAGTCCTGCCGCTCGGGCCGCCTCGATGTTGACGTCGTAGTCATCGATGAAGAGGCAGTCCGCCGGGCGTACTTCCAGACGCGCACACGTCATGTCGAAAGCCCGCGGGTCGGGCTTGCGGACACCGATCTCGTGGGAGTAGAAGATCTGCTCCACCAGCTCGTCGAACCCGTACCTCGCCGTCTCCAGCTCCCGGGCGCCCACAAAGCTGTTGCTGAGGATGCCCAGCCGACAGCGGGACCGCAGCCCTCGGACGTACTCGATCAGCTCTACGTTCGGGGTCCCCAGGTACTCCTCCCAGAGGTCGGACATGAACGACTCGATCCGAGGGGTGTCGAGGCCGAGGCGGACGCCGGCCTGCGTCCGCACCTCCGTCTCGGTGATCGCCCCGATGGCCCCCGCCTGCCAGACATCGTCCAGCCGCTGGTCCACGCTCCCCGGGGGCAGTCCGAGCCGCTCGTCCCACCGGTGCAGCCACCCTGTCGGCGGGGTGATCTCCAAGACCCCACCGATGTCGAGAATGACGCAGCGCGTCTCCATACAAGGTCCCCCTCGTCCATCGTCCAGCCTCCGGCCGTGCCAAGGGCACGGAGATCGTCGGCCTGGTTGCCCTGCACACTGTCGGCCTTCACCTTCGGGAAAGGTCAAGACCGTGAGTCAGGTCCGGCATCGGTTTCGGCCCGTGGGCCCCGTCCGCCCCTGATGTGCCCCGCGGCCCGCGGCCTACGGCCTGAGGGTTGAGGGTTGAGAGTTCAGGTCGCAGGCCTCAGGTCCGGAGAGCCAGGGCTGTAGGTGGCATGTCGGGGGGCGGGGCGGGGCGGGGCGGGGCCGGCGGTCACAGCAGACGGCGGATGTCACCTCGGACCCGGTAGAAGCCGCCCGCCGCCGGGTGCAGGGCATCCACGACGTAGCGGGCTCCGGGCTCTCGTATCGTGCGCGGGAACTGGACGTTCCAGGAGTGGTCGTAGCCCTCCGACACCACGTGGACGCGCATGCGGCCGGTCGTCTGGACGCACTCGACGACGATCGCTCCGGCGGGAGCCCGGGAGACACTCGCCAGCGAGGCCGCGGCTGTGGCCGGTGCGTAGGTCGGCAGCGCCTCGGCGAGCTTGACGTCCCGGGCGACCGGCACCGTACCCTGCTGGGCCGCCGCGATGGCCGCCTCGCTCGCGTCCACGCACACCAGCGAGCCGTCCGTGGTCACCAGGTACAGCCGCTCGTCGCGGTACTGCATCGACAGCGCCGAGCCGCCGCCGGTGCCCAGCTTCCACAGACGCGTGCCGTCCCGGTCGAAGCAGTACACCGACGAGGACGCGTCCCCGGCGAAGACGAACCGGCCGCCGGGCGAGGTGGCACATGAGTAGACCGCGCTGTCGCAGGCATAGGTGGCCTCGACCGTGCCGGTCGCCTTCGACAGCCGCTGGACCACTCGGTGCGCGGTTCCCGCGAACACGGCGTCCTGCTCCTGCCAGCCGAACAGGACCCCGCCGCGGGTCGGCGTGTGCCACAACTCGCCGCTGCCGTCCGGCGCGTAGGCGCTCACCCCGCGCTGGTGGCCGTGGTAGACGGCACGGTCGTCGGCGCGGACCATCCAGCCGTGCTCGCCGGGACTGCGGCGTGACCACTGGTGCTCGTCCTCGTGGTCGATGACGGTCAGCCGGCCCTCACGGTCCGACACGTTCAGGACGCCCTCGTGAATGTCCAGCCAGAAGATGTCGACGTCCGCCGCCACGTCGTACGCCGCGAACGGCAGCTTGGAGGACAGGTCGTAGACGCGACCGTCATCGCAGCCCGCGTATATCCAGAAATCGTCGGCGACCAGACACTTCACACCGTCCGGCAGGCTGAAACGGGCCAGGACAGCACCGTCGTGGCCCAGGGTGAAGACATCACCCGCCTGATTGCCGACCCAGCAACGGTCGTCGTCGACGTGGATGCCGAACGCCGACGACCCGGTACGAAAACGCCACAGCACCGGGGCCACGGCCCGCGCGGTGGAGGGAGCCGAGGCCACCTGACGCCGGGTCACCGCACGGGGCGCACGCTGTCCGGCGATCGCCGGGGCGTATCCCTTGCGGACCTTCTCCCCCACCTTCTTCGCCGCGGCGGCGCGAGCCTTGTCCGCCGTGGGGAACGTCGTCGTCTGTGTCTGTCCGGCAGCACCGATCCGTCCGTACCGCACCGTCACCACCAACCCGTTCACGGCCACTTCGTAGAACTTGTGCGCAGCACCGTCCTCCTGCGACAGCTCCAGATACGTCGTCGACGCGGACCCACTGGACATGACAGACCCCTCCCAGAACAGGCCCCGCGGTCTCTCCGGCGGGTCCCACTGCTCACACCGTAGAGGCAGGCACTGACACTCGGCCGATCAGGCCGGTACGTCCGCCGGGGCACAGGCACGCCCGTCCTCGGGAGGAGGGTCGGGAGTCAGCCGTCCTTCTGGTCCGGCGCGTCCGCGTCGAGCCGCGCGAGGTGGTCCTCCCACCGTCGGCGTCTCTGGTCCGGGGACTGTTCCCACCAGGGTGTGCCCCGTTCCCCCAACGCGACCTTCGCGTGCTGCACGCGTGCCCGCGCCAGCCGCTCGGCCGACGCGTCGTCGGCGGTGGTCGCCGCACGCACCGCACGGCGGGCCGCCATGAGATGGCGTCGCAGACGGGCCGCGATGTCCTCGGGCAGGGAGGGGTCCGTGGCCCGCCATTTTCGCCCCTTGATGACGACGTGGTGTCCGTCGGGGGTCTTCTGCGGTTCGTCGTGCGCGTTCACGAGCGCCATCCTGTCCGTACGCCGGTCAGACGGCGCGGCGAGGCCATCGGCCGCCACCCGCACCCCGTCGTCCCACGCCGGGCGGAGTCACGGCAGGATGGGCCCATGAGCGTAGTCAAGATCAACGTCCTGACCGTCCCTGCCGAGCAGCGGGAACTTCTGGAGAAGCGGTTCGCGTCCCGCGCGGGCACCGTCGAGAACTCCGACGGCTTCGAGTGGTTCGAACTTCTCCGCCCGATCGAGGGCACCGACAGCTACCTCGTCTACACGCGGTGGCGTGACGAGGAATCCTTCACCGCGTGGATGGAGGGGAGCATGAAGGCGGCCCACCAGGGCGGCGGTGCGGAGGGCGGCGAGCGTCCCAAGCCGGCGGCGAGCGGTTCCACGCTGTGGTCCTTCGAGGTGGTGCAGCAGACCGCACCGCCCAGCGCGTAGTTCCGCGCCCCGCCTGCCATTGGGTCATCAAGGCCATCAGGTCATTGGCACCGTTGGGCCATTGGGCCATTGGGCCATTGGCGTCCGTGGGCAGCTGCCGTCGACCGCTGACAGCCGCCGCGCGAACACGACGTGTCCCGAAAGGATGAACGTCACCGTGTCCCGGCACGTCTTCGCCGTCGGACCAGCACTCTTGCAGACCAGGGCACTGCCGTTACGCGTGCGGACGGTGGTGCCCCTGGTGTGTGTCGGCGGCGCCGTCCCTGGCGGGCGGGGGAAGCAGGGGTGCGCAGTGGAGCGGCAACGGCCGACCTCTTTACGGGACCGGGCACGTTACCGGTTCGACACGACGCTGGCCCGCAGCACGGGGATGCTGGTGAGCTGGCTGGTGTTGTCCTGTCTGGCGGTGGTGGTGCCCGTCAGTGCGCTGGTGGTGTGGACGGACCCCGGCTCGCCGCGCTCGCTGTCGGGCCGGCTGTCGGCGGTGTGGCGGACCAGCGCGGAGACGCTGCGGCTCGGCGCGCCGACCGGTGCGCCGATGCGGATGGCGCTGTCGGTGCTGCTGGGGATCGTCGCGCTGCTGTGTGTGTCGACTCTGGTGGGGGTGATCACCACCGGACTGGGTGAGCGGCTGACCGAGTTGCGGCGGGGCCGCTCGATGGTGCTTGAGCAGGAGCACGCGGTTGTCCTGGGCTGGTCGGACCAGGTGTTCACGGTGGTGGGTGAACTGGTCGCGGCCCGGGCCGGCGCCCGGTGTGTGATCGCCGTTCTGGCCGACCGGGACGTCGCCGAGATGGAGGAGGCGCTCACCGCCTCACTGGGGCGCGGCTCCGCGGTCCGGCTGGTCTGCCGGAGCGGCTCACTGACCACGGTCGACACCCTGGCCCTGGTCACTCCCCGGGCCGCCAGTTCCGTACTGGTTCTCCCCTCGGAGACTCCGGACGCGGACAGCGAGGTCGTACGCGTTCTGCTGGCCCTGCGAGCGGTCCTCGGTGACGAGGCCGGTCCGCCCGTCGTGGCGGCCGTGCGCGACCGCCGTCAGCTGCCCGCAGCCCGGCTCGCCGCAGGCGAACGCGGCACGATCGTGGAGACGGACGCGACGGCGGCGAAACTGCTGGTGCAGTCGGCGCGGCGCTCCGGGGTGGGCGAGGTGCTGCGTGACCTCCTCGATTTCTCCGGCGCGGAATTCCATCTCGTGGACGTGCCCCCAGCCGTCCGGCAGGGGCCGGAGGGCTCCCGCTTCGGGGATCTGCTGCTGTGCTTCGAACGGTCCAGCGTGGTGGGACTGTTGAGTCCGGACGGCCGACCGCGGCTCAGCCCCGCTCCGGACACCGTCGTCGGCCCGGGAGACCGGCTCATCGTGATCGCGCACGACGGCATGCCGGAGGCGCCGGTCGACTGCCGTGAGTACGTCGGCCGGACGGCGTTCGCGGCGCCGCAGTCCGAGCGCTTCGGACCGGTGCGGGTGCTGCTGCTCGGTTGGAACCACCGCGCACCCCTGCTGGTGGAGGCACTGCGCGACAGCGTCGCACCCGGGTCGGTGCTCGATGTCGTCGTCGATGAGGCGCAGGCTGTTCCCGTCCTCGACCAGGCCTGTTCCCCGCAGGCCACGCAGGCCACGCAGGCCACGGCACGGCTGGCCGTCTCCTGCCGAAGCGGTGAGCTGCTGCACCCGGAAGGCCTCAAGGACCTGGATCTCTTCGGATACGACACGGTGATCCTGCTCGGGGCGGACGCCGTGGACGGGCCGGGGCATCCCGACGACAGGGTCCTGGTCACCCTGCTGATGCTGCGGGAGCTGGAACTTCAGGCGGGCCGGATCCTGCCGGTGGTCGCGGAACTCGGCGACCACCGCAACCGAGCCCTCGCGCCGCTGGGCCCGGCATCGGATGTCGTCGTCCGGGGTGAACTGACCAGCCTGCTGATGGCCCAGATCGCCCACAACCCGCACCTGTCCGCCGTGTTCGGGGAACTGTTCGCGGCACACGGCGCGTCGGTTCATCTGCGCCCGGCCCACCACTACGCACCGCCCGGGTGCGAGGCGTCGTTCGCGACCGTCGTGGCGGCCGCCCGGGACCGGGGCGAATGTGCCGTCGGCTACCGCCGCACCGACCCTCAGGCAGGCACCGGCCACCGTCATGAACTGCGGCTCAGTCCCGCCAAGACCGAACGGCGCGTGTGGGACGCGCGGGACGAGGTGGTGGTCGTGGCGAACGACTCCGCCGGGCCTGACCGGCCGCACGGCACCCTCACCGCGGTACCCGGCATGCGCCACGACCATGTGGACGACACCGCGCTGTCCGGCGGAGCACCCGGTCGGCAGCCGTCGCACGACCGCCCGGAGCAGGACCGGACGCGGCGAGAGAACGGCACAACGGGGTGACACACCCGGCACACCCGGCACGCCCGCACCCCTGTACACGGTTCGGCACACCCCGAGTGCCCGCGTACGCGGGGGTGTTGCCCGGCGGGAGACGGCGGCGGCCCCCGGAACAGGTGTTCCGGGGGCCGCAGCCGTCCGACCGCGAGATCAGGCGGGCGTGATGTTCTCCGCCTGCGGGCCCTTCTGGCCCTGCGTGACGTCGAAGTTCACGACCTGGCCCTCCTGGAGCTCACGGAAACCCGAGGCGTTGATGTTCGAGTAGTGGGCGAAGACGTCCGGTCCGCCGCCCTCCTGCTCGATGAAGCCGAAGCCCTTCTCGGCGTTGAACCACTTGACAGTTCCCTTGGCCATGCTGGTGCCTTCCAGTCGATATCGGACCCACACCGCGTGGGCCCGGAGGTGATCGCCCTGGTCCTGCACTGCACAGCAAGATGCCCGCACCGGAGCGCGGGCAGGTACTGCGAACCACGACATCTGAGGATGACGCTACACCGCGAAACTGCTTACCACCAGAGAGCAACAGGACATGATCCCGAACCATGTCGCGGACCGTCCGCCGCATGCAGGTCCGGGAACGAGGCGGCTGCCGTGCCTCGGCGTCTGCCTCACAGGCGGGCCGGGGGTTCTGGACCCTGATCGCCCAGTACGCCCGACCGCCCGGCCGCGGCCATGACCGCGTCCACGCGCTCAGGTCCTACAGGTCGAGGGTTAAGGGTCGAAGCGGCGCCGTTTGGCACACGTACAAGTCCGGTGTTTGCAGGCGACCTTGCGGCGGTAGGGCGGACATGGCGAGGGCGTACACGACGATGAGAATGCCCACACAGGATACGAGCGCGATCCGGATGTCGCTGCTGACCGGCTCATGTGCGAACAGGTCACGCAGGGTGTTGACGACGGACATCACCGGCTGGTTGTCGGCGAAGGCTTCCACCGGGCCGACATGGTGTCGGTGAGCACGAACGCCGAGCTGATGAAAGGCAGGAAGATGAGGGGACAGGCGGCGGCACCCCCGCCCTCCACGGACTTCGCTGTCAGGCTGGTCATGACGGCCTTCCAGGGCAACGTCAGGGTGAACAGGATGAGCAGGTCGGCGGCCGCGCGCCATGCCGGCACCCCAGCGCCCCAGCGCCCGCACGTGCGCCCACAGCACGCTTGAACGGGCGATCGGCATGGAGGTGGAAGCGGAGTCAGGAGCAGAGCGGCGAGGTGCGCGACCGGGTACAGCGGTCGTTCGGCGATTAACCGTGCACGCACTACCGGGCGGTGGCCGGGTTGCTGGATCAACTGACCTGAGTCACACGCCTCTGGAACGGAACGCGGGCCTGCGCAGCAGCCACTGTCCGAACGTCCGGCGCGCGGGCCGCACCACCACGTGGCCGTGGGCCTTCTGACCGACCAGTTCCACTCGCAGGATGACCGGCGTATCAGGATTCGCGGGGCCCTGACGGTACTTGACCTTGCTGTGCAACAGCTGCAGACCATCCATGTCGACCACGATGCCCGGCTTCGTGACCAGTGTCAGGGTCTTTCCCATCATGGCCACATCGATCCGCAAGGTGTCGTACGTGATCACTGCCTCGGTGAAGTCGAGTGTCACCTCACAATAGGTGACTGCGAGTTCCAACTGCCGCGGCACCACCCAGTGCCCCACGCGCTCGACCGCGCCGCTGAAGACCTGTTCGATCCGCACCATGTCCTTGGCCTCCGCCCCGGTCCCGCCGACCGTGGCCACCGTGGGCGGCAGGTCGGCGGTGAGCGTGGCCAGTTCGCCCAGGGTCCGCGCGGACAGGGCGACTTCGAGGCGCTCGTCCAACTCGTCCACGGTCAGCAGACCGTCTCCCGCCGCGATACGCAGCACGTCCACCACCCGGTCCCGGTCCGCATGAGAGGCACGCAGCTCGGGCGACGAACCGGAGCCGGAGTGCTCCCCGGTGGGCGAAATCTCTTCCGACATGCTTCCGTCCTGGTCCGGTCGAACGTCTCCGCGCGACGCGGTCAGCGGCGCGAGGAGAAGACTAGCGCTATATCGCGACAGGAATTCCGCCCGAGCCCCGCACGGGAGGGGTGGTGGTCAGCGTCACGGAAGGGGTGGTGGTCAGCGTCACGGAAGGGGTGGTGGTCAGCGCCGGTTCACGTTGTGCGCCACCCATCATGCCGAGGCCCCGTCGCGGCAACAACCGCGTCCCGCGACCAGTTCGCCGAACGGCCGCCACCTCCGTCTCGGACAGGTCCTCGAAGTAGCGCAGCACCAGCATCGTGCGCTGCCGCGGGGTCAGCCGGGCGAGCGCCTGCCCCACGGTGATCCGCAGGTCGGCGGCGGGCGTGCCGTCGGCGACGCCGAAATCAGCCGGTGGCGCCGCGAACGTGGGCTCGCGATGCGGGCGGCGCAGACGCCACCGGCTGATCTGCTGCCGGTACATCACCTTGCGTACGCAGCCCTCCGGTCCTCGATGTGCCGCCAGCGGCTGCGCCTTCATCAGGGCGATCCGCGCCAGGTCCTCGGCCTCGTGCCGGTCGCCGCCGGTGAGCAGGTTCGCCAGGCGCAGCAGAGTGCTCACCGGCTCTCGACGTAGTCCCAAATCTCTCGTAATTCTGCGGCTCCATGGGCCCTCCCCTTCCCTGACGCACACAAGGACGCGCGGACCCCTGACGATCTACGCCTCCCGGTTCGAGGTTTCTTCTCCGCATCCGCGGGGCGAGTGAGCGGCGCCGCGGCACGCGGGCACGCACACACAGGCACACTCGGGCACACGCGCGCAGGAACACGGGCACACGGCACCGCAATGCCGCGCGCCGCGGAAATCGGGAATCGGGAATCGGGAATCGGGAATCGGGAATCACAGACTCACAGACTCAGCGCAAGCCATTTGGCCATTATTCATTCGAACGGGCGACCTGGTGGACAGGCATATCGTTTCTGCGTGCCGACCGCGCCCTACCGTGCGAGTGAGGCGACCTGGACCCCGTGAGCCTGCAGCAACAGACCAGCGCGGCCTCCGCATTGCCGTGCCGCAGTGCACGGGGGCCCGGACGACGCTCATGGTGAGGCCCTCATGCCACTGCACGATTCCTGCCCTCTGCCCCGTACAGATCTGCCCGGCGCCCATGCCCGCTGCTTTCCGCTCGGCAGGGCCACGGTGGTCGAACTCCACGGGGAGATCGACGTCTTCACCGTCGCCAAGATCACCGTCGACCTCGACACCGCGACCGGGCAGCCCGTCCCGCACGTCATCGTCGATCTGCGGCAGGTGTCCTTCATGGACTCCAGCGGCCTGCACATGCTGAGCCGCGCCCACCATCGTGCCCGCGCCCGCAACGGCGGTATTCAGCTGGTCAGCGACCAGCCGCGCATCCGGCAGCTGCTGCGGCTCACCGCACTGGACCACATTCCCCTCTCGGCCACTCTCGACGAACCCGCCGTCGGGGCCCATCGGCGGGCCGGCCGGTGAACGCGGCGCCACGCGGACGGCGGCGCGGGCGAGGGCCTCGGACGAGATGTCGGCCGCGGTGACATGCCAGCCACCGGGGGGCAACCCCCGTGTCGACCTGCGTCCCATCCCCTGCGGTGACGGCTCGGTCGTCCTGCCGCTGTCCCGCAGGCCCCGGGGGGATCCATGCCTACAAGTTCGTCCTGCCGACCGCCGACCGCAAGGGACCTCACGACACAACACATGGTCGTGTGCGGGGTCCTCAGGGTCAGGCCAGGCCCGCCGCGATGGCTCGGCGGACGGCGTCGGCGCGGTCTCGGATGTCGGCCTTGGCGAACAGGTTGTTGATGTGGGTCTTGACCGTGGCCTCGCTGATGAAGAGCTTCTCGGCGATGGCCCGGTTGGGCAGTCCCTGGCCGATGAAGGTGAGCACTTCGCGCTCGCGTGGGGTCAGGTCCGGCGGCAGTGCCTGGTCCGCGGCCGGCGGACGGGCGCGGGCGGTGGCGAGGAGACGGTCCTGGACCTCGCGGTCGAGTACGGACTGTCCCGCGGCGGCGGCGCGGATCGCACGGAGGATGTCCTGACGCCCCGCGTTCTTCGTCAAGTAGCCACGGGCACCGGCGCCCAGTGCGGCGAGGATCGAGTCGTCGTCGGCGAAGGTGGTCAACACCACCACGGCGACCTGTGGATGCTCTGCGCTCAGTCGGCGGGTCGCCTCGATGCCGTCCATCACGGGCATGCGCAGGTCCATCAGGACGACGTCCACCGATGCGGCGGCCACGGCGGCGAGCACTTCGGTGCCGTCCGCCGCTGCGGCGACGACCTCGATGTCCTCGGACATGCCGAGCACCGCGGCGAGGGGCTCACGGACGGCGGCCTGATCGTCGGCGACGATCACTCTCAGCCGCTGCGGGTCGTCGGTCGGTTCACTCATCCCGGGATCACTGCCTCCACCTGCCAGCCGCCTTGGTCCGAACCCTCGGTGACCGGGCCCGCGGTAATGGTGCCACCCAGCAGGGCGACGCGCTCACGCATCCCGATCAGCCCCATTCCGCTGCCGACGCCCGCGGTCACCCCACCGGTCGCGGGCCCGTTGCGGATTCTCAGCGTCGTGGATGCCGCGTCGAAGGTCAGCTCCACCCCGGCGTCGCCGCCCGGGGCGTGCCGGGCGGCGTTGGTCAGCGCCTCCTGGGCGATGCGCAGGAGGTTCTGGGTGACCTGTGCCGGCAGTTCGCGGACGGTTCCGGTGACGGTGAGAGCATCACGGTGGCCGGAGGACTCGGCCATCGCGCTCAGGCTGTCGAGCAGCGGGAGAGAGTCCTCGCGCAGCGCGTGTACGGTCCACTGGGCCTGCTTCAGACTCTCCTTCACCAGGCTGTGTGCCTTGTTGTTCGCCTCACGGACCTTTTCCAGGTCACCGGTGTCGATCAGGGCGTCCGCCAGTTCCAACTGCATGTTGATCCCGGCCAATGAGTGCGCCAGTACGTCGTGCACGTCCCGGGCTATGCGGCCGCGTTCGGTGAGTACGGCGGTCCGGGCCTCGGCGCGGGCGGCCCGCTCGGCGGACTCGGCGGACGAGAGCATCGCCTCCATGGCGCGCTGTCTGCTGCGGCTGAGAATCCCGACCACCACCGGAGCGCCGATGGTGAGGCCGAGGGCCCAGGGCAGCGCCTCGTGGCCGGGGCCGAGGCGGAAGTACAGGACACCGCAGCAGAGCAGGCTGGTCAGAACCGCGAGCGAGAGTGCCTGCTTGAGCGGAAGCCGGTAGCCGATGTGGCCGACGAGGAAGTAGGCGAACAGGTAGCTGGAGCCGGTGCGGCTGACGGCGATCAGGGCGGCGTCCGCGACGACCCCCGTGGTCAGCCAGACGAGCGCGACGCGGGGCGGAAACCTGGCCTCGGGAAGGTGCCGCGCCAGCAGGGCCACGGAGGTGACCACGATCAGGGCGGCCACCGCCAGACCATGGCCACTCATGTCCAGCGGACGGACGGTCACGAGCGCGGCGACGACGACCGCCAGGGTGATGGCCCACTGCACACGGGGGTCCTGGCGGGGCACGGCCCGAGGGCCGGGCTCACGGTCGGGGGCCGGCCCGGGGTGCGGGGCAGGCACGGATGCGGACACGCCGCGACCATAGCCCATGGTCAGACAGTGTGGTCGAGGGCTGCGGCGGGGCGCGTGCCCACCGGGAGCTGTGGCTCGCGCGTCGCCAGGCGGCTCCTGACAAAGACGGTCGCCAGGCGGGTGACCACTTCGGTGAGCGCCATCAGCACGAACGCGGCGACCCAGGCCTGGCTGGTGGTGATGTCGTGGGTGGCGCTGAACCGGCTCACGTCGTCGGCGCCGCCGTGGTCGACCCACACCTGGAATCCCATGCGCGCACCCATGCCGAGCACCCACAGGACCGCCGATATGGCGCCCGCCTTGATGAGGAGGTGTCCGTCGGCGCTGCGGATCCGGGTGTAGGCACCACCCGCGATGCCGAGCGCCGCGCCGGCGCCGGCCAGCGCTCCGATCAGCAGCAGGTCGTTGCCCGCGGAGGGGACGGTGTGCAGGTAGTGGGAGGCCACGAAGGCCACGATCCCCAGCGGGATCAGATAGGACCTGAGGTCCAGACGGCCTTCCCGCAGCTGCCGGAAGACGACGAGTACGAGGGCGATGTCGGTGATCCAGTCGGTGGTGGTCATGCCCTCAAGGTTGTCGTTTCCCGGCCTTTCGGGCTTGGACCCACGGGTGGAAGTACGGGTGGAGTTCGGGCACGCTCCTCCTCCACCCGCGGACCGTCCGGCACGGTTGTCGAGTCGGCGTCCCGGCCACCCGTCCGGCCCACCGTCTCGCGCCGCCGAGACGGCCTGCGCGTCTTCCTGGTGGGTGAAGTTGCGGCAGTCGAGGTCCTGGGCGTGGGCGGTTCCGGCGAGTGGCGCGACGGACACGATGACACCGGCTATGCATGTGAGGGTGGCGCGGCTTGGCATGAGGACCAGGGCCAGGACGACGGCATCGCTTGCGAAGTCCTGCCCCGCCGTACCGCCGCCCTCGGCACCGCCTCAAGTGCCCCCTCCCCCGCGCTGCCCTCCCCCGCGCCGCCCACACTCGGCGCACGTGCCGGCGTCGGTGGCAGCTCCGCGTCGCATCCTTCCGGCTGGGACATCGGCATCGGCGCGAGCCACACCACTGGCGGCGGCACTCGCTGTCGGCTGCATCGCGCTGCGTCACCGCGGCCGACTCCACCGTCTCGTCTCAAGAGGCACCCGCGACAAACAGTGACCGCGTGTCCGTCGGCGCCGCCGCCCCGGAGCGCCGAACCGCGTCAGTCGTCCTGCTTCCACGATCCGGTGGGGCGGCCGTCCGTGCAGCGCACGCGGAGTTCGACCTTGCCTGCGGCACCCTCGAACTTCACCTCGGCGTGTTCGTCGTCGGGGCCCGGGTCGGCGCTCTTCACTCCGTACCCCTGGGCAGGAGCCCACGACAACAGCCGTACGGTCGTTCCCTCGCAGGTGGCGATGGCCGTGCCGCCCGGAGCGGAGAACGTCTTCCTCACCTCGGTGGCGGGACCGGCGGGTGCGGTCGTGGAAGTGGGCGGGGACGGAGACGGGGACGGGGACGGGGGTGCCCCGGTGTCAGAAGTCGCGCTCGGTGTCGCGGCGCCCGGTCCCCCGCCAGGGCCGGACGACGATGCGGCCGTCACCGCGTCGAGCTGCCGCTCGACCTGCTGCGAGCTGAGCGTCTCGCCGTCGGAGGAGCCGGTGATCCCGTCCCCGATGATCTCGACGGCGGCCAGGCCGGTGAGCGTGGCGGCGACGGCGGCGGCCGTCCAGCCGGCCAGGGCGAGGAGAGTGCGGGATGGCATGCGTACGACTATGCCCCGGCCATGGATAAGGCGAGCACCGGGGAAACCTAAGGGGTGGTTAACAGCGCGGACCTGCCCGACTGCTCGGATAGCGTGCCTGCTGTGGTTCACCTCCTGATAGTCGAAGACGACCCGACCATACGGACGCCGTTGATCCGCGCCCTGCGCGAGCGCGGTCACGCTGTCGCCGCGGCGCACACCGCGATGGGCGGGCTCCAGACGGCGCTGGACGAGCGTCCCGACCTCGTGGTCCTCGACCTCGGCCTGCCGGATCTCGACGGCATCGAACTGCTGCGCATGCTGCGGGCGGTCAGTCCCGTCCCGGTGATCATCGCGACGGCCCGGGACGACGAGGCGGAGATCGTCCGGGGGCTCGACGCCGGCGCCGACGACTACGTCGTGAAACCGTTCACCGCCGCCCAACTGGAGGCACGGATCAGGGCGGTGCTGCGGCGCGGCACCAACTCCCGGGAACCCGCTGCCGCCACCGTCGTCGGTGAACTGCGCATCGACCCGGGCACACGCGAGGCGAGCCTCGCCGGAACCGTTCTCGACCTCACACCCCGCGAATTCGACCTGCTCCACCATCTCGCCGGCCGGGCAGGACAGGTCGTCACCAAGCGGGAACTGCTCACCGAGGTGTGGCGGGTGCCGTACGGAAGCACCGACAAGACCGTGGACGTACACCTGTCCTGGCTGCGCCGCAAACTCGGCGAGAGTGCCCAGGAACCCCGTTACCTGCACACCGTACGAGGTGTCGGTGTCAAGCTGAGCGCGCCCGCGGACCGTGCGTGAGACGCCGTCTGACCCTGCTCGTCGCGGCGACCATGTGTCTGGCGCTCCTCGCGTTCGTCGTGCCCCTGGCACTGCTGCTGCGTACGGTCGCGCAGGACCGTGCCACTGTCGCCGCCGGCGCGGACGCGCAGAGCCTGGTCTCGCTGGTGGGGACCGCGGATCCGAAGACCCTGCGGACCAGCGTCGAGCACGTGGCTGCCGCGGCCCGGGGTCCGCTCACCGTCTTCCTCGCCGACGGGTCGGTCCTGGGTACCCCGGCAGCGCGGACCAGTGCCGTGCGGCTCGCGGGCCTGGCCGGGGTCAGCCGGACCGTGGAACGGACCGACGGACGAGAGATCGTCGTGGCCGTTCTCGGCCGCCCGGACGGCACCGCTGTCATCCGTGCCTTCGTGCCCTCCTCCGAACTGTCCCGCGGGGTCACGCGGGCGTGGCTCGTACTCGCCGGTCTGGGCGTCGCGCTCCTGCTGCTGGGCCTGCTCGTCGCCGACCGTCTCAGCCGCGCCCTGGTGAGCCCCATCTCGGATCTGTCCGCCGTGTCCCACCGGCTCGCGCGGGCCGACCTCACGGCGCGCGCCCGCCCCGAGGGGCCGCCCGAACTGCGGGAGGTCGCCGGCGCCCTCAACCATCTCGCCGACCGGATCCAGGAACTGCTGCGCGAGGAACGCGAACAGGTCGCGGACCTCTCCCACCGGCTCCGAGCACCCCTCACCTCGCTGCGGCTGGAGGCCGAATCGCTGGCCGGAACCGACGCCGCCCGGATCACCGCCCGCGTGGACGCCATGGAACGGGCGGTCACCGGCCTCATCAGCCAGGCCCGGCACCGCCCGGAGACGGACGCGCACGCGCAGTGCGAAGCGGCCTCGGCGCTCCGCGAGCGGGTGGCGTTCTGGACCGTCCTGGCCGAGGACACCGGGCGGGCCGTCACCTTGGACGTCACGGCGGAGGGCCCCCTGCCGGTCGGCATCCCCGCCGACGAACTCGCCGCCGCCGTCGACGCGTTGCTGGGAAACGTCTTCGCCCACACCCCCGACGGGACCGCCTTCTCCGTCACCCTGTCACCCCGCCCCGGCGGCGGAGCCGTGCTCACGGTGGCCGACGACGGCCCCGGGCTGTCGGCGGACCTGGCCCGACGGGGCGCCAGCCTCGGCGGATCCACCGGACTCGGCCTGGACATCGCCCGCCGGGCCGCCCTGTCCAGCGGCGGGCACATGATCCTGACGACCGGCCGGGCAGGCGGTGCCCGCGTGACCCTGGAACTGGGACCCCCCACGCCCGCGGCTTCCCCTCCCCCTCCTCCATGACCCATGACCGCCTTAGCGCGCTCTTAGCACTGCCGCAGCGCGGCCCTGACCCGGCCCGCGCGAACCTCTCTCCCACATCACTCATGCACAGGAGGTTCGCCATGAAGCGCGCATCACTCGTCCTGCTCACGTCGGGAGCACTCGTCGCCGCGATCGCCGGTACCGCACTCGCGGGCGGAAGCGACGACGGGTCACCCTCCCGCAGTTCGTCGTCGGCCACGGCTACGCCGACAGCAGGGGCCACGGTCTCGTCCGGGCCGTCCTCCGACGCACCGGTCTCGTCGCCGTCCCCGTGGCAGTCGCATGCGCCGTCCGGGTCGCCGACGACGGCTCCGACGGTCGACGACACGGCCGGACCGACCGCCGCCTCTCCCGCGACCACTCCCGCGAGCCCTTCGGTGGGCAGCCGGCGCGCCGGGGAGATCGCGCTCTCCCATGTGGGCAGCGGAACCGTCACCGAGGTCGAGGCCGAGACGGAGCACGGCCGTACGGTCTGGAGCGTGGAGATCCTTGGGAACGGCAGCCGGTACGAGGTCCACGTCGACCGCGGCAGCGGCGAGATCACGCGGTCACGGACCAAGTCCGACGACGACCACGGTGACGACGGGAACAGCGGCCGTCACGGCCGCCACCACGACTGAGCCCGCCCCAGGAGAGCATGAGCGCCACACCGGGCGGCGCCGGGCCCGTCGCGAGGGTGTTCGCGGTGCCGCGGTTCATCCGGGAGCGGGGCATCCGGTTCCCGCCGTTCGGGCCCGACCGTCTCAGCGACCCGCTCCGCCACCTGGCCGAACTCGCGGAAGCACGAATCGGCCGGGCTCGCGGAAGCACGAGTCGGCCGGGCTCGGTGAGCGAGGCCGCGACCGCTGCCGGCTGTGCCCGCCCGCCCGCCATCGGAGGGCAGGCGGGCACAGGACAAGAACCGCACGGCCGTCGGGTCGGTTCAGACCCCGATGGGTGCGGAGGCGCGGGCCGGCAGTTCGAGTCCGAGGTTCTCGCGCAGGGTGGTGCCGGTGTAGTCGGGGGCGACGATCTTGCGTTTGCGCAGCTCGTGCAGCAGGCCGTTGACGGCGAAGTCGTGCTGCTGCGGATCCGCGAGGCCGCTCAGCGAGATCACGTCGAGAACACCGGCCCGGAACCGTTCCTCGACCGCGTCGGCGAGCTGTTCGGGCGTCCCCGCGGCAGCCCAGTGCCCGGTGTCCTGGGCCGCGACGACGAGCTCCCGCAACGTGTAGCCCTGGCGTGCGTAGCCCGTGAAGATGTCGACGCGGCCCCGGCGGCGGTTCACCGAGGTGATGTCGGGCAGCAGACTCTCCGGCAGCTTCGAGTCGAGCGGGATCTCCGACAGGTCGACTCCGCCGCCGAGCATGTCGGCCACCTGGGCGCGGCCGCGTTCGAAGTCGATCGACTCCCGTTTCTCACGTACGAGCCGTCGTGCTTCCTCCTCCGTGGAACCGTAGGTGGCATGCAGTGAGCTGAAGATCAGCGGCAGTCCGCCGGCCCGTCCCAGCCGCTCGGCCCGGCTCCGGATCTTCCGCGTGAAGTCCACCGCGATGTCCAGGGTCGGCAGCGAGGTGAAGACGATCTCGGCGTATCGGGCGCCCAGCGCCTGCCCGGCCTCCGACTGACCGGCCTGCAGCTGTACCGGGCGCCGCTGCGGCAGCGGCGGGATGTTCAAGGGACCGGCCACGGTGAAGAACGGGCCCGAGTGGTCGATCGGACGGACCCGGTCGCGGTGCAGCACCGCCTTACCGTCCGCGCCGACGGTCAGCGCGCCGGGTTCCCAGCTGTCCCACAGGGCGTTGACCACCTCCAGGGTCTCCGCGGCACGCGCGTAACGCTCGTCGGGGCCCGGCAGCTCGCCAGGGCCGAAGTTCTCCTCACCGATCGAGGAGGTGACCAGGTTCCAGGCGGCCCGCCCGTTGCTGACGTGATCGAGGGTTCCGAACAGCCGGGCCAGGTTGTACGGATGGTGGAACGTCGTCGAGACCGTGGCGATCAGACCGATCTTCGAGGTCACCTGGCTCAGCGCCGATACGAAGACCAGCGGCTCCTGCGAGCCGATCGGGCCCTGGGCGCCGAAACTGAGCAGATCGGCGGTGAACAGGGCGTCGATCCTCGCGGCTTCGGCGAGTCCCGCCACGCGTACGGCGGTGTCCAGAGTCGATCGGGTCGGATCGATCGCCAGGTCGTAGGTCTCGGACGTGCCGCCTGCTCCGGTCACGGTCTTCAGCGTCCTGGGGCGTTCTGCACTCACGAATCGTCCATTCTCACCGGCCCGATACCGATACCGATGCCGATACCGATGCCGGTGGCGTCTGAGGGCGGGGCGGGGGAGTTCCGGCGGGGCGCGCGGACGTCGTCCGAACATGCCGGACACGGACACACCGGGACGGTTGCGACCGGGCGAGGGCTGCGGCAACACGCGACGCGCAAGGCACCGGCACGGGCACGGGCACGACAGCATGGGTACGCGACGCGCACACGCTTGCCGGAGGGACAGCCGGAACGAGAGTCAGTTCCGGACCGAGGGGTCAGCTACAGAGCGCGCCATGCGTCCGGCACAGATCCACGTGCCGACGCTTCGTCCAGACCGGCAGCGTCACCGCGCTGCGGACCGGCCTGACATGTGACGTCCTCAAGGGTGACTCCCGCGCTGGGTGGTTGCGCATGAACGTACGTTGCGGGGGTGCGCCCTTGTCAAGAGTGCACCCCCCGCATCCGGACCCCGCGCCCCTTCGGGGCGCTGTTTCCCCACCGGGTCTTGACCGCACGCGAAACCCCTCCTAAAGTCCTCGCACTTCCGCAGGTACATCGATTAACCACTCGTTAACCGCCATGGTTGGAGACACCCCGCTGTGCGCTCACCGCTGACTCGGCGCGGCTTCCTCGCCGCCGGTTCCGGCCTCACCGCCGCGACCGCCCTGCCCGCTCTGTCCGGCTGTTCCGCGCTGGCCGCGGCGGACTCCGATCCCGACACGCTCGTCGTGCACAGCCAGCTGGGCACCACCGCGCCGGGTTCGCCCACCTATCTGGCCTCCCTGGACCGCTTCCGCGAGGAGAACCCGGGGCTCAAGGTCAAGAACCTCGTCAACGGCGACGACCTCGCCCAGGTCTACGAGACCTCCCGACTGGCACGTAAAGAGCCGGACGTCGTGATGGTCAACCTCTACGACAAGACCCTGGCCTGGACGGATGTGGGCGCCACGGTCGACGTGAAGGACTACCTGGACGACTGGGGGCTGCGCGAACGGGTCCTCCCAGTGGCCCTGGACGCCTGGACCGACGGCAAGGGCAGGCTGCGGGCCTTCCCCTACTTCGCCACCAACTGGCCCGTCGCCTACAACCGCTCGCTCCTCGACAGGGCGGGCGTGGACGAGATCCCGGTCACCGGCGACCAGCTGATCGCCGCGGCCCGCAAACTGCGGGCCAAGGGCATCGGACCCGTCACCACCGGCGGAAACGACTGGACCGGGCAGAAACTCCTCGCCCAGATCATCCAGACCTTCCTCAGCGAGGACGAGGCCCGGCACGTCTACTCCACCGGCGACTTCAGCGGCAGCAGGGGCGCCAAGGAGGGCATCGAGTACTTCGTGACGCTGCGCGACGCCGGGGTGTTCGTCGACAAGGCGCAGGGCCTGACCTCGGACCTGATGACCACGCAGTACAACACGCGGTCCGCCGCCATCCAGTCGGCGATGTCGTCGGCACTCGCGAAGGTGCCCGAGTCCGTCGCCCGCCACACGGACGTGGGCGGCTGGCCGCTCGCCGAGGGCGCCGCGCACAAGCTGCCGACGATCCTGCGGACGTACACCCTGATCGGGTTCTGGATCAGTCCGAACGGCACGGAGAAGATCGACGCCGTCGAGAAGTTCCTGCGGTTCATGTACCGCCCCGACACCGTGTCCCGGTTCATCAAGGAGAGCGGCCGCGACATGGCGCTGCGCTCCAGCACGGTGAGTACGGACTTCCCGCTGGTCGCGGCGGCCCAGCGGCTGGGGGACGACGTCAGCCAGGTCCTGCTGCCCGATGTGTACGTGCCGCCCGCGGCGACCCAGCCGCTGATCACCGCGACCAGTACGTCGTTCACCCGGGGCACCGGCGCCGCGAAGGTCCGCGCCGCGCTGGAAGCCGCGTACCGATCCGCGTGAACCGCCAGGCCCTTCCCACGTACCCATCGCCGTCGCCTCCCCCGCGTTCCGCGCCCGAGTCCATCGGAGTCACCGCATGACGACGTTGACGCCCACACCGGGCGACACCACGGTCCGCCGCCCCGGCCCGCCGTCCGCCACCGCGGGGCGGCGCCCGCCCCGGCAGGGCGGCACCGTCCTCGCCGTGCCGGCCCTGATCTGGTACCTGGTCTTCATGGTCGGCCCGATGATCGCGATCTTCGTGATCGCCGCCCTGCACTGGCCGGGCATGCTGCAGCCGGTGTCGTTCGCCGGCCTCGGCAACGTCCGTACCGTCCTGGACGACCCGGTCTTCTGGGACGCGGTGCGCAACACAGCCGTCCAGCTCGCCGTCGCCCTGCCGATCATGATCGTGTGCGCCTACATGCTGGGCTACTACGTCGCGCAGAAGCCGCCAGGACACCGGGTCATCCGCTATCTGCTCTTCATCCCGGGGCTCATCTCGACCCCGGCGAAAGCCATGGTCTTCTACGCCGCCCTGTCCCCGGACGGTCTTGCCAACGGCGCTCTGGAGTCCGTCGGGCTGGGCTCGCTCACCGACGCCTGGCTCGCCTCGCCGTCCACCGCACTCGCCTGCCTGATCGCCCTGGACGTGTGGGCCGGGATCGGCTTCACCGCCGTACTGTTCGCGGCCCGGCTCGGCAGTGTGCCCGACGAACTCGGCGAGGCCGCGCAGCTCGACGGCGCCGGGCACTGGCGCACGATGTGGCTCATCCACTTCCCCGTCATCCGCGACTACGTCGGTGTCGTGACGATGCTGCAGTTCCTGTGGACGCTCTTCGGGTCCGCCCAGCACGTCCTGCTGCTCACCCAGGGCGGTCCTGGCAGCTCGTCCACCACCCTGTCGTTCCTCGTCTACCAGAAGGCGTTCATCGCGGCCGACCTGGGCTACAGCCAGACCGTCGGCGTCATCCTCTTCCTCGCCGGGCTCGTCGGACTGCTCACCATCCGCCGCGCATTGCGCCAGAACTACTGATCGGAGCCGCTCACCATGAAGCTCGGCAAGCGCTGGCTGCCCGCGCACGTCCTGGTGTGGTCCTACGCGGTCCTGCTGATCGTGCCGCTGTACTATTTCCTCGCCTCGGCCTTCAAGACGAACGACGAGATCTTCGCGCACCCCTTCGCCCTGCCCACCTCGTTCGGGTTCGGCAACTTCCGTACCGCCTTCGACAGCGCGGACCTGGGGCTCGCCGTCGTCAACTCGACGCTGGTGACGGTCTTCGCGCTCGTCCTGACGCTGGGGCTCGCGCTGCCCGCGGCGTTCGCCCTCGCCAGGTCCACCGGCCGGGCCGCGTCGATCATGGAGAAGGTCTTCTCGCTCGGCTTCCTCATCCCCACCTTCGCCG
Source organism: Streptomyces sp. NPDC087844 (assembly GCF_044742785.1). NCBI lineage: Bacteria > Bacillati > Actinomycetota > Actinomycetes > Kitasatosporales > Streptomycetaceae > Streptomyces > Streptomyces sp. NPDC087844. Next base: position 194,164 of record NZ_JBIUVD010000014.1, on the reverse strand, counting down.
CGCTGTTCCCGACGTTCCTGCTGGCCGCGGCGACGGGTCTGTTCCACACCCGTACGTTCATGGTGCTGTTCCTGCCCGCGACCGCGATGCCGTTGTCCGTGGTGATCCTGGTGCAGTTCATGCGGACCATCCCCAAGGAGATGGAGGAGGCCGCCCGCATGGACGGCGCCTCCACGTTCGCCGTCCTGCGGCACGTCTACATCCCGATGTGCATGCCCGGCATCGCGACCGTCCTGCTGCTGAACTTCCTGACCTTCTGGAACGAGTACCTGTACTCGCTCGTGATCATCGGGCCCGATCCCGCCCAGCGCACGGTCCAGGTCGCCCTGCCCACCCTGAAATCGATCACCGGAACCGACTACGGCGTCCTCACCGCGGGCACGGTCCTCACCCTCGTACCGGTGTGGGTCGTCTACACCGTGCTGCAGAAACGCATGCAGCAGGCGCTCGTCAGTGGGGCGGTGAAGATGTGAACGCCTCCCTCGACGACACCTTCGGCACCGACGAACCCGACAGGACTGCCAGGCGTCCCACCATCAAGGCCGTCGCCGCAGCCGCAGGTGTGTCCACCGCGGCCGTCTCCCAGGCCTTCAACGACAAGGGGAGGCTGTCCTCGGCGACCCGGCGCCGCATCCTGGACACCGCGCTGGAGCTGGGGTGGTCGCCGAGCGCGCCCGCCGCGGCCCTGCGCAGCGCCCGCACCCGCACGCTCGCCCTGGTCGTCCGGCGCCCCACCGACGTGCTGGGCGCGGACCCCCACTTCAGCGAGCTGATCACCGGCATAGAGGGTGAACTCTCCCCGCGCGGCTACGGGTTGCTGCTGCACCTGGTCGCCGGGGCGCAGGAGGAGAACGTCCTCTACGAGCGGCTCGCCGCCGAGGGCAGGGTGGACGGCGCGGTACTCACGGACGCGCGTGCTGTCGACCCCCGGCCCGCGCTGCTGGCCCGCCTCGGCCTGCCCGCGGTGCTGCTCGGCGCTCCCGACCGCGCGGCGGCCGTGCCGAGCGTCGGCCTCGGACAGCAGGGGGCAGGCGTCGAAGAAGTAGTCGCCCACCTGCTGCGACTCGGCCACCGGCGTATCGCCTATGTGGCGGGCCCCGAGGAGTTGCAGCACACCAGACTGCGGCACGGCGCCTTCGACGCGGCCCTGCGCGAGGCGGGGGTACGGCCGGTCGCCGTGCTGCACACCGACTTCTCGGAGGTGTCGGCCGTCGCCGCGACCGTCGCGCTGCTGGACACCGCCGACCGCCCCACGGCCATCGTCTACGCCAACGACTCCATGGCCGTGTGCGGCATGGGGGCCGCCCAGCGCGCGGGCCTGCGCGTCCCCAGGGACCTGTCGGTCGTCGGCTACGACAACCTGCCGCTGGGCCGTTGGCTCCACCCGCGGCTGACCACCGTCGACCAGCAGGTGCAGCGGGTCGGCGCGGCGGCCGCGCGGGTCCTGCTCGCCCGCTGCGGAGAGGACGTCGAGGCCGAGCGGCTCGACGACCGGCCCCGCCTGGTCGTCCGCGAGTCCACCGGCCCGGCCCCCCGAAGACCGGCCTCCTGAACTCGACCCCCCACACCCCGCACCGCCCGATCGATCCGAGAAGGACCATGCGACGCCACAGCGCCCACCTGACCCACGACTCCGCCGTACTGCCCTGGCTCGGCGCCAACTTCTGGTCCCGCACCGGCGGCCCTCTGATGTGGCGCGACTACGACCCCAGGACGGTCCGCGAGGAACTCGGGGTACTGCGCGAGCACGGTCTGACCATGACGCGCTCCTTCTTCTACTGGCCCGACTTCCACCCCGAGCCGCACCGCGTCGACGAGACCCTGTGCGAGCGTTTCGCGGACTTCCTCGACGCCCATACCGAGGCGGGCATGGGCACGGTCCCCACCTTCATCGTCGGCCACATGTCCGGCGAGAACTGGGACCCCGTCTGGCGCGGCGGACGGGACCTGTACGAGGACGTGTGGATGGTCGGCCGCCAGGCGTGGTTCGCCTCGCAGATGACCCGCCGCTTCAAGGACCACCCCGCGGTCACCGGCTGGCTCATCACCAACGAGATGCCCGGCTACGGCCGCGTATACCAGGAGAACCCGCCCTCCTCCGACGTCGTCACGGCCTGGGCGCAGGCCATGTGCAACGCCGTACGAGCCGCCGGCGGGACCCAGCCCGTCTCCCTCGGGGACGGCGCCTGGGGCATCGAGGTGACCGGCCGCGACAACGGCTTCTCGCTCCGCGACACCGCCGAGTACGTCGACTTCGTCGGCCCGCACGTCTACCGCTCGGACACGGACCGCCCCCGTCAGCACTACCGCGCCGCCTTCGAGTGCGAGCTGGCCTCGGTGACGGAACAGCCCGTCGTACTGGAGGAGTTCGGCCTCTCCACCGACACCGTGTCCGCCGAGAACGCCGGTATCTACTACCGGCAGACTTTGCACAACAGCCTGCTCGGCGGTGCCACGGGCTGGATCGCCTGGAACAACACCGACTACGACGACCTGTGGGACCGCTCGCCGTACGACCACCACCCCTTCGAGATGCACTTCGGCATCACGGACAGCGAGGGAGCACCGAAGGCTCCGCTGCTCGAACTCGCCGCGTTCGCCGAGGTGTTGCAAGCCGTGGACTTCGCCCGCTGCCGACGGGCCGACACCGCCGCCGCCCTGGTCGTGCCCGCGTTCCTGGAGCGCGGGTATCCCTACAGCAGGCCCGCCGACCGTCCGCTGATCTTCACCTCGCTGCACCAGGCGTACGTCGCCGCCCGCGCCGCCGACCTGCCGGCCGGACTGGTCCGCGAGGCCGACCACCTCCCCGGCCGCGCCAAGCTCTATCTACTCCCCGCCACCCGGCAGTTGACCGCCCGCACCCGACGCGAACTGGCCCGGCGGGCGGCGGAGGGGGCGACGGTCTACCTGTCGTTCTGCTCCGGTGAGCACCCCGGCACGCGGGGGCCGTGGTTCGACGACCTCGACGGCTTGTTCGGGGTCGAGCTGCAACTGTCGTACGGGGTCGCCGAGCCCATCACGGACGACGTGCTGGAGATGACCTTCACCGAGGACTTCGGCCCGCTCGCGGCGGGCGAGACCCTCACGTTCCCGGTGGCGGGCAACGAGGACAGCCGGGCCTATCTGCCGGTGGTCGCGCGCGACGCCAGGGTGGTCGCCGTCGACGGACACGGCCGGCCCGCCCTGCTGGTCCGCGAGACCGGACAGGGACGCACGGTCCTGGCGACCTACCCGTTGGAGCACATGGCCGCCCGCACCGCCCACGTCAACCCCGAGCAGACCCACCGTCTGTACGCGGCGCTCGCCGACCTCGCGGGCGCCGACCGCCCGGTCACCGTCGGCAGTCCGTACGTGGGCGCCGACCTGCTCGTGCACGAGGACGGACGGCGCTTCGTGTGGCTGGTCAGCCAGTCCGCCGAGGAGCTGACCGTACGCCCGGAGGCGGCCGGGACCCTGCACGACGTGCTTTCCGGCGAGCGGGTGACGGACGTGCCGCTCGCCCCGTACGGGGTCGCCGTCCTGGAGCTGACATGACCGGCCCGCTCTACAGGGACCCGGCCGCGCCGGTCGAGGCCCGGGTGCGGGACCTGCTGGACCGCATGACCCTTCGGGAGAAGGTGGGCCAGGTCAACCAGCGTCTCCACGGCTGGGACGCCTACGAACGGACGTCGTCCGGTGGGTTCCGGCTCACCGACGCCTTGCGGACCGAGGTCGCCGCCCATGACGGCATGGGCGCCCTCTACGGGCTCCAGCGCGCGGATCCCTGGTCAGGGGTCGGCTTCGCGGACGGCATCATGGCGGCCGACGGCGCACGGGTCTCGGACGACGTGCAGCGGCACGTCGTGGAGAACACCCGCCTGGGCGTGCCGGTGCTGTTCGTGGAGGAGGTACCGCACGGCCACCAGGCCCTCGACGGCACCCTCCTGCCGGTGAACCTCGGCGTGGGCGCCACCTGGGACCCCGACCTGTACGAGGCCGCCGCCGAGGCGGTGGGCGCCGAACTGCGGTCGCGCGGGGGCCATGTGGCGCTCGTGTCGGCCCTCGACCTGGTGCGTGACCCGCGCTGGGGCCGCGCCGAGGAGTGCTTCGGCGAGGACCCCTACCTGGCGGCCCGCTTCACGCAGGCACTTGTACGCGGTATGCGCAGGGCGGACACCGCGGTCGTCCTCAAACATCTCGCCGGGCAGGGTGCCACGGTCGGCGGTCGCAACAGCGCGGCCACCGAACTGGGGCCGAGGGAACTCCATGAGATCCACCTCGCGGCAGCACGCGCGGGTGTCCGGGCCGGCGCGGCCGGGGTGATGGCGGCGTACAGCGAACTCGACGGGCTGCCCTGTGTCGCCAGCCGGCCCCTGCTGACCGGGCTGCTGCGCGAGCGGTGGGGCTACGACGGGATCGTCATGGCGGACGGCGGCGCCATCGACCGTCTGGTCCGCCTCACCGGCGACCCGGTGGCCGCCGGCGCCATGGCTCTGTCAGCGGGCTGCGACCTGAGTCTGTGGGACGCCTGCTTCCCGCGGCTGGCCGAGGCGGTCACCCGAGGACTCGTTCCCGAGGCCGCACTGGACACCGCCGTCGCGCGGGTCCTCACGCTGAAGTTCCGGCTCGGCCTCTTCGAGGAGCCCTACACGTCAGGGCGGCCCGTTCATGAAACGCCGCTGCCCGTGCGGGAGTTGAGCGAGCGGATCGCCAGGGCCTCCGTCGTGCTGCTCGAACACGACGGGGACACCCTGCCGTTGGGTCCGGCGGCCCGGCGGATCGCCGTACTGGGGCCCGACGCCGACTCCGTACCGCACCAGATCGGGGACTACACCGCACCTCAGCGGCCCGGGACCGGTGTCACCGTGCTGCGAGGCATCCGCGAGGCCGCCCCCGAGGGCATCGAGGTCACCCATGCCGCCGGGTGCGCGCTGACCGGTTCCGACCTCTCCGCGCTTCCCGAAGCCGTCGCCCTGGCCGCCGCGGCCGATGTGGCCGTGCTGGTGCTGGGCGGTTCCAGCGCCCGTGACGGCGTCACGGCCTTCGACAGCAACGGCGCCGCGCAGGTCGCCTCGGCCGCACCGAGTGGCACGACCTGCGGCGAGGGCGTCGATCTGGCCGAACTCTCCATACCCGTAGGACAGTTGCGGCTGATCGACGCCGTGGCCGCCACGGGCACACCGGTCGTCGTGGTGCTGGTCCAGGGACGCCCGCACGCGCTGCCGGACTTCTCCAGTACCGCGGGTGCCGTGCTGAGCGCCTGGTATCCGGGACCGTGGGGCGGACGCGCGGTCGCCGACGTCCTCTTCGGCCGGGCGGAGCCGGAGGGTCGTCTCCCGGTGTCGGTACCGCGCTCGGCGGCGCACCTGCCCGTCTTCTACAACGGCAAGGACCACGGCTACCGGGGATACGTCGATCAACCGGCGTCCGCTCGCCATCCGTTCGGCCACGGGCTGTCGTACACGTCGGTGTCCTACGGTGTGCCGAAGCTGTCGCGTGCGTCCGTGTCCCTGGACGCGCCTACGCTGACCTGCGCGGTCACCGTCATGAACACGGGGCGGCGGCCGGTGTGCGAGACCGTGCAGTTGTATGTGCGTCGGGTGTCGGGCGGCTCCTCGTGGCCGAGGACGAGAGAGCTGCGCGGGTTCGCACGGGTTCGGCTCGCCCCCGGCGAGTGCGCGGAAGCCGTGTTCGACATCGACGCGGACACGCTCGGTTCGGTGACGCGCGACCTCACCGCGGGTGTCGAGGCGGGCGAACTCCTGCTGGAGACCGGCCCGTCGTCCGACCGGACCAATGGGGTGCGTCTCACGGTTCGCCCCTGAGCCGCCGGCACCCGCGGTGCGTGCCTATTCCACGCCGGCCGTGACGTCGCCGTTGACGGTGGTGAGCGTCATACTGCGGTCCTCGTCCCCGGCGCCGGTGGGGACGGTGACCGAGGGGCGGCCGTTGTCGGTGGTCGCCGCGACGCGGTACGCGGGCGCGTCGTGCGGCAGCATGACCCGGACCGAGCCGTTGGTGGTGAGGGCGCCGACGCCGTCCGGCGAGGTGGCGCAGTCGAGGGTCACATCGCCGTTCACCGTCTCGGCGTGCACGTCGGCGGCGCGCAGGGTGCCGGCGCGAACGGATCCGTTGCGGGTCTCCAGCCGGACAGCGGCGTCCTTCCGACCGGACCTGGTCACGGTGACATCGCCGTTGACGGTCGTGAGGTCCAGCGCGGCGAAGACACCGGCCACGTCGATACCGGCGTTGCGGGCGGAGACGGTGACGGACGTGCCCTCCGGGACGTCGACCTCGGGCATCCGGGCGCACTTTTGGCCGGATGCCCGGCCTGACTCCTGACCGTCGGTGTCCTGCTCCGGGCACGACAGGTCGAGCACCCAGGTGTCGTCCCGGTGGGACCACTCGTGCCGGACGCGGCCTTCGACGCCCACCCGGTCGCCGTCGGCGGGGCGCAGCCGCACCCCGTTGTCGGTGGTGATGACCAGGTCGGCGCCTCGGGCCACGGCAGGCTGGGCCGCGGCTCCCCATGCGCCCTCGTCGTCGTTTCCGTCGTGCCCTCCGCCGCACGCCGCGACGAGGGGGACGATCGCCGTCAGGGCGACCAGGCACCGTGCTCGCGTCGTTGTCATTGCGTCCATACCCGGTCGGTTTCCCCCCGCCCGCGCATCCATGGCTCCTGGACACCTGGCGAATCGCGAGAACCGGTGCCGTACGCGTCAGGCCACCGCCTTGACGGCCGCTCCCGCCCGGTCCGCCTCCGCCACGAGGTGGCGGCGTCGGCCGGGCAGGCCGAGGGTCGGGTTGGCGACACCCCAGACGGCGCCCTTGCAGACCAACTCCTTGTAGAGGGCGGCCGGCCGGCCGGTCAGGGTCGCGTCGACGGCTCGGTCGTCGGCGGTGACGTACTGGATCAGGCCCTCCTTGCGGCCCAGCGAGACGCACTGGTTGTAGTAGCGCACCGACACGTTCGGGAGCTTCCCTCCGGTCAGGCGTGCCGCGATGGCGTCGGCGGCCTGCCACGCGGCGGGGGTGCCCGAGGCGCACGACATCCGCAGCGGCTTGTCGCCGGGGCCCATCGCCATGGCCGCGTCGCCGACGACGTACACATCCGGGTGTGAGAGCGAGCGCATCGTGCTGTCGACCACGATCCGGCCGGTGCCGGTGGTCTCCAGGGTGGTGGCCCGCGCGATCGGGTGGACCGCGAAGCCGGTCGTCCACACGGTGACCGCGGCGGGGACGGCCGCGCCGTCGGCGGTGGTGACCCGGTCGGCCCCGACTCCGGTCACGGCGGCGTTCTCGTGCACGGTGATGCCGAGGTTGCCGACGACCTTGCGCAGGTGCTCGCGGCCCTTGTCCGAGAGCCAGTCGCCGAGGCCGCCCCGGGCGACGAGGGCGACAGCGAGGTCCGGGCGGGCCTCGGCCAGCTCCGTCGCGGCCTCCACACCGGTGAGGCCGGCACCGACGACGACCACCGGCCGGCCGGCCTCCAGGCCGGCCAGCCGTTCGCGCAGCCGGAGTGCTCCGGGCCTGCTCGCGATCTCGTGGGCGTGCTCGGCGGTACCGGCGACGCCCTGGTCGTCCCAGCCGCTGCCGAGGGCGTACACCAGGGTGTCGTACGGCAGTTCTTCGGTGCTGCCGTGCTCCTCGGCGACGGTGACCGTTCTGCGGTCGGCATCGACGCCGGTGACCTCGGCGATCCTCAGCTCTACGCCGGTGCCCTCGAACATCTCGCTCAAGGGGCGCGGTGCGAGGTCCTGGCCGACCGCGAGCTGATGCATCCGGACGCGTTCGACGAAGTCGGGCTCGGCGTTGACGAGAGTGATGGCGACCTCGTCACGGTGCAGCCGCCTGGCGAGGCGGCCGGCCGCGATGGCTCCGGTGTATCCGGCACCGAGAACGATGATGCGGTGCTGCATGACGGTGACTCCTGTCTGGGCGGGTCCGGCCCGTGTCGAGCGCGGTTACGGCCCTTGAACCGGACAGCACGCCGATTCCTGACAGGAACACCTTGTGAAGCAGCTCACACCGGCGTCAGAAGGCGTTGAACAGCGGTTCCCCGTGGTCGGCCGCCGCCCACACCCCGGCCGCGCGTACCAGCTTGTCGGGGTTGACCTGGCTGCGGAACGCGGCGATGCCCTCGGCGGTGACCTCCAGGCACGTGATGCCGACGACCCTGCCCTCGACCACGGCGACGATGGCGAGGCCGCCATTGGCTGTCGTCAGGTGTATCGCGGCCGAACCGCCGATCAGGGCACGCTTGGCCGGTGCCGGTTTGAAGAGGCCCCGCATGAACTTCGCGACCGCGAGTGCGCCCTCGAACGGCGTGGTCCTGGCCGGGATCTTCCCGCCGCCGTCACCGACCGAGACGGCGTCAGCGGTGAGCAGCCGTACGAGGGGTTCGGTCCTTCCCGTGGTGGCGGCCGACAGGAACTCCTCGACGATCCGCCGGGCGGCGGCCCCGTCGATCTCGGCGCGGGCCCTGCCGTCGGTGACGTGCCGCTTGGCGCGGTGGAAGATCTGCTGGCAGGCCGTCTCGGTGATGCCGAGGATCTCGGCGATCTCCCGGTGCGGGTAGTCGAATGCCTCCCGCAGCACGTACACGGCCCGCTCGTTGGGCGACAGCCGCTCCATGAGGGTCAGGACCGCGTACGAGAGCGACTCGCGCTGCTCGGCGGTGCCCGCGGGGCCGAGCATCGGGTCCCCGTCGAGCAGCGGCTCGGGAAGCCACTGCCCGACGTACCGCTCACGCCGTGCGCGGGCCGAGGTGAGCTGGTTGAGGCACAGGTTGGTGAGCACCTTCGTCAGCCAGGCCTCCAGGACCTCGATACGCCCGGTGTCGGCGGCCTGCCACCGCAGGAACGTCTCCTGTACGAGGTCCTCGGCCTCGCTCGCCGAACCCAGAAGGCGATAGGCGATGGCTTCCAGACGAGGCCTCAGCGTCTCGAACCGGTCCACGTCTTCCACGGTCAGCGGCATGACCCGGATCCTAACCGGCGGGCTCCCGCACGGTGTTGGCCTCCCCCGTGGTGAACCAGACCGTGGCATCCGGAGGCACCTGGGCCGTCACCGGCTCGGACGCGGCCAGGACACGCGCCGCGGGAGGCAGCTGGACGGGGTGCTCGCCGAGGTTGGCGACGACTCCGACGGCGCCGTTGGCCAGGTGCGGGACATCGTCGACAGCGCCCAGTAGGTGTCGAGCCGCTGTACGACACCATCGCCGTGGTCCGGCGCCAGGGAGCCGTCCTGTCACCCGCCACCCGGGGAATCGCCCGCCTGGCCCGCCGCATGCTGCTCGAACGCTGAGAGCCTGTGTCATCTCGCGGTAGGGGAGGACAGACCGGCGCGGGGACACCGGCGGATGGGGAGCCGACTGTGCCCCCGCGTCGGCAGAGCCGCCGTCGGGCGGCCTCGCCCTTACGCGGCCAGGGTCTCGTCCTCCTGCGCCGCGCCCTCTCGCGTGGCGCGGTACTGCTCGATCAGCAGGTCGGCCGTACGCAGCGCCTCTTCGGCGGTGCGCGAGGCGGTCATGACGCACAGCGTGTAGGTGACGTCCTCCAGAGCGCGGCTGGTGCGTCCGGTGGGGCGCACGTCGTGCTCGATCCGCACCTCGGCGAACTGGGCCAGGACCGTACGCAGTTCCTTCTCCGCCGGCACCATCATGGTGATTCCTCTCCCACACACAGCACAGCTCGCGTGTGGGCAGGTGCCACCGCGAGAACCGGGACTTCCTCAGTGGCGTCGTTGTCACTGGGCGACACCGCTCACGGTGTCGGGTACACCCCTGGTGCCCCGTTGTGGTGGGTCCATACCTGCACATGCCCCACATCCGCCACACGGATCAGCGCTCTGGGCGCGAGTGCGCGGGCGGCCCCCTCAGTGCTCGCCTCCTTCGCCCGGCAAGGTGCCCGTGCGGGCCACGCCTGCGTACCAGCGCGCGCTGGCCTTGGGGATGCGCCTGCCGGTCGGATAGTCGACGTAGACGGCGCCGAAGCGCTTGCTGTAGCCGTAGCCCCACTCGAAGTTGTCCAGCAGGGACCACAGGAAGTAGCCCCGTACGTCGACGCCGTCCTTGATCGCCCGGTGCACCGCGGACAGGTGGCCGCGGAGGTAGGCGATGCGTTCGGGGTCGACCACCTCGCCCTCCGGGTTCACGTAGTCGTCGAACGCCGCCCCGTTCTCGGTGATCATCAAGGGCATGGCGGGGAAGTCCGCCTTGAGTCGCAGCAGCAGGTCGTACAGGCCGCTGGGGTCGACCGCCCAGCCCATCGCGGTGGTACTGCCCTCAGGACGGTGGAAGGCGACCTCGGCCCCCGGCCAGGGACTGTGCTCGCTCGTTCCGTGCCCGTCGGAGCCGTGGCTGGCCTCACCGGTGGCGGCGGAGACGACGGTGGGCGTGTAGTAGTTGACGCCCAGGAAGTCCAGCGGCTGGTGGATCGAGGCGAGGTCGCCGTCCTGCACGAAGGACCAGTCGGTCAGGGCGGCCGTGTCCTGGAGGAGGTCCTGCGGGTACCGGCCTTCCAGCTGGGGGCCCGTGAAGACCCGGTTGGCCAGCGCGTCGATCCGGCGGGCCGCGTCCACGTCCTCGGCGGCCTCGGTCAGCGCCCGGACGTGGTGGATGTTGAGCGTGATCGACGCCCGCGCGTGGGACGGCAGTTCGGCCCGCAGGGCCTGAACGGCCTTGCCGTGGGCGAGGTTCAGGTGGTGCGCCGCGCGCAGGGCCGCGACCGGGTCGGTGCGTCCGGGGGCGTGCACACCGGAGCCGTATCCGAGGAAGGCGCTGCACCAGGGTTCGTTGAGGGTGGTCCAGGTCTTCACCCGGTCCCCCAGCGCACGGGCCGCCAGGGTCGCGTAGTCGGCGAACCGGTCGGTGGTGACGCGCTCGGGCCAGCCGCCCGCGTCCTCCAGTTCCTGCGGCAGGTCCCAGTGGTAGAGCGTGACGACCGGTTCGATGCCCTTCTCCAGCAGGGCGTCGGTCAGGGCGCGGTAGAAGTCGAGTCCCTTCTGGACGGCCGGGCCGCGGCCGGTCGGCTGCACCCGTGACCAGGACAGGGAGAACCGGTAGGCGCTCACCCCGAGGTCGGCCATGATCTCGACGTCCTCGCGCCAGCGGTGGTAGTGGTCGGTGGCCACGTCACCGGTGTCGCCGTTGCGCACCCTGCCGGGCGTGTGCGAGTAGGTGTCCCAGATCGAGGGGGTGCGTCCGTCCGTGGTGGCGGCGCCCTCGATCTGGTAGGCGGCGGTCGCCGTGCCCCAGGTGAAATTCTGCGGGAACCGGACGGCGGTGGGGTTTTCCGGGGTGGGCGCGACACGTCGGGTAACGGTGGTCACGTGAGTCCTTCCAGATGTGCTGCGGGACGGGAGGGGCGAGGTGGGGTGGGACGGGGTGGTGGGCGCCGGAGGGCCCCGGCACCAGGGGGACGGCGGGTCGGTCATCCCTTGACCGCTCCCTGCATGATTCCGCCGACGATCTGCCGTCCGAAGACGATGAACATGGCGAGCAGGGGCAGCGTGCCGAGCAGGGCGCCCGCCATGATCAGCGACTGGTCGCGCACGTACCCCGCGCTCAGCTGGGTGAGGGCGACCGGCACCGTCGGATTCGACATGTCGAGCACGATGAACGGCCAGAAGAAGTCGTTCCAGGCGTGCACGAAAGTGATCATGAACAGGACGGCCATGGGAGCCCGGGCGATCGGCAGCACGATGCTCCAGAAGATGCGCAGGGAGTGCGCACCGTCCACCCGCCCGGCCTCGACGAGTTCGTCGGGCAGTGCCTCGCTCAGATACTGCCGCATGAAGAAGACCCCGACGGCGCTGACGAGCGTGGGGAAGATGACGGCGGGCAACTGCTGGCCCCAGCCCAGTTCGGTCATCATCATGAACAGGGGTACGACGCCGAGTTGGGGCGGCACCATCATCGTGCCGATCACGAGCATCAGCAGGATGTTCCGGCCCTTGAAGCGGAGTTTCGCGAACGCGAAGCCGGCGAGGGTGGCGAACAGCACCGTCGACAGGGCGATCACACCGGCCACGATCATGCTGTTGAGCATGGCCTTGCCCAGCGCGGCGTCCTGCCAGGCCTTGCCGAGGTTCTCCAGCAGGTGGGGTCCCGGCAGGAACGGCGGGGGTGTCTGGGTGACGCGCGTGTTGTCGGTGGAGGCCGCCACCATCGTCCAGTAGAGCGGAAAGAGGGAGAAGAGCGCCGCGATCCCCAGCAGGATGTAGGCGACGGGGCCCGCGTGGTGCTGACGTCCGGCACCCGGGTGCCGGAACAGCTGTCGGCTCCGGCCGCCGGGCGGGGCGCTCTTCCGTGTCTTCTTCTGTACGGTCCCTGGGCGTGCGTCCGCCGTCTCGACCGGGATGCTGTCTGTGGTCATGGTGTTCTCCCGGTCAGGCCCTGCGCGCCAGGACGCGCTTGACGACTCGTTGGACGACGAAGAGGACGATGAGCAGCAGGAACATCGCCCAGGCGACCGTGGCCGCCCGGCCCATCTGATAGTTCTTCCAGCCCTCCTCGTACAGCAGCAGGCCCAGCGTCTGGTACTGGTTGTCCGCTCCCCCGGTGATGCCGTTCGGGCCCTGGCCGAAGATCAGGGGCTCACCGAAGAGCTGGGTGGCGCCGATCGTGGACAGGACGATGGTGAACACGATGGTGGAACGGATACCCGGGACGGTGACCTTGAGGAACTGCTGCCAGCGCGAGGCCCCGTCGATGGCCGCGGCCTCGTAGCGGTCCCGTGGGATCGCCTGCATCGCCGCGAGGTAGAGCAGGGCGTTGTAGCCGGTCCAGCGCCAGATGACGATCGTGGAGATGGCCGTCTGCGCGGCCCACTTGTTGTTCTCGAAGTCGATGTTGTCGATGCCGACCAGGCTCAGCATCCAGTTGATCATGCCGAAGTCGCGTTCGAAGAGCATCGTGAACACGAGGGCCGCGGCGCCCACCGAGGTGGCGTACGGAGTGAGGGCGGCGACGCGGAAGAACGTCGAGCCCCGCAGTTGGTAGTTCAGCAGATGCGCGAGACCGAGCGCCATCATCAGCTGCGGCACGGTCGACAGGACGCCGATGGTGAACGTGTTGAGCAGCGCGTTCCAGAACCGGTCGTCGTCCCACAGAGCCGTGTAGTTGTCGAAACCGACCCACTCCATGACGTTCAGGGTCGACAGTTCGACGCGGTGCAGCGAGATCCACGAGGTGTAGACGAGCGGGTAGAAGCTGAAGGCGGCGAAGACGACGAAGAACGGGGCGACGAAGGCGTACGGGGCGCCGCGCACGTCGAGTCGGTGGAGCAGCGTGCGGCGGCGCTCGGCGCCGGAGCCGGTCCCGTCCGGCGCGGCGGTGCCGGGGGCACCGTCTGGGGGTGTCGAGGTGGAGATGGCCACCGGAAGGCGTCCTTCCTGGAGGGTGAGCTGGGGGGTGAGGGCAGGGCGGGCATGGGCCCGGCGGCCCGCACGGGCCGTGCGGGGGACGCCGGGCGGCTGCTACGGAAGCGGCAATGGGCGGTGGGCGAGGGGAGCCCAGGTCAGCCGGCGGCCTTCTCGATGCGCTTCTCCGTGGTCTTCCAGGCCTCGTTCGAGCTCTTGTTCTGCGCCTCGATCAAGGTCAGACCCTGCGAGAAGATGTCCTTGATCGTGCCGTCCTTGCGGCCGAGCACCTGCTCGTCAGGGATCTCCTTGGCCGCTTCACCGAAGATCTGCCCGATGGGAGCGCCGGCGAAATAGTCGGACTTGGCGTCGACCACTTCGGGCATCTCCAGCGCGGTCTGCGACGAGGGGAAGTTGCCGATCTCCTTGAACAGGTAGGCCTGCTGCTCGGGGGCGGTCAGCCAGGCCACGAGGTCCTGCGCCTCCTTCTTGACCGGGCTCTTCTCCATCACCCCGAGGAAGGACCCGCCCCAGTTGGCGCCCTGGGGTGCCTTGGCCACGTCCCACTTGCCCTTGTTCTTCGGTCCTGCCTTCTCACTGATGTGCGCGAGCATCCACGCCGGGCAGACGGTGGAGGCGAAGGTGCTGTTGGCCAGGCCCGGGTCCCAGCCGGGCTGGAACTGGCGGAGCTTGGCGGTCAGATCGGACGTGGCCGCCTCGGAGGCCAGCTTCCACGCGTCCTTCACGACAGGGCTCGTCTTGTAGATGAGCTCGCCCTGCTTGTCGTAGAACTGCTGGGAGTTGCCGTAGATCATGGCGTTGAACAGCCCGCTGGAGCTGTCCATGAAGGCGACCTTGTCATCCTTGGACTCCGCCTTGAACTTCTTGCCCGCCGCGACGTACTTCGACCAGTCGCCCTCCCACAGCTTGGCGACCTCGTCGCGGTCGGTGGGCAGACCGGCCTGCTCGAACAGGTCCTTGCGGTAACAGACCGCCATCGGGCCGATGTCGGTGCCGAGGCCGATGACCTTCTTGTCCGCGGTGGTCACCTGGCTCTGCTTCCACGGCAGGAAGTGGTCCGTCCCGGCCGCGCCGGCCAGGTCGACGAACTTGTCCTTCTGCGTGTCGGACAGTTCCTTGGCCCTGCCGATCTCTATGCCCTGGATGTCCTTCAGCCCGCTGCCCGCGGCCAGATGGGTCTGCAGGGCGGTGTAGTACGTCTGCTCGTCACCCGCGACGTCGGCCTTGATGACGACATCCGGGTGCTCCTTCATGTACTTGTCGAGCAGGCCGGTCTCCTTGAAGCCCATGACGCCGAACAGCCCCATGGTGATGGTGGTCTTGCCGTCCTTCTTCCCCCCGCCCGTCCCCCCGCTGTCGCTGCCTCCGCAGCCCACGACCAGGCCGAGAGCCGACACAACCGATACGGCGGCCACGGCTCGTGTACGCGACTTCCTTCGGGCCTTGCCCATTTCGTCCTCCTAGCGGCGGCGCTGACGCACCGGAGTTCGAGCCCCGCGGTCCGCTCCGCAGGCCCTATTTGTCCGGTGGGTACGTTCCCAAACGTCGATGGGAACGTGCCCACTCGGTGGCCCAGAGCGTGGCCGCCGTCACAGGGTCCTGTCAAGAAGTAGAAACCACTTCGTTGCGAGGAGATGTCGTGGCGCTGTGCCCGGACCCTTCGGACGCTCGTCTCAGGTCTGACACAATGCGCAGGTGGCAGCCGTTCGGGCGGCGCGCGAGCGAGGAGGCGGCATGCGGGGCAGACAGCGTCCGACCATCAAGACCGTGGCCGCGCGCGCCGGTGTCGGACGCACCACGGTTTCACGAGTCATCAACGGCTCGGAGCTCGTCAGCGAGAAGGCCAGGGCCGCCGTGCTGGCCGCCATCGCCGAGCTGAACTACGTCCCGAACTCGGTCGCCAGAGGCCTGGTGACGAGCCGGACGAACTCCGTGGCCCTGGTGATCCCCGAGTCCGCCAGCAGGCTGGGCTCCGAACCGTACTTCTCGGCGGTCATCCGCGGGGTCAGCACCGCTCTCGCGAAGACCCGCACACAGCTCCAACTCGTCCTCGTACGTGACCAGGCGGAGCGGGACCAGCTCACCGAGTCGGTGGCGGAGCGCCGTGTCGACGGGGTGCTCCTGGTCTCGGTGCACGAGCACGACCCGCTGCCGGGCCTGCTGGAGGACATGGGGCTGCCCACGGTACTCGCCGGACGCCGCTCCCCCGCCGAGTCGCTCAGCCATGTGCACTCCGACAACGCGGGCGGAGCCGGGACGGCCGTCGGCCATCTGCTCGCACAGGGGCGGCGGACCATCGCCACGATCAGCGGCCCCCTCGACATGGACGTGGCACGCAGCCGGCTCCAGGGGTGGCGCGAGGCGCTTGAGAAGGCAGGACACGAGGCAGCGGAGCGACTTGTGGCCTCCGGCGACTTCACCGAGGAGGGCGGCGAGGCCGCGATGCGTTCACTCCTTGAACAAGTCCCCGCGCTCGACGCCGTGTTCGTCGCCTCGGACGTCATGGCGGCGGGGGCGCTCATGGAGTTGCGCAGGCAGCGGCGCCGCGTGCCCGAGGACGTGGCGGTGGTCGGCTTCGACGACTCCATCATCGCCCGGCACACCAACCCGCCCCTGACCAGCGTGCGTCAGCCCGTCGAGGAGATCGGCGAGACGATCGCCCGCCTCCTCCTGGAGGAGATCGGCAACCCCGAGGAGCCTCGCCGGCACGTCGTGCTTCCCACGGAACTCGTCGTACGCGAATCGTCCTGAGTCCACGATCCCGCCCGCGTCCATGGTGACCCGGGCGGCCCCGGGCGCCGACGTCCGTACCGACAGGGGGCGCGCCGGCCAGGGCGGGCAGGACCATCGTCGCGTTGCGTGCGCCGGGCAGACCGGTGCGGAGGCTTCACACGCGGATCAGGGCCCCCAGTGCACGCGGGGCGGTCGCCCCGGTCGGTCGCGGTCACTCCGCATCCGTCGGGCGACGGGACACCGCCGCTCCGCCGCCGAGGCACAGGTGATTCCTCCACGACCGGTGAACCCGGGGTGGACCTCTACCGCTCCATCGACGGACCGGCGTCTCGGCCCGGACGCCTGTGCCTGGCCCCCTCGACCAGAGACAGGGCGGCCCTCCCCCACTCGGGATGCGCGAAGGCGAACCCGGCCGCGTCGAGCCGGCCCGGTACCACCCGGCGGCTCTTGAGCAGCAGTTCCGTGTCCGAGCGCAGTGCGAACGCCCCCAGTTCGGCCATCCAGCGGGTCGCCGGCAGTCCCACCGGCACACGCCACGCGGTGCGCAGCGCCCGCATGAAGTCGCGGTGCGGAAGGGGTTGGGGTGAGGCGAGGTTCACCGGTCCCTCCATGTCGTCCCGGTCGATCAGGAACTCCACCGCGCGCACGAAATCCTCGTCATGGATCCAGGAGACGTACTGCGCGCCGCCCGCCACCGGCCCGCCCAACCCGAGTCGTACGAGCCGCGACAGTACGTCGAACACGCCACCCCGGTCCGGACTCATGACCATCGCCGAGCGCAGCGCCACCTTCCGGGTCGCGGGAGTCGGCGCCTCGGCCTGCGCCCGCTCCCAGTTCTCCGCGATCTCGACGCTGTACGCCCAGTAGTCCGGCACCCCGGCCTCCGAACCGCCGATCACCCCGGTCGTCTCGTCGTGTGCCGCGTCGAGACTGTGGGCGTAGACCGTCGCCGTACTCATCTGCAACCAGACGCGCGGTGGCCGTGCGGCGGCGGCGATCGCCTCACCGACCACGCGCGCCGAGTCCACCCGGGAGTCCATCATGGCCCGCAGGTTGTCCTCGGTGTAACGGCAGGAGACGCTGCGTCCGGCCAGGTTGACGACGACGTCGCAGCCGTCGATCGCCTCGGCCCAGGGCCCGAGCGTGGTCCCGTCCCAGCCGATGTCGTGTGCCCTCGACGGCCGCCGGGTCACCACCGTGACCTCGTGGCCGGCCGCTGTCAGCGCCCGGTCGAGAATCGCGCCCACCTGTCCGGTTCCCCCGGGCAGCACTACCTTCATCGAACCCCCTCGGCTTCGTTCGAAGACAGCGTATCGCTCATTTTTGAACATGTTCAACTAGGGGTCGAGGTTGCGTGCGGGCTTCGCCGGTCGCGACCGGGTGGGTAGGCGACTCCGTCGCCCGAATGCGGAGTGCCGCAGTCGAGAATTCTGGACCCCGGCACCGGTCGCATGCGAAGATCCGCAGGCCCTTTCGGGCTCCACCCCACCGCAGTGACTATCTCTCGGAGAGCCCATGCGCCGCGCCCACTTCCTCTCCGTCGCCGTCCTCCTGGTCTGCACCGCGTGTTCCGGCGGCGCGGACAGTGACTCGGGTGAGAGTGCGAAGAAGGCCGCGGCCAACGCGGCGGCCGTGCGCGCCGCGATCGCGAGGACGAGCGCGGACAGCGCCCGCCTGGACGAGACGATCGAGATGCGGTCCACCGACAGCCACACGACGTACGTGTTCGTGATCGCCGGCGCCTTCGACCTGGCGGGCGACAGGGGCCGGCTCACGGTGGACCTTGAGGACAGCGGAATGGACCCTGTCGAGCAGGTCTTCGTCGATGACACGGTCTATGTGCGGGGCTCACGGGCAGTGGGCGAAGGCGTGTGGGCGGCAGCCGACCGGAGCGAGGCCCAGACCCGCTACTTCCTGCGGTCGCCACTGAACGACCCCGAGCATCTGCTCCGCCAGATGAAGGCGATGCGGCAGGTGACGAAAGAGGGCGAGGAGCGGGTGAACGATGCTCCGGCGGTGCACTACAGGGGAACGATCGACCACGCCACCGCGACGCTCCGGATGACGACGAAGACCAGACAGGGTCTGGACGAGATGCGCGAGGAACTCGGCGACGACGTGCCCGTCTACGCGGATGTGTGGGTCGACGGGAAGGGGCGCGCCGTCCAGGTCCGGCTGTCCTACTTCGGCGGTACGAAGGCCGTGACGACGATGACGCTCTCGGATTTCGGGACGCCGGTGGAGGCCGAGGCGCCCTCGGCCGAGGAGGTCGTCCCCGTGACGGCGGGCGAGGATGTCCTGCTGGCCTGAGCAGGGGCGCGGACGCGGCGGTGAGCGACGGGTGCCGCTGCCGCACCCGGCAGCGGCACCGACCACACACCCCCGTAGGAGCACCCCGATTACGGTTGACACCCCTTAAGTGCCGGTGACTCCGTCGATTCCCTCCCGGATGAGATCGGCATGACCGTTGTGACGGGCGTACTCCTCGATCATGTGCACCATGATCCAGCGGAGCGAGACTCCCTGATGACCGACGTGTCCCGCGTCCTGTTCGGACAGGCGGCCGGAGTCGTCCAGGGTCGCGTCGGCGATCAGCTCACGGCCCCGGGCGATCTCCGCCTGCCAGACAGCCGTCACCTCGTCCAGTCCCCGGTCCGGCTCAAGGGCGTACCCGTCGTGATTGCCCTGCCCGAAGACAGGTGGCAGGTCCTCACCCGCGAAGACGCGTTGGAACCAGTTGCGTTCCACCTCGGCCAGGTGCTGAACGAGGCCCAGCAGCGTCATCGGCGACGGCGCCACCGCGGCCAGTCGTAACCGATCGTCTCCCAGGTCCGCGCACTTCAGGGCGAGAGTCGCGCGGTGAAAGTCCAACCACGCTTCCAGCATGGCGCGTTCGCCGGCATGGGTGGGCGGGATGATCCGTCCGTCCGGTGTCGTATTCATCGCCACACCCTCGCAGGAGCGGCTGCGGTCCCACAGCCCCGCCGGTCAGGAAACGGGTGCGAAGGCGACGATCGCGTCGACCAGTCCGGCCGGGGCTTCCAGCGGGATCAGGTGGCCCGTGTCAGGCAGCACCACGAAGTCGGCTCCGGGGAGGTAGGGGACCAGGTTGTCGCGGAGCACGTCGACGGGCTCGACCCGGTCGTTCTCTCCGGCGACGACGAGGGTGGGGACACTGGCCGCCGTCGACCGACCTCGCACCCGCCCTCGAACGTGGCCCGCGACGGTACCGAAGGCACCAACCGGAATACTGCGGCCCCGCCGCCAGAACCGACCGGATATGCCTGATATGCGCTTTCGCGTGAACCGTCCTAGCCTGGCGGATATCGCTCGGGGCGGTCGACGGCCGGTACAGCCGGCGGAGGGTGAGCTTCCATGGCTCAGCGACGTATACGGCCCGGTCTGGTCGGCGAACTGTCGGCCGAGTTCGCGGGCACCCTGATCCTCATTCTCTTCGGCTGCGGTGTGGTGGCCCAGGTGTCCGCGGGAGGCGCTCTCACCGATCCGGCGGGCGGCCTGGGCGACCACGACAGCATCGCCTGGGCGTGGGGCCTCGGTGTCACCCTGGGCGTCTACGTGGCGGCGAGGCTGAGCGGCGCTCACCTCAATCCCGCGGTGACCGTCGCACTCGCCGCGTTCAAGGGATTCCCGTGGCGCAAGGTGGCTCCCTACGCGCTGGCCCAGACGGCCGGCGCCTTCGTGGCCGCGCTCCTCGTCCGGTGGAACTACAGCGAGGCTCTGGCGAAGGCCGACCCCGGACACACCATCAAGACGCAAGGCGTGTTCTCGACCCTCCCCGGCAACGGCAACCCCGCCCTGCCGGTCCACGAGTGGGGCGCGTTCCGTGACCAGGTCATCGGCACCGCCATCCTGCTCCTGCTGATCCTGGCCATCACGGACCTGCTGAACACGCCCCCGGGCGCGAACCTGGGCCCGTTCATCACCGGCCTGGTCGTGGTCGCGATCGGCATGGCCTGGGGAACGAACGCGGGGTACGCCATCAACCCGGCCCGTGACTTCGGACCCCGGCTGGCCAGCTTCCTCACCGGCTACGGCGGAGCGTGGCGAGATCAGTACGGGAACCTCTACTTCTGGGTTCCGATCATCGGCCCCCTGATCGGCGGGCTGCTCGGCGCGGGCCTGTACAAGGTCTTCATCGGCCGCTTCCTGCCGTCCGCGGAACCCGAGCAGCCGGGACGTGCCCCGGCGTCCAAGGACTGACCCGACCGGCCGGAGAGGCGGAAACCCATGGCGGACTTCATCGGCGCGGTGGATCAGGGAACCACCAGCACCCGATTCATGATCTTCGACCACGGCGGCAACGAGGTGGCGAAGCACCAGTTGGAGCACGCCCAGATCCTGCCGCGTTCGGGCTGGGTGGAACACGACCCGGTGGAGATCTGGGAACGCACCAACTCGGCGATCCAGAACGCCCTGCGCTACGGCGGCCTGACGGCGACCGACCTGGCCGCGATCGGTATCACCAACCAGCGCGAGACCACGGTGGTGTGGGATCCGCGCAACGGCCGCCCGTACTACAACGCCATCGTGTGGCAGGACACCCGCACCGACAGGATCGCGGCGGCCCTGGAACGCTCGGGGCAGGGCGACGTCATCCGCCGCAAGGCCGGGCTGCCGCCTGCCACGTACTTCTCCGGGGGCAAGATCCAGTGGATCCTGGAGAACGTCGACGGCGTACGCGAGGCGGCGGAGCGGGGCCATGCCCTGTTCGGCAACACGGACGCGTGGGTCCTGTGGAATCTGACCGGCGGACCCGACGGCGGCATCCACGCCACCGACGTGACCAACGCCAGCCGCACCATGCTGATGAACCTGGAGACCCTCGACTGGGACGACGAACTGCTGGGCTTCTTCGGCGTCCCGCGGGCCATGCTGCCTGCCATCAGGCCCTCGTCGCACCCGGAGGCGTACGGCGTCACCCGCGCCTCCCGGCCACTGCGCGCGGCCCTGCCCATCGGGGGTGTGCTCGGCGACCAGCAGGCGGCGACCGTCGGACAGGTCTGCTTCGCGCCGGGCGAGGCGAAGAACACCTACGGCACCGGCAACTTCCTGGTGCTCAACACCGGCACCGAACTCGTCCGCTCCGAGCACGGGCTGCTCACCACCGTGGCGTACAGGTTCGGTGACGAGCCGGTGGTCTACGCACTCGAAGGCTCCATCGCGGTGACCGGCTCCGCGGTGCAGTGGCTGCGCGACCAGATGAAGATCATCAAGACCGCCGCCGAGAGCGAGGAACTCGCCCGGAGCGTCGAGGACAACGGCGGCATGTACTTCGTGCCGGCCTTCTCCGGTCTGTTCGCGCCCTACTGGCGCTCCGACGCACGCGGGGCGATCGTCGGACTCGCCCGGTACAACGACAACGCGCACCTGGCACGAGCGACCCTGGAAGCCATCTGCTACCAGAGCCGCGACGTCGTGGATGCCATGGAGCAGGACTCCGGGGTCCACCTCGACGTGCTCAAGGTCGACGGCGGGGTCACCGCCAACGACCTCTGCATGCAGATCCAGGCCGACATCCTCGGCGTCCCCGTGAGCCGTCCCGTCGTCGCCGAGACGACCGCGCTGGGCGCGGCGTACGCCGCGGGGCTGGCCACCGGATTCTGGCGGGACACCGACGAACTGCGCACCCACTGGAACGAGTCGAAACGCTGGGAACCGCAGTGGTCCGACGACCGGCGCGCGGAAGGCTACGCCGAGTGGAAGAGGGCCGTGGAACGCACCCTCGACTGGGTGCGCGTCCCCTGACGGCGCGTGCGCGAGACGGGGCATCGGTTCTGTCCGGTGCTCCGCTCCGCCGCCGCTGACCCCCGTTGACAGCGGCGACGGGCGAAGCCCCACAACAGGTTCGACTCCGTGTCAAAACCTGTGGCTGATCCGGTTGACCGGCCCGGCGCGAAGGGGGGTCCACCCGCCGGGCCGACCAACCGGCTGCTCGAAGACTGCACGAGAGACCTTGTGAAAACCTTGCCGGGCCTCCCGGCCCCCGGCACGGCCGTCCCCCGGACCTGCCTGTCGTCCCTGGCTGAGCCGGGTTCACCGGACGTACCGGAACCCTCACCATCACGGCACCACCGGCCCCGCATGTGTGGAATCCTGGGCAAGATCGGGGGAGTTCGTGAAAAACAGAGCGGGCGATCGTGGGTGGGGACGTGGATCTTCGATTACTGGGCTCGTTGGAACTGTGGGCCGGCGGCCGTCACGTCGAGCTGGGACAGCCCAGACAGCGCGTGGTCCTCGCGGCGCTGGCGGCCAACGCGGGCCGGTTGATGACCGTGGACGCCCTGGTGGACCGGGTCTGGGACGACACCCCTCCCGACGCGGCCCGTTCGACGCTGTACTCCCATGTGAGCCGGGTCCGGCGCGTACTGGACGACGCGGCGCGCGGCGAGGACGGGACGGCGGACCATCCGCCGCTCCAACTGGCCCGGGTGTCGGGCGGCTACCTTCTGCGGGCGGCGGACGACAGCATCGACCTCCTGCGTTTCAGGGCGCTGGTGACCCGGGCCCGTGGTCTGCGTCCGGGTGACGCCGAGTGCGGCCGCCTCCTGCGCGACGCCCTCGACCTGTGGCGGGGCTCGCCACTGGCCGACCTGCCGGGGGCCTGGGCCGAGCGGACCCGGACGGCCTGGCTGAACGAACGGCTGGAAGCCGCCCTCCAGTGGGTCCGCGCCGAGACCGCGACGGGACACGCCTCGCAGGCGATCGGCCGGATGCGGACCCTGTCCGACGAGTTCCCCCTGGCCGAACCCCTCGCCGCCCTGCTCATCAGATCCCTGGCCCAGGCCGGCCGGACCGCCGAGGCCCTGGAGCACTACGCCGAAGTCCGCGGCCGGCTGGCCGACGAGCTGGGTTCGGTCCCCGGAGTGGAACTGGGCACCGCCTACAAGGAGGCCCTGCGCGACCGCCCCCTGGCCGCCACCGGCACGGAGTCCGGCCCCACGGCGGACGGCACGCGGACATCGCCCTCCCGGCCCGCGCAACTGCCCTTCGACGTCCGGGCCTTCACCGGACGCGAGGAGCAGTTGGACGAACTCTCGCGGCACTTGCTGTCCACCGAGGAGGGGGCCGACGCCACCAACACGGTCGTGGTGTCCGCCGTGTCCGGCACCGCCGGAGTCGGCAAGACAGCCCTGGCCGTCCACTGGTCCCACCGTGTGCGCGAGCAGTTCCCCGACGGCCAGCTCTACGCGGACCTGCGCGGCTACGACACGGACGAACCGGTGCACCCGGCCGAGATCGTCACCGGATTCCTCGTGGCCCTGGGTGTCCCGGGCTCCGAGATCCCGCTGCGTCCTGACGACCGCTCCGCCCGCTACCGCACCGAGCTGAGCGAGCGCCGCATGCTCATCGTGCTCGACAACGCCTCCTCCAGCGAGCAGATACGCCCGCTCCTGCCCGGCGCGAGCCGGTGCAGAACCGTGGTGACGAGCAGGGACGTCCTCAGCTCCCTGGTGTCCCTGCACGGCGCCCACCGGCTCGTACTCGACGTGCTGCCCCCCAAGGACGCCGTACGACTGCTGAGCAGGCTCATCGGCAGCCGGGCAGCGGCCGAACCACAGGCCGCGGCCGTCCTCGCCGAGCAGTGCGGACGGCTGCCCCTCGCCCTGCGCATCGCCGCGGAACTGGCGCTCTCCCGTCCCGCGTCGCCCCTGAGTGCCCTCACCGCCGAACTGGACGACCGGCGGGGCCGGTTGGAGCTGCTGGACTCGGACGACGATCCCCGGGCAGCCGTACGTGCCGTCTTCTCCTGGTCCTACGACCGCCTGCCCGGCGAAGCCGCCGCCGCCTTCCGGCTGCTCGGCCTGCACCCGGGACCCGATGTGGACGCGTACGCGGCGGCCGCCCTGTGCGGACGCTCCGTCGCCGACACCCGGCGGACACTGGAGCTGCTGGCCCGCAGCCATCTGATCCAGCCCACCCGCGCCGACCGTTACGGCATGCACGACCTGCTGCGGGTGTACGCGGCCTGGCAGGCCGAACGGCACGACGGGCCGGCCGACCGCGAGGCGGCGCTCGACCGTCTCCTGACCCACTATCTCGCGGCTTCCTGCGCCGCCATGGACGTACTGTTCCCGGCCGAGAGACACCTGCGGCCCCGGATCCCGGCCCCCCGGACCGAACCGCCGCCGTTTCCCGACGCGGCCCACGCCAAGGAGTGGCTGGCGGCGGAGCACGCCGTGCTCATGGCGGTCACCGCGACCGAGGCCGGGCGTGGCAGGGCCGAGCACGCCGTCGGCCTGTCCACCACCCTGCACCGCCACTTCGACAGCCGTGGGCTCTTCACCGACGCGCTCGTCATCCACGGCAACGCCCTGCGTGCCGCCCGCGCGGCGGGTGACCAGCGGGGCGAGGCCGAGGTGGGCACCTGCCTCGGCACGACCCACCGAAGGCTCGCGCAGTACGACGAAGCGGTCCGGCACCACACGGAGTCGCTCGCCCTCTGCCGGCGGATCGGGCTGCCGGTGGCCGAGGCCCGCAATCTCACCAACCTCGGTGTCCTGCACGAACTGCGCGGACAGTACCGCGAGGCCGCCCAGCGGCACGGCGAGGCAGTCGTCCTCTTCCGGAAGGTCGGGGACATCGGCGGCGAGGCCGACACGCTCAACAACCTCGGCATCGTGCACGAGTTGCTCAACGACTACGAGACCTCCGCGGAAAAGCACCGGCAGGCGCTCGCCCTCTTCCGTTCCCTCGGTCATGCCTTCGGCGAGGCCAGCGCGCTGGGCAATCTCGGCATCGTGCTCTCCCGGCTCGACCAGCACGCCACGGCGGCCGAGCACTTCGAGCAGGCACTCGCCCTGTTCCGGCGGCTCGGCCACCGCGGGGGCGAGGCGCACGCCCTGAGCAATCTCGGTGACGCCCACAACCGCCTCGGCCACCACCGGCAGGCGGCCACCCATCAACGGGCGGCTCTCGCCCTGTTCCAGCGGACCGGGGAGCGCTACGGCGAAGCGGGCAGCCTCAACGGTCTCGGCGAGGCACTGCACGGCTCGGGCCGACCGGACGAGGCCGCGACCGCACACCGCGCCGCCCTCGCACTGGCCATGGAGATCGAGGAGAAGGAGGAGCAGGCCCGCGCCCACATCGGCCTGGCCCGCCTCCACCAGGACCGCGCCGACCTGCCGACGGCCCGAGGACACTGGCAGGACGCACTCGCCCTGTACAGCGCCATCGGTTCACCGCGCGCCGCGGGGGTGAGCGAGTCACTGGCCGCCCTGGAGACACGACGGCAGGAGGACACGCACAGCCCCGACTGTGCCTGAGCCGGCCGCGGCCCTCGCCGACGTCCGTTGACAGCGGAGGGGGCACCTCCCACAATGATCAGCATGACCTGGCACTGTTGCGACGCGATGACGGGGCCTCTGCGTGCCCCGAATCGGACCGGGTGCGAACGCTCCGGCCGCTAGCCGGTTCTCCACCGAACCGAGCCGTACCACTCTCGCCGCGCCGCAGTCTATTCGTGCTGGTCATCTCCTCACGTCCCGTGCCTGTCGGCCGACGGCCATCGAGCCATGCAACGAGGAGCATCTTCATGACGGTGACCATTCCGCAGACAATCGTGCCGACACTGCGCGAAGCCCGCGTGCCGGCGGGCGGTATCCACGAGGGTGTCCGTGAGCTGCGGCGCCTGCCCGAGGGCCGGCCCGCCCGCCCCTACGACCTCTTCGAGCTGATACCGCAGGCGAGCACGATCGGGGCCGAGGTCCGAGGCCTCGACCTGTCTCGCCCGCTGGTCCCCGCCCTGCGCGAGGAGCTCGACCGGGCCCTGCTGGAGTGGAAGGTGCTCTTCTTCCGCGCCCAGCACCTCACGTCCGAGCAGCAGAGCGGCTTCGCCCGCAACTGGGGTGAGCTGGAGACCAATCCCCTGCTCGCCCGCGGCTCCAGCGCCGATGTGGTGCGCTTCGACAAGGGAGCCGGCGCCACACCGACCTTCGAGAACGTGTGGCACGCGGACGTCACCTTCCGGGAGCGGCCCGCGCTCGGTGCCGTGCTCCAGCTGCGCGAGGTGCCGCCCTTCGGTGGAGACACCATGTGGGCGGACATGGCCGCCGCGTACGACAACCTCTCGCAGGAGGTGAAGGCCCGTATCGACGGTGCCACCGCCGTGCACGACTTCATCCCCGGCTTCGCGCGCTTCTACGGCCCCGAGCGGCTCGCCCCGTTCCAGGACGCCTTCCCGCCGGTGGAACACCCCGTCGTGCGCACGCATCCGCAGACGGGCAGGAAGCTGCTGTTCGTCAACACCTCCTTCACCACCCGTATCACCGGCCTGGCCCGTGAGGAGAGCGACGAGCTGCTGCGCCACCTCGTACAGCAGGCGCATGTTCCGGAGTACCAGGTGCGCTTCCGCTGGCAGGCCGGGGACATCGCCTTCTGGGACAACCGTGCCACCCAGCACTACGCGGTGAACGACTACGGCTCGCACCGTCGCGTGGCGGAACGCGTCGCCATCGCCGGCGACCGCCCGTACTGAGCCAGGAGACCACCCTGCCGAGCAGGGCGCCCGGCCCCTGGGCGAGGACGGTCCGGGGGCCGGCGTCGAGTCCTTTCCCGCTGTTTTTGTCATGGACCTGTACAGACCGTCGGTGTCGTGCTGTCATGCGGACTATCGCTCTTTCCAACGTTGTACAGGCTGAAGCGGCGAGCCGCCGGCCTTCTCTCCGTACGTGTACGTCCTTGCCCCGACACCCAAGGAGTCACGATGCGCAGCACAACCCCGGCCCCGCACCCCCGGACGAACTGGCTGAGACAGCGGGCGAGGCGGATCACCACCGTGCTCGCCACCCTCACGCTGGTCTGCACGGCCGCCCTGACCGCCACCGGCACCGTGCAGGCCGCACCGGCCGCGTGGACGCCCAAGCCCTCCCCCATGACCACCCCGTGGACCAACCAGGTATCGGTCGACAATCCGCTGCCGGAGTATCCGCGACCTCAGCTCACCCGTCCCGACTGGGCCAATCTCAACGGCATCTGGGACTTCGCGGTCACCTCGGCGGACGCGGGCCGGCCCGCCTCGTTCTCCGAGCAGATCCGGGTGCCGTTCGTCGCGGAGTCGGCGCTCTCCGGGATCCAGCGCAAGATCACCCAGAACGACAAGCTCTGGTACAAGCGCACCTTCACCGTCCCGGCGGGCTGGAACGGCCGCCGCGTCCAGCTCAACTTCGGTGCCAGCGACTGGCGTACGACGGTCTGGGTCAACGGCAGCCAGGCCGGCGGCACGCACAGCGGCGGGTACGACTCCTTCTCGTACGACATCACCGGTCTGCTCAACGGCGGCACCAACACCGTCGTCGTGTCCGTCTGGGATCCCAGTCAGACAGGCATCGGGGCGGTCGGCAAGCAGCGCATCAACGACGTGGCCCCGCACCCGGGGGGCGGCATCTTCTACACCGCGGCCTCCGGAATCTGGCAGACGGTGTGGCTGGAGCCGACGGCGACGGCGCACATCACACGCCTCGACATGGTGCCGGACCTCACGAACAACACAGTGAAGGTCACCGTCAGGGGCGACGGTGTCTCCGGGCAGAGTGCCAGGGTGACCGTGTCCTCCGGCTCGACCACGGTGGGCACCGCGACCGGCGCGGTCGGCAGCACGATCACGGTGTCCCTACCGAACCCGCGCCTGTGGACCCCCGAGGATCCGTTCCTGTACGACGTGAAGGCCGATCTGCTCTCCGGTTCGGCCGTCGTCGACTCCGTGGGCAGCTACACCGGCATGCGTTCCGTGGGGGTCGCGCGGGTCGACGGCGTCCTGCGTCCCGTCCTCAACGGCACATTCGTCTTCCAGACCGGCACCCTCGACCAGGGCTACTGGCCGGACGGCATCTACACCGCGCCGACCGACGACGCCCTCAAGTACGACCTGCAGAAACACAAGGACCTCGGCTTCAACATGGTGCGCAAGCACATCAAGGTCGAGCCGCAGCGATGGTTCTACTGGGCGGACAGGCTGGGGCTGCTCGTCTGGCAGGACATGCCGTCCATGGACACCCGCACCCCCGACAGCGCGGCCCGCACGCAGTGGGAGGCCGAGTACGACCGCGTCATCGACCAGCACCGCAGCTCACCGTCCGTGGTGATGTGGGTCGACCAGAACGAGGGCTGGGGGCAGTACGACCAGGCCCGCATCGCCGACCACGTGAAGGCGTACGACCCCTCGCGGCTGGTGAACAACATGAGCGGCATCAACTGCTGCGGCGCGGTCGACGGCGGCAACGGCGATGTTCTGGACCACCATGTCTATGTCGGTCCGGGCACGACCGTGCCCAGTGCCACCCGCGCCGCCGTCCTCGGTGAATACGGCGGTCTGGGGTTCAAGGTCGCCGGTCACGAGTGGTATCCGGGCGGCGGCTTCAGTTACGAGGACCAGGCGGACCGGGCCCATCTCGACAACCGTCTGGTCGGGCTCCTCGACGCGCTGCGCGAGGTGCGGATGCCCGCCGGGCTCTCGGCCTCCGTCTACACGGAGATCACCGACGTGGAGAACGAGGCGAACGGCCTCCTCACCTATGACCGGCAGGTCGTCAAGGTGGACGCGGCCCGCGTCCAGGCCGCCAACCGCGCCCTCATCGAGACCTCCCGGGCTCCGACCACCCCCGTGGTCCTGCCCTCCGGCCAGTACAGGTCCCTGCGGGTGACCACCCCCGGCTACACGAACCGCTCCCTGCGGCACCGCGACGGAGCCGCCTACACCGACGTGGTCGACGCGAACAGCGCCGCCCTGCTCAGGAGCGACGCCACCTGGAAGATCGTGCCGGGCCTCGCCGACACCGCCTGCTATTCCTTCGAGTCGCGCAACTACCCCGGCCAGTACCTGCGTCACCGCGACTACCGCGTCTACAAGGAGTCGGGCAGCGGGGCCGTGTTCCAGGCCGACGCGACCTTCTGTGCCGTGCGCGGCGCGGGCGGCGGCGTCCGGTTGTCCGCGTCCAACTTCCCCGAGCAGTATCTGCGGCACCACAACGCCGAGGTGTGGCTGGCCACCCCGGGCGGCTCCCACACCTGGGACAACCCCGCCTCCTTCACCGAGGACACCACCTGGGCCGTCGAGGCACCCTGGGCACCCTGACCGCACGCGAGGGACGGCGGCCGAACCGGCTTCCGTCCCTCGCCCGTCCTGCGCTCACGGGGGCGCTTCGGCCGCCCGGTGCGGTTCCGCGGCCGGACGGCGCACGATCAGACTCTCCACGGCGTACGACATCTCCTTGGTCCCGGCTTCGGGACGAGGGTGGTAGCGCCCGGCGCTCACCGACAGGTTGACGATGAGGTGGGCGTGCCAGTTCTTCCCCACCCCGCGTCTGTCGGCGAAGACCTGCGTGCCGTTGAGCCACCAGATCACCGATCGGGCGCCGAACTCCACCCGCAGGTCGACATGACCGCCGGGACGCACGGCTTCGTCGTGGTGGTAGAGATGCCCGCCGCGCACATGGTTGGAGAACTCCAGCAGATCGGGGTTGTCGGGGTGGTACTCGAACACGTCGATCTCCTGGTTCCCGTCCCGCCAGGTCCAGATGGCCGGCCACGCTCCCACCTCGGTGGGCAGGCGCACCCGTGTCTCCAGCACGTCCCCCGCGCGCACCACGAAGTCGTCCTCGCTCCCCTCGGTGGTGAGCAGGCCCGCACTCCACAGGCCGTCCTTGCGGCGCGTGGCGCGGAACGTGCCGTCACGGGAGTACGCCGGGTCGGAGACCAGGTGGTCCAGCTTGTTGTCGGCCGGATTGACCGGACCGCCCTCGGGATAGGCCCAGGAACGGCCGGCCACCCACTGCCTTCGCGAACTGAAATCGGCTGTGAAGACGACGTCGGACACAGTCCGGCTCCTTGCGACGGAGGAACAGGGACAATGCGCGCAGTCTGTTTCTCCCCGGCCGGCCGGCGCTCATGCGCCGACCGGTCCCACCCGCCGTGCAAACAACCCGCCCGGGTGAACTCGCCCACCGGACAAGGGGTTCACGGGCGGACAGGGACTGTCGTCGGGTCTCAGGGACGAGCGAGCCGGCCGCCCCAGTCGAGGCGGAGCACGGCCAGGTCGTCGGAGTGCCGGCCGGCGTTCAGCGCATGGGTTTCCTTGATGAGAAGGTCGACATGGGCGGCCGGGTCCGCCGACGGCAGTTTCCCGATCAGCGTGAGCAGCCCTTCGACGCCGAGCCGCTCCTCCTTCGTCCCGTTGTGTCCTTCGGTGAGGCCGTCGGTGTAGAGGGTCAGGGCTCCGCTGGCCGGGAGCGGGACGACCGTGGGGGGCCAGCTGTGGACTCCGGGCACGATACCCAGCGCGATGCCGTGCGCGGCGGTCACCTCCCAGGTCCCCTCGGGTGCGGTGAGAAGGGGTTCGTGGTGGCCGGCGAGGTGGAGGGTGGCGGTGGCGGCCTCCTGGTCGAGGGTGAGCAGGGTGCAGGTGGCGAACAACTGCTGGCTGCCGCGTTCGGCTATGAGGATGCGTTCCATCAGGTGCAGCAGGTCGTCCCCGCGGTGCCCGCCGAGTACGAGGGAGCGCCAGGCGATGCGCAGGCAGACACCGAGCGCGGCGGCGTCGGGGCCGTGCCCGCTGACGTCTCCGACCACGGCGTGCAGCAGCCCGTCGTCCCCTTCGACGACGTCGAGGAAGTCGCCGCCGAGCAGGGCCATCGTGGCACCGGGCAGATAGCGGGAGGTCACTCGGATCGTGGAGGTGTCGAGGATCGGCTGCGGCAGCAGACCGCGTTCCAGACGGGCGTTCTCCTCCGCCCGCAGTTGCGCGGCCTGGGCCGCGGCGCTCGCGCGTTCGGTCTGGCTCCGGTAGACGGCGTAGCGCAGCGTCCGCTGCAGGAGGTCCGCCTCGACCTTTCCCTTGACGAGGTAGTCCTGGGCTCCGGCCGCCATGGCGTCGGTGCCCGCCCGGTCCTCGGACAGCCCGGTCAGGACGATCACCGCGGTGTGCGGGGCGAACCTGCGGACGGCGGTGACCGCGTCGATGCCCGACACGTCGGGCAGGTGCAGATCGAGGAAGATGCAGTCGATAAGGTGGCCGGCCAGTTCGGCGCGCGCCTCGGCCAGCGTGGTCCGGATGGTCAGCGCGAACGCCAGCCCGGTGTCGTGCAGGAGTTCCTCCACGAGCAGCGCGTCGCCCGGGTCGTCCTCGATCAGGAGAATGCGGTACATCGGCTGGTCGGAGGCCGCGCCCGGGGCGGCCGTCGTGGGTCCGGTCATCGTGCCTGCTCCGCCTCCGAGCGGGTGGCCTCCGGCGTGGTGACCGTGCCGGGGCTTTCCGGCGGCCGGGGCGCGAGGGTGAAGGTGATGCGGGCGCCGTCGTGGTAGGCCGGGTCGACGGAGATGGTACCGCCGTGGAACTCGACGATCTTCTTGCACATCGCGAGGCCGATCCCGCTGCCCGAGTAGGTGTCCTTGGTGTGCAGCCGCTGGAAGATCACGAAGATCTTGTCGGCGTACTCGGGTGCGATGCCGATGCCGTTGTCGGTGACGGTGAACCGCCACAGTTCGCCTTCCCGGTCCGCCGTGACATGGATCTTCGGCGCTTCGCCCGGTCGCCGGAACTTGACGGCGTTGCCGATCAGGTTCTGCCAGAGCATGCCCAGCTGGGTGGGGTCCGCGACCAGGGTCGGCAGCGGGTCGTGGGTGATCGTCGCTCCGGCCTCCTCGATACCGACGCTCATCGTGGACAGGGTCCGTTCCAGCACCTCGTCCAGGTCGACGCTCTGGTGGGCGTTGTGCAGCCGGCCGACCCGGGAGAAGTCGAGCAGGTCGTTGATGAGGGTCTGCATGCGGTTCGCCCCGTCGACCGCGAAGTCGATGTACTGGTCGGCGCGGCTGTCGAGCTGCCCTCCGTAGCGCCGCTGGAGGAGCTGGGTGAAGCTGGAGACCTTGCGCAGCGGCTCCTGCAGGTCGTGGGAGGCCACGTACGCGAACTGTTCCAGCTCGGCGTTGGAGCGCTGGAGGTCCGCGGTCTGTGCGTCCAGACGCAGCCGTGTCTCCTCGCTGAAGGCCAGTTCCCGCACGAGGCGCCGGCGCATGAAGTCGATCTCGCTGCTGAGGCGCCGCAGATCCGCGGGGCCGGTGGGGGTGATGGGATGCTCGAAGTCACCGCCGGCGATGGCACGGGCGTCCGCGCCGAGCCGCTCCAGGGGCCTGTTGATGCCGCGGCGCAGCCCCTCGAAGATCAACGCCGTGAGTACGACGATGAGCACCGCGATGGCGCTGAACACCCAGTTGCGCAGGGCCATCGTGGACATCAGGTCGTCCCTGGCCCGAACACGGTCCGCGCGCAGCCGTTCCTGCTGGCCGCTCAGGGTGGCACGCACATCGTCGAAGAGGGCCCTGCCCTCCGCGGCCCGTTCGGTGGCCAGCGGCGAGGGCGAGCCGGGCCGCTCGGCGGCGACGGGCCGGGCGATCCTCTCCTGCCACCTCGTCACGGCGTCCTGCACGGTCTGCAGGTCCTTCAGACGTGCGGGGTCGTCCCGCAGCAGCGCGGTGAGCTGCTTTCGGTCGGCATCCTGCTCGTTCACCCCCTCCTCGTAAGGGGTCATGAACGCCTTCGTACCGGTGAGTCCGTAGCCGCGGATTCCGGTCTCCTGGTTGAGCACGGCCGCTTCCAGGCGTATCGCGACGGTCAGCGCGGGAGAGCGCACGTCCACGAGGTCACGGCTGATCGTCCCGGTTCGCCCCAGGACGTAGGCGCCCGCTGCCCCGAGCACGGCCAGAACCACCAGGGACGCGGCCACCCCTACACGAAGCCACCGCCTGGTCGTCCACGCGGAAAGCCCTCGCGTACGCGATTGCCTCTCATCGCCGGTCATTCTGTGGGCTCCTCGCTGTGACTGTCGCCTTGCTTGTTTGGCCAGCACACTTTAGAGGGCGACAACCCTTGTTGTCGCGGGGCACCTCGGGGACCTAGAGTGCCGGGTATGCCAGGCAAGGACTTCGCGCTGCGGATCACTCCGCAGGAGACGGCCACCATCGCGGACGCGACGGTCGGCAATCTCGCGCAGCGCCTCGCCCACAGGCTGGTGGAAGCCACGTCGCACCCCGCGTCGGACGACCCGGCACAAGCCCTGGCCCTGCTGCACGTGCTGGATCATCTCAAGCAGGCCACTGAACGACTCCAGCAGGACGCGGCCGTGGCCGCCGCCCGCGCGGGTGCCGGATACCCGCAGATCGGTGCCGCCTGCGGCATGACCCGGCAGGGAGCACGGCGCCGCTGGCCCGGACTCTTCCACCACTCCAACGAGAAACCCACGGAGCGACCGACAATGACCACCCCCGCCCGCCCCTTCGACGTCCTGCTCGTCGAGGACGACATGGCCGACGCCATGCTCATCGAGGAAGCCCTCTCCGAGCGCGGGGCCCGCAATCTGGTCCAGGTCACCGACGGAGTCGCCGCGCTGGAGCACCTGCGGACGCCGGGCACCCCGCGACCCGACCTCATCGTCCTCGACCTGAACATGCCGCGGATGAACGGCCGCGACCTGCTGAAGGTCCTCAAGAGCGATGACGACCTGCAGACGATCCCGGTGGTCGTCCTGACGACGTCCACCGCTCCGGACGACGTCACAGGCGCGTACAGCAGTCACGCCAACGCCTACGTGACGAAGCCCGTCAACCTCGACGAGTTCGAGCAGGCCGTCCAGAGCATCGACGCCTTCTACCTCGACACCGCCGCCCGGCCCCGCCCCTGAACCGCGGGACGCGTCACGACGGCCGTTCCAGATGCGCGAGCACCGTGCGCACGGCCCGGACCACGGCCTCGCGCGCTTCGTCCGTCGGTTCGTCGGTCTCGAAGCCGTGGCGGCCGTGCGGGACGTCGATGATCTCGACCGGGGTCTTCGTCTCCTCGGCCGCGGTCACGAACGCCCGCACTGTGGCGGCGATCTGCGGTGCCTCCAGGCCCGCGCGGGTGAGTACGAGGGGCGGCGGCGTCCCGGCGGTGGCGCGGAGCGCGCCGACCGGGCCGAACCGGGGGCCGACCGCGCCCCAGCCCGGCAGCGGGGCCAGGATCGGGTAGGTGAGAGCCAGGCAGCGCAGCCACGGCGGCGGCGCGGTGATCCACTCCGCGGCGAGCAGTCCGGCTCCGGAGAAGATCCACAGGGCGATGCGCCCCGGGTCCACCCGGGGGTCGGCCCGCAACAGGGCGACAGCCTCCGCCACGTCGTCCGCCGCGCGCGCGTAGTCGGTGATGCCGTGCAGACGGTGCTCCACGACGGCCCCCACCGCGCCGAGGCTCGCCGCATACCGGGCGTAGCCGAGGTAGAACGGCGAGTCGCGCGGCGCCGGGACGAGGTCCGCGGGCACGGGCCCGCCGTGCACGAACAGCACCGCGGGCCGGCGGCCTCGCGCTTCTCCCACCACCCCTCCCTCCCCCGCTTCCGCCTCGGGCAGGTGGAGGTCCACCCGCCCACTGCGCACCCGCGGGCGCTCCGGGGTATCGAGCAGAAAGGGCCGGGCGGACGAGGACTCGTCCTCGGGTACGGTCAGCCGGTGCCCCTCGTCGGCGGCCGCGCGGAGCAGTGTCCCGGCCAGTTCGTCCGGGCAGGAGAGCATCGGCCAGTGGCCGGTGGCCAGTTCGAAGAAACCCACCTTCGGATCGGCCAGCTTCCGCAGATGCGGCGGACCGGTGCGTACCAGCGCCTCGACCAGTTCCACGGTCGTCCCGCCGGCCGTGCACAGGATTCCGCTGGTGGGCACGGCCGCGGCGGCGCCGGTCAGTCGCAGGGGCTGGGTCAGCGTGCGCGGTGGCTGCGGGGCGGCCAGTCGGCTCAGCAGCTCCAGGTGCCGCGGTGACAGGCCCTCCGTGCTGCCCCACCGCTGCCATTGCGGCGGTTCGGGCGGCGGGACCGGCCCGGCATCGCCGTCCGCGCGGAGTAGTTCATGCACCGAGGGGTCCGGCACCAGGGCGAGAGCCGCCTCGCCGTCCTGCGGCATCCCGGCGTCCAGGTGCACGACCCGTGCGACCCGTTCCGGGCGGCGGTCGGCCGCGCCCAGTACGGGGTGGATGGCGTAGTCGTGGCCGACCAGCACCACCTCCCACGACGAATCGGGGGAATCGGACGGACCAAGGGAATCGATCAGTCGGACCACGTCCTCGACGTGCGTCTCCAGATCGGCCGCGGGCCGCCTGCTCAGCGACACCGGGTGCGCCTGGGCACCGGACTCCCGCAACCGCCCGACGACTTCGTTCCAGATCCGTCCGTCGGTGAACGGGCCGGAGACCAGGACGAACACGGACATCGGTACCTCCAGGGGTGGGTTCGTGACGGCCGACCGTTCTGGCCGGCCACCGCCCTGGCTAACCTAGGAACTCCCCCTGAGGGAGGTTCAACCCTTGCCACCCGACGGCACGAGCGGCACGAGCGCCATGGACGGCATGGACGGCATGAGCGGCACCCTGGGTATCGGCGAGCTGGCCGCGCAGGCGCGGACCACGGTCAAGACCGTCCGCTTCTACTCCGACCGGGGTCTGCTGCCCGAAGCCTCGCGCAGCAGCGGCGGCCACCGGCGTTACGGTCCCGGGGCACCGGAGCGGCTGCGCATGATCCGCGCGCTGCGCTCGCTCGGCGTGCCCGTCCCGGAGATCGGGCAAGTCCTCGACCGCGGTGACACCCTGGAGGCCGTGGTGGCACGCCGGTTGGCCGACCTCGGCAGCGAACTCGCCGCCCTGCGCTGGCGCGAGGCCGCGCTGCGGGTGGTGCACGAAGGCGACCCGGCGCAGCTAACGGAGCGCCTGGAACTGATCGGGGCGGTCGGCGTCCCGCCCAGCACCTCCGCCCTCGCGCACTACTGGCGCCGGGTGTTGCCGGTCCGTCTCTCCGCCCGGCTGCGTGGCGCCGTCACCGAGGCGGCCGTCCCACAGCCCTCGGCCGACCCGACTCCTGACCAGGTCCTCGCCTTCGCCCGCCTCCACGCCCTGGCGACGGCCGCCACCGATCACTGCCTCGTGTCCCATCGGCCCGCCACCGCCGCGCACCCGGACCTGCTGTACGACGGTCTGCACGAGGCGTACCTCCTGGTGGCCGCCGCTCTGCGGGCCGACCGCGCCCCGGGTCCGGGCGAGGCGCTGGACTGTTACGTCGCCGCCCACGCCCGCGGCTCCGGTACCCGGGACAGCCCCGCTTTCCGCCGTGCCCTCACGGCTCGCCCCGCCTCGGCGGATCACCCGGTGATGGCCCGCTACTGGGAACTGGCAGCGGAGTTGACACCCGATCCGACCCTCGGCGGGGCCGACCACTGGCTCCGTGAGGCGTTGACCACGAGCGTGGCGGCGGCCTGATCCCCGCCCACCGTTGCGCTCCGACGGGCGGAACCGGCGCGGCGAGAGGCCGTGGGCGCTGCGGAAGTCCTGGCTGAAACATGCCGGGCCGGTGAACCCGGATGCCGGGTCGGCAGGAGCCAGAACCGCGACGACAGCGAGCCGATGTCCGAGCCCACGCCCGAGCCCGTGATCGTCGGACACATGTCCGACTCGTGGATTCCAAGGCCTGGTTCGGCGACAGGCTGGCCGCCGCGAACGCCAACTCCTTAGGATGTAGTTCCTGTTACGGATGCAGCTGGTGCCGATCGAACCGGGGGAACCATGAACACCGACAGGCCGCTGTCCAGGAAGATCGACGCCACCGTTCCGACGGCTGCTCGTATGTACGACCACTATCTGGGCGGCAAGGACAACTACGCCGCGGACCGCGCGGCCTGCGAAGAGCTCGACAAGGTCGTACCCAGCACCCGTCGACTGGCCCTGAACAACCGGCGCTTTCTGCAGCGGGTCGTCAGGACGCTGGCGACGGACCACGGAATCCGGCAGTTCCTGGACCACGGATCCGGTCTCCCCACACAGGACAACGTGCACCAGGTCGCCCAGGGCATCGACCCCGACACACGCGTGATCTACGTCGACAACGATCCCATGGTGCTCGTCCACGGCCGGGCGCTGCTGGAGCAGAACGACCGCACCGCGGTCATCCACGCGGACATGCGGAACACCGACGAGATCTTCTCCCATCCCGACACCCGGCGTCTGATCGACTTCTCACAGCCGGTCGCCGCGCTGTTCAACTCGGTCTTCCACTGTGTCCCCGACAGTGACACCGACGGCCCGCAGGCCGTGGTGCGGCGCGTCAGCGAGCGGCTCGCACCGGGCAGTTTCATGGTGATCTGTCAGCTGGTCAGCGAGGATCCCGAGGTCCGGGACTTCGTCACCGACTTCATGGATCAGGCGACGCAGGGCCACTGGGGACGCGTACGCCAGGAGAAGGACGTGGCAGCGCTGTTCGACGGCATGGAGATCCTGGAGCCGGGCCTGGTCGAGGTCTCCACCTGGCGCCCCGACAGCGACGTGAGGACGCGGCAACTCTCCCAGGAATGGATTGAGTTCGGCGGTCTGGGCCGGCTTCCCTAAGGGCTGTCCCGTAATCCCCGGTGGATCGGCGCGCGGCGTCAGATGCGGTGCATCGCAAGGCGGAGGGTCGTCCTCATACTGGGCGTATTCGGGCGATCCGACAACGCAGCGAGGTGCCGTAGCTGTCGTCGTGCGCCCGCCGGGGATCACGGGACCGCCCTTAGCGGTCGGGAGGCGGGCTACTCGGACCCGTAGCGCTGCTCCATCGTGGTCCGCAGCATCTGCAGGGAGTCACGTGGCGTCAGGGCCTCGTCGGCCAGCCGGTCGAGCGTGAGCCGGTATTCCTCGGTCTCGTCGCGGTCTTCGAGGAAGTGGGCGCTTCTGATGTGTTCCAGGTAGACGACGTCCGGCAGGTCGAGTCCGCCGAACCGCAGATAGGTGATCGGTATGGCGGGCGCCGAGGCGTTCGTGACGTCCAGGGGCACGATCTGCAGCACCACATGCGGGCGTTGAGCCATGTCGACGAGGTGGGCGAGCTGCTCGCGCATGGCTTCCCGGCTGCCCAGCACACGCAGCAGGACGGACTCGTCGATGATCGCCCACAGCTGCGGCGCTTCCGCCCGGTGCAGCAACTGAGCGCGGCGCATCCGCAGTTCGACCCTGCGGTGCACCTCGGCGGCCGGTGCGTTCGGCAGGCCCCGTTCCACCACGGCCCGGGTGTAGGCCGGCATCTGCAGCAGACCGGGCACGTACTGGATCTCGAAGGTCCGGATGGCGGCGGCCGCTTCCTGCAGGCCCACCAGCCGCTCGAACCACTCGGGCATGAGGCGCTTGTCGTAACGCTGCCACCAGCCGGGTTCGCCGGCCCGGTGCAGCAGCTTGAGGAGTACCGAGGCTTCGTACGCGTCGGTGCCGTACAGCCGCAGCAGGGCGCGTACGTCGGTCTCGGTCGGAGGCTTGCGGCCCTTGCCCGACTCGATGCGTGAGAGCTTGGCGCCGCTGAAGCCCAGGGAGCGCGCGGCCTGGTCCTGAGCGAGGCCGGCGTCCTCCCGGAATCCCGAGAGCTGGACGCCGACCAGCATCTTCAGCAGAGTCGGAGCCGGCTCGGAACGCTCAAGATAGGATTCGAGCCGTGCGACGCGCGGCGACTCGGCGACCATCTTCGACTCCCCCGCAATCCGGCACAAGGACGGCAACAGTATCGCACCGGACCGCGCGGCATCCCATCCCCCGTCAGTGGTCAGGATGTTGGGCCGGTGACCGGCGGCTCACAGCAGATGGTCGAACTCGCCGTCCTTCGCTCCCGCCAGGAAGGCCGCCAGCTCCGCGGACGTGTAGACGAGCGCGGGCCCCTCGGGGTCACGGGAGTTGCGCACGGCGACGCCCCCGTCGATCCGGGCGACCTCGACGCAGTTTCCCTCGGCATTGCTGTGGCGGCTCTTGGTCCAGCTGACGTCCAGCGAGCTGGCCCGTATCCCGTTCTCCACCTGTGGCACCGCGTCTCCTTGCTGTTCCGGTTGTCGCCCTGCACCGAGCCGAGCCGAAGCCCGGCGGCGTCGACCTAGCGTCTTCGGCCAAACTTCACGCAATTTCGCGTGCAATTGCACACGGCCGTGTTCAGTGTGGATAATAACTGCAGCGCCGACAACCCCAGCCAGGGCATCGCGTCCTGACGTCACATCAGGGAGATGACGTGTTGTCACCTGCGCGTCCAGAGCCCCCGTCGCTGCGGCCGACCGCATCGCCGGCAGGCGGCCTGGGCAGGTTCACCGGACTTCCGGCGCGACCGCCTCTGATGGCCGGCGGGGCAGTCGTATCGGAAGTCGCATACATCCGTGGACACCTGGGGCGCGGTACGTCCCTTCGGACCCCCGCTCCGAACGGGTTCACCGCCCCCGCCATCCAACCGATACGACACGCCGGAAAGGCCTTACCCCATGCATAGCGTTCCGCCGCAGCAGCCGAGGACCGGGCAGCGAGGACAAGAGCTGGCCCGGACAGGAAGGGCGTCGACCACGCCCCTGACGGCCATGGGCCACGTCCCCTGGAACCGGCTGCGGGACTCCACGGGCTGCGCGACCGCCATCCCCCTGCTCCTCAGCAGTGTCGCCTGGGGCGACGCGGAGACCGCGGCGACGGCGCTCAAGGAACTGCGAGAACGCGTCTGCCAGTACGGCTTCGTCGTGGAGCAGGCGACCGCCGCCACGGTCCCCTTCCTCTGGGAGCTCGCGCAGCTGCCCCAGGTGACCTGCCGGGCGCGGATCCTGCAGCTGCTCAAGAACATCGCCGACACCCGGCAGTGGGAGAGCATCGCGGACGCCTATCCGAAGCTGCTCAACCACCGCGAGAACCCGGCCGTGTGGGAGCGTGCGGCGAGGGAGGCCGTCCATGCCCATCAGGACGCGCTCGACGTGCTGGTGTCGGAGGACGACACGGAGATCGCGCACGCCACGACGGAACTAGCGCGCACGCTGGGCAGACAGACCTGCTGAACACGCGTCTCGCTGTCCGGCCAGATGGACTTCCGGGCCGCCTCGCGCCGCTGCTGCCGCTTGCCCAGCGGGGCCTTTGAGGGATCTTCGGCGGTGGACCGCAGGTTCTGGCAGCCGTCTCCGCGTGCCGTCGGCCAGGCCTCGGTCACAGTCTAGGCCGCCACCTCGGCCGCCGTCTCGGCACGTTCGGTCGCGTCGAGGAACGCCTCCCCCATTTCCCCGAGCCAGGCGCGGCCCACCGGTCAGCACCGAGCCCGTCGAAGACGACTCGAACGGTGATACGGACGGTACGAGTACGCATCGGGCGACCGCAACGAGCCGCGTGGGTGGCGTTCCACCGCATGTGTGCGCGTGCCCGCGGACCGCGACAGGCCAGTCATGTCCTTGTCATTTCTCTGGACAGTCGCCGTGTGCCGTGCTGTGATGCCGCACACCGCGTTTTCCAACGTTGTACAGCCGCTGTTCCGCCGCTGTTCCGCCGCTCACGGCCGATGTCCGACCGTCCTCCAGGCGGCCGTCGGAGCCGTCGGCGGCCACTTCCTCTCCCCCAACAGGAAGCAGTGACATGCCGATCGACAGACGCCACCTGCTGCGCACCGGCAGCCTCGCGCTCGGTGCGGGCGCACCCCTGATGAACACAGGACCCGTCGCCGCCACGCCCCGGGCGACCGCTGCGGCGGCCGACGACATGGCCGCCGACGTGGCCGCCGACGCCTTTCTCCGGCTGAAACCGGGCAGCATCGTCCCGCGCGGCTGGCTGGCCGGTCAGCTGCGGCTCCAACTGGAAGGACTCTGCGGCCGTCTCACCGAGAAGTCCCACTTCCTGGATTTCGCCACCAGCGGCTGGGTCCACCCCGAGAACAGCGCCTGGGAGGAAGTGCCGTACTGGCTGCGCGGTTACGTGCCGCTGGCCGTCGCCACCCGTGACGCCGCCGCGCTGGACCGGGCGCGGCGCTGGATCGACGCGATTCTCGCCACCCAGCAGAACGACGGCTTCTTCGGACCGCGCGCACTGCGCACCGCGCTCAACGGCGGCCCCGACTTCTGGCCCTTCCTCCCTCTCCTCCAGGCGCTGCGCAGCTTCGAGGAGTTCACCGGCGACACCCGCGTCGTCCCCTTCCTCACCCGGTTCCTCCGGTACGTGAACACGCAGGGCAAGGGCGCCTTCGACACCAGCTGGGTGTCGCAGCGGTGGGGCGACTGCATGGACATCGCGCTGTGGCTGTACCGCCGGACGCCCGAGCCCTTCCTCCTCGACCTGGTCGACAAGATGCACACGTGGGGTGCCGACTGGACCGGTGCGCTGCCGAACGCCCACAACGTCAACATCGCACAGGGTTTCCGCGAACCGGCCCAGTACGCGCAGCGCTCCGGTTCGGCGGAGCACACCCGCGCCAGCTATCGCACGTACACGGACCTCCTCGCGGCGCACGGCCAGTTCGCCGGTGGGGGCTTCGCGGGTGACGAGAACATCCGGCCCGGGTTCGGTGATCCCCGGCAGGGCTTCGAGACCTGCGGTGTCGTGGAGTTCATGGCCAGCCACGAGTTGCTCACGCGCGTCACCGGAGACCCGCTCTGGGCCGACCGGTGCGAGGAGCTGGCCTTCAACATGCTGCCCGCGTCCCTGGACCCCGAGGGCAAGGGGGTGCACTACGTGACCAGCGCCAACAGCGTGGACCTGGACAACTCCCGCAAGACGCAGGGTCAGTTCCAGAACGCCTTCGCCATGCAGTCCTACCAGCCCGGCATCGACCAGTACCGCTGCTGCCCGCACAACTACGGCATGGGATGGCCCTACTTCGCCGAGGAACTCTGGCTCGGCACACCGGACGGCGGCCTCGCCGCAGCCATGTACGCGGCCTGCCAGGTCACGACGAAGGTGGCAGGGGGCACCTCGGTCACCGTCACCGAGACCACCGACTACCCGTTCGGCGAGACGGTCGACTTCGTCGTCTCCACACCGCGTTCCGTCCGCTTCCCCTTCCTGCTGCGGATACCCGGCTGGTGCGCGGCGCCCCGCCTGTGGATCAACGGAAAGAGCGTGCCGGCGCGGAGCGGACCGGCTTTCGTACGGGTGGAACGCACCTGGGCCGACGGCGACCGTGTCTCCCTGCGTCTGCCGCAGAGCACGACCGTTCGCACCTGGCCCGGCAACCGGGACTCGGTCGGCGTGAGCCACGGTCCGCTCGCCTACGCCCTGCGCATCGGCGAGAGATACGTCCGCTACGGCGGCGACACGGCCTTCCCCGAGTACGAGGTCCATGCCACGACCCCCTGGAACTACGGGCTGGTGCCCGACGGAAGCCTGGTGGTGCACCGCGCTTCGGGGCCGGTCGCCGCCAATCCGTTCACACAGTCGGCCGTCCCTGTCTCGATCACGGCGCAGGCACGCCGGGTCCCCGAGTGGATCGCCGACGACGAGCACGTGGTGGCTCCGTTGCAGCGGAGCCCGGCCCGGTCCGCAGGTGCGGTGGAGCAGGTCACACTGATCCCCATGGGCGCGGCCCGGCTCCGCATCGCGTCCTTTCCGACCGCCTCCCCCGACGGCACACCCTGGCAGCCCGAGGCCCCGTACCGGCGGATCCGCAACAAGCACAGCGGGAAGGTGCTCGCCGTGGACGGCATGTCCACCGAGAACAGCGCCCACGTGGTGCAGTTCGACAACTCGGGGACCGGGGACCATGCCTGGCAGGTCCTGGGCCGGGACGACGGGTGGTCGCTGATCCGCAACGGCCACAGCGGGAAGGTCCTGGGCGTCGACCTCATGTCCACCCAGGACAGCGCGCACGTCGTCCAGTTCGAGGACAACGGCACCGACGACCACCTGTGGCAGTTCGTCGACGCGGGGAACGGCTGGTTCCTGATCCGCAACAAAAACAGTGGGAAGGTGCTGGGAGTGGACGGCATGTCCACCCAGAACAGCGCCCATGTCGTCCAATTCGAGGACAACGGCACCGACGACCACCTGTGGCAGTTCGCCTGACCGGTATCCCCGCCGATACCGAGCGGTTCACAAGAGAACCGCTCGGCTCCGCGCGCCGTCTTGATGGTCGAGGCGGAACTGCGACGAGAGATGACTCGTGGGGCCGCTGAGGCACATGCATGTACACAGGAAAGGCTGTTGAAGTGGTGTTAGTGGATCAAAGGGCGAGACGGATCAGCTCGATCGCGGGAGCGACGCTGGCGGCGGTCGTTGCTCTCGGGGGATGTTCGAGCGATACGGACTCCGACTCGGAGAAGAAGTCGACCGCGAGCGGCTCACCCGCGGCCGATGAGAAGAAGCCGGACTCGGACGCCTCGGCATCGTCACCGGCTTCGGCCGCCGACCGGACCACCCCCGAGGGAGCTGTCGCCGCGTGGGTCACCGCGGTCATCAAGCAGCAGCCCAAGGATGCCTGCCTGGTGATGGCGGAACCGGCCAAGGGCTCGACGCCCGCC
Source organism: Streptomyces sp. NPDC087844 (assembly GCF_044742785.1). Classification (NCBI taxonomy): domain Bacteria; kingdom Bacillati; phylum Actinomycetota; class Actinomycetes; order Kitasatosporales; family Streptomycetaceae; genus Streptomyces; species Streptomyces sp. NPDC087844. The sequence goes on along the minus strand of NZ_JBIUVD010000014.1, from coordinate 150,799 downwards.
AAGGTCGGCAGTGAGGAGACCTGCGGCGACGACGCCCCGGACCGGAAGCAGATCGACGCGACCGTCAAGCAGCTCGGTGAGTCGTTCACACCCGAGCCGCCCTCCGCGGACCCGAAGGTGGAGGTCGCCAAGGCCTCGGCCGCCGGCGACACCGTCGAGTACCCCGCCGACAAGATCACCGTCGACGGACAGACACTCGAAAAGATCGTCCTGTCCCACTCCACCGGAGTGACGGCGGACCAGCTGGACATCAAGGTCCAGTCCAGCAAGATCGAGGACTCCTGGTACGTGACGAACCTCGACTTCGACCTCGGCTGAGGCTGCCTTAGGTCCTGTCGACCGTGTGCCCGCCTCATCTCCACGTCCCTCGTCGTGGGCACGAGGCGGGCATGTCCGACGGACGGGACGGATGGACGGCCCGGCGACCGCCGGCGTGCCGTCGAGCCACGCAGCGGATTCCGTGAGCGCCGGTCCACGACTACGCGATGGCCGATGCGGGAAGGTCGCTCCTGTAGAACTGCCCTTCGGAGAAGGAGCACAGGATGCAGAACCGGCCCGAAGACATCCCGGCGCAGCCCGAACCGCAGGCGCCGCCTCCACCCGGCTCCACGGCTGCGGGTGGCTCCACCACCGGGCCCGGCTCCGCGCCCCCGCCCGGCTCCACCGCTCCGCCGGCGGACCAGCTCGCACCCGCGGCCCAGCCGCAGACGGAGACGCAGGTCCAGCCCGAGGCACACGCACAGGCAGACCGGTCGCAGGCACAGCATCCGCCGTCCTCGCCACCCCCGCCCCCGCCGCCGAGGCCCGAGCCCGCGGTGGTGCCGTACCAGAGCACACAGCCGACGAACAGTTACGGCTACGGGCTCCCTCCCGCCTACCCACCGGCGCAGCAGTACCCGTACGGGCAACCACCGGGGTCTCCCCCGCCGCCCGGTGGCAAGGGCACCGCCGGGCGCGCCGTGCTGTGGGCGGCGGTGGGCGCGGTCGTCGCCTCGGCCCTGTGGGCCGGCGGGCTCTTCCTCCTCGGCCCGCTCGACGGCGATGCGGATCTGGCGGGATACCGCGCCAGGGCCAACCTCTGCTCCTCGGTCGACTACGACTCGCTCAGAACCGAGTACACCGAGGAGGACGACGCCCCCACGCACAACGCGCTGAAGCACAAGGCCATCGATCAGAGCTACTGCAGCATCTCCCTGAAGAAGACGTCGACCTCGTCGTACGCGGACGCGTATCTCTCCGTACAGATGGATCTCCACAAGGAGACCGACCCCTCCGCCGAGTTCACCGCTCTGTGGTCCGAGTACGGCCAGCGTTACGACGACTACGAGGTGGCGAAGGTGTCCGGTTTCGGTGACGAGGCCTATCTGGTGACCGAGGACACCACGGCCGGCTCGGGGGTCGGCGGCAGCCGGGCGGTGATTCTCGCGGTGCGCGAGGGCTGGATGACGTACCAGATGAGCTGGAACGTCTACACGACCTCCTACGAGACGACTTCACCGCCCGAGATCGGCGAGGTCTCGCGGTGGGTGAAGTCCGACACGCGGTCGACACTGGAGAACCTCCGGTCGGACTGACCGAGTACCGCTCTCCAGGCGCCGAGCCGACAAGCCCGCGGGGCCGAAGTCCCTGACTACTGAGCCGCGCCTGGCGGGCCCGGCCGGCCCGCAGGCGGGATCTGCAGCGTGGGCGGGTCCCCCCGGGGCGCCTCCAGCGCGGCGCGCAGGGAGTCGACGGAACCGCGGCCGATACGCAGCGCGAGCGCGTCTTCGAGTGCCGCAAGGACGGAAACGGCTTCGAGGTGCGCCGCCGCGCCCTCACCGGTGCGGCGGATCAGCCGCCGACGCGCGGAGGAGGGATCGGGGACCTGTTCGAGCAGCCCCATGCCGATGAGGCTGTGCACGGCCTGATGCGCGGTCTGGCGGGTGACGCCCATGCGCCGGGCCAGCTCGGAGACCGTGGTGCCCTTCTCGTCCAGCGCGGCGAACAGCTGGGCCTGTGTAAGAGAGATAAGCGCCATCCCCGCCCGCTCCAAGGTCGCCACCAACGCCTCGTCGAACCAGCGGCGGGCGTCGAGGAGCAGCTGCGGGAGGGGAGTGCCAGCGGACTTCATGGGTTCCTCAGGAAAGACGCACAGGGGATTCGAGCTTAAGGGCTGTCCCGTGGGCCGGGGGTTGCCACGCGACCAATCCGCATGTCAGGCTACCTGACATACGGATCCGACCGCGTCCTCCGTGAGCCACCCCCGGGAGAGAACATGACCGCTGAATTCGCCACCCGCCACCGTTCCGTCTCACGGATTCCCTCCGATCCGGGCAAGCCGTACTTCATCGAGAAGGGCATGGGGGACCGCGCCCACCTGTTCGGCGACCTCTTCACCATCTACGCGGGCGGTGAGCAGACCGAGAACACGTTCAACTTCTTCACCGCCGAGGGCCCCAAGGGCGACATCATCCCGGCCCACTCGCACCCGGACACCTACGAGGTCTTCTACATCGCCGACGGCGCGGTGCGCCTGTTCGTCGAGGACACCGCGGGCGAGCAGTACGAGAAGCTGCTGACCGCCGGCGACTTCGGCTTCGTACCCAAGAACTGTCCGCACGCCTACCGCATCGAGCGGCATCACAGCCGCATCGTCGGCGTGGCGGCCGGCCCCGGCGGCACCTTCGAGCGGTTCTTCGAGAACCTGGGCACTCCCACCGAGGAACTGGGCCTGCCGCAGCGGCCCTTCGTGCCCGAGCCGCACAAGTTCGGCTCCGTCCCCCAGCAGTACGACGTGCGCTTCCTGCCCGACCACCAGTGGCGTACGCGGGGATGAGCGGCATGCCCTATCTCAAGGCGCTCGCGGCCGGGCTGCTCGTCGGCGCTCTCTACGCGATGATGCGGGTCAGGTCCCCGGCGCCGCCGCCGATCGCGCTGTTCGGTCTCCTTGGCATGCTGCTCGGCCAGGCACTCCTGGCGGCACTGTGAACGCCCCGAAGGCCGTCCCGAGGGCCGTCCCGGAGACCGCCCCGAGGACTGCCCCGAGATTCGTCCTGAGATTCGTCCGCGCCGGACACTTCACCCGACACGCCGCCCTCGCCCTCGTCGCGGGAGCGCTGATGGGCGCTGTCTACTGGGCCCTGTCCGTCCCCTCCCCCGCGCCTCCGCTGCTCGGCCTGACCGGGCTCGCGGGCATCGTCGCGGGTGAACGGATCGTCACCGCGGTCCGCAACCGGCCCTCCCGCCGCCGTCCGGTGTCCTGCGCCGCAGACAGCTCCGCCGCTTCGCCCACCACCTCCCAGGAGCCCACTCATGACAGCCCCTGAAGCCCCGCGACTCATCGACGTGCACGCCCACTTCGTCACCGAGTCCTACGTCCGGCAGGCCAGGGCCGCCGGACACGAACTGCCCGACGGCATGCCGGGCTGGCCCGCCTGGTCGCCCGACGCCCACCTGGACCTGATGGACCGCTGCGGTATCGGCACCGCGATGCTGTCGCTCTCCTCCCCCGGTGTGCACTTCGGTGACGATGCCGCGGCCGGGCGCCTGGCTCGCGAGGTCAACGAGGAGAGCGCACAGGTGGTACGCGAACACCCGGGCCGGTTCGGCCTGTTCGCCTCGCTGCCCCTGCCCGACGTCGACGGTGCCCTCGACGAGATCGCGTACGCCTTCGACACCCTCGGAGCCGACGGGGTGGTCCTGGAGACCAACACCCATGGTGTCTACCTCGGGGACGCGCGACTGGAGCCGGTCTTCGCGGAGCTCGCCCGGCGCGACGCCGTGGTCTTCCTCCACCCCACCTCCCCAGTGTGCTGGCAGCAGTCCGCGCTCGGACGGCCGCGCCCCATGGTGGAGTTCGTCTTCGACACCGCTCGGACCGTCACGGACCTGCTGTTCGCGGGCACCCTCGAACGCCACCCCGACCTGAAGGTCGTCGTCCCCCACTGCGGCGGCGCCCTGCCCGTACTCGCCGACCGCGTCAACGGCTTCATGAAGCTGTTCATGCCGGACGACCAAGGTGCTCCCGACGCCCTCGCCCAACTGCGCCGCCTTCACTACGATCTCGCCGGCACCCCGTTCCCCCGCCAGGTCCCCGCGCTCCTGAGCCTGGTCGACCCCGACCGACTGCTGTACGGCAGCGACTACTGCTGGACCCCGCCCGCCGCCGCCGAAGCCCACGTCGCCTCGGTCGACGCGGCCCCCATCCCGGACGCGGCTTCCGCTTCGGCTTCGGCTTCGGCTTCGGGCGAAGGCGTCACCTGGCGCTCCCTGACCACAGCCAACGCGCAACGCCTGCTCCCCCGCCTCGCCCGCTGAAGCCCGTTTCGCCGAAGCTCCCGTCGCGAAAAGCTCCGTTCACCGAAGCCCCGCTCATCGAGCCGCCGCTCCCGGCTGCGGACCCCGACCCCGGAGGAACCCATGTCCCTGGCACCCGACCTCGCCGCGCTCCTCGCCCCGCCCGACCCTGTCCGGCTGCCCCTGCCGCCCGCGGCCCTGCCCACTCCCGGCGTACGACTGCTGCGCGGCGTCCCCTATCTGGTGCCCGACGGCCACCGTCCCCTGGAACTGGACCTGTGGCTCCCCGAGAAGCCGACAGGGCCGCTTCCCGTCATCGTCTTCGTCCACGGCGGCGCCTGGCGCACCGGGCTGCGCGGCGATCCGGGCCCGGCGTTCCGCTCCTGGCGGCCCGGTCCCTTCGCCCGCCTCGTCCAGGCCGGATTCGCCGTAGCCTGCCCCGGCTACCGGCTCAGCGGCGAGGCCGTGCATCCGGCCCAGGTCGACGACCTGTCCGCCGCGTTGGCCTGGCTGCACGCGCGCTCCGGTGAACTCGGGCTGGACACCGCCCGCACCGTCCTGTGGGGCGAGTCCGCGGGCGGGCACCTGGCCGCCCTGCTCGCTCTCACCTCACACCGCCGCAGCCCCTCCGCCCCGCCCGTGACCGGCTGTGTCACGTGGTACGCCCCCACCGATCTCCTCGCACTCGTCAAGGACCCGGCGGACGGGCACACCTTCGCTGCGATGCTGGTCGGCGGTGCTCCGGCGGACGTGCCCGACCGCACCCGCGACGCCAGCCCCCTCCACCACGTCACCGCCGACGCGCCGCCCTTCCTCGTCCTGCACGGCACCGGGGACAACGTCATCCCCAGCGACCAGGGCGTACGGCTGGCCGCCGCGCTGCGGGAGGTCGGAGTGCCGGCCGACCTGCGGCTGATCGACGGGGCCGATCACCTCTGGTACGGCCTTTCCGACGTCGAGGTCGAGCGGTGCTTCACCCTCTCGCTGGACTTCAGCCGGGACCGCACCGCCCGTTCATCCCTCTGACCGTCAGGGCTGGGTGGCGTCCGCCCACCCGGCCGACTGCGGCATGAACCTGTTCCGGGCCGCGTGGGCCGCCATGCGGGCGTCGCGGGTCCGGGCCTCGGGGCCGTCCGGCAGGTGGAACTCGTCGCCCGCCCGCGCGGCCCCGGCCTGCACGCTCGTGGCGGTCGCCAGCCGTCGGCGTACGTACCGGTCGAGTGCGTCGGGCACCTCGGCCGGCGTCGCGTCCGTCAGTACGTCGCCGAGCACGGCCGCGTCCACTACGGCCTGGGCCGCGCCCTGGGCCAGGAACGGCACCATCGCGTGGGCGCTGTCGCCCAGCAGGGTCACGCGTCCGGCGTTCCACCGCTCCAGCGGGGCTCTTGTGTAGATGCCGTAGCGGAGCATCTGCCCGGCGCGTTCCAGGACGCCGAGCACCCGGGAGTCCCAGCCCTCGAACTCGCCCAGCTGCTCTCCCGGTTCGGCCCGCGCGGTCCACGACTCCCGCGTCTGCTCCGCCTCGTCCGCCGTGTGCACGGCCACCACGTTGAGCAGTTCCCCACGGCGTACCCAGTAGTGGACGAAGTGGCGGCTCGGTCCCATCCAGACGGCGAGTTCCGGCAGGTCCAGATCGGCCACCCGGTCGGCCGGGAGCAGCGCCCGGTAGGCGGCGGTCTTCGAGAAGAGCGCCCGGTCCGCGCCGAAGAGCCACTGGCGGGCCGCGGAGCGTATCCCGTCGGCCGCCACGACCAGGTCCGCACTCAGGCGCTCGCCGCTCGCCGTGGTGACATGGGCGGCCGTGTCGTCCTGATCGATTCCGACGACCGTGGTGGCCAGGCGCACCGACGCGGACGGCACCGCGCCGGCCAGTGCCTCGTGCAGATCGGCGCGGTGGAGGAGGAGGTAGGGCGCTCCGAACTCGTTCTCGACCTCGCGTCCCAGTCGGTAGCGGCAGATGTCGGTCCCGTCGGACCAGGTGCGGAAGCACACCTCGGAGGGGCGGTACGCCCGCGCGGCGATCTCGTCCAGCAGGCCCAGCCGCCGCAGTACGCGCGTGGCGTTGGGCGCGAGCTGGATACCCGCGCCGAGCTCGGTGAACCGCGGTGTCTGCTCGACCAGCGTCACCTCATGGCCGGCCCGGCGCAGGCTCAGCGTCGCCGCCAGTCCGCCGATGCCCGCTCCCACGACAATCGCTCTCACGCCGGATCCCCGCCTCGGCCCAGTCGTACACGCTCGTGCATGATGCTCGAAGTCAGGCCATTCAAGCCGCAGTTGACCAGCAGTCATAGGGGGAAGCCCGCGGCTGGCCGCCGCCGGCCATGTCGTCGTGCGTCGCGCGACGGTCGTGCTCGACGAGATCGACGCGGCCGTGTCGCCGACGGTACGCGTCCTGTCCGTGCGCGGCGGGCCCCGGAACAGCGGCGTCCGCCGCCGGCCCGTCTTCCGCACCCGCCGGCCCATCCCGTCACGCGCGTGGCAGCCGCGCTCCGCGCCGCGGCCCGGGTCCGAAACTGGCGCAAACGAGTGTTGCCATTCCGTTTCGTCGCGCAGAGCCTGGGTTGCGCGGGAGCGCTCCCACAGTTTCGACGCACTCCCACAGATCCGGTCCAGACCTGGCCCCCCACCTCAGGAAGGCACCGAAGAACTCCCCACTCATTCGAAAGGGGCACGCCTTGATTTGTCATGATCGCGTCAGCTCTTCTCGCGCGACCCTCGCCCTGAGCCTGCTCACCGCAGTGCTGCTCTGCCTGATCCCCTGGAGCGCACCCGCCCACGCCCACGGCTCGGTGGTCGACCCGGCGTCCCGCAACTACGGCTGCTGGCTCCGCTGGGGAAGCGACTTCCAGAACCCTGCCATGGCACAGGAAGACCCCATGTGCTGGCAGGCGTGGCAGGCCGACTCGAACGCCATGTGGAACTGGAACGGCCTCTCCCGCAACGGCTCCGCCGGTGACTTCGAAGCAGTCGTCCCCGACGGGCAACTGTGCAGCGGCGGCCGGACCGAAGGCGGCCGTTACAACTCCCTCGACGCCATGGGCGCCTGGAAGACGACGGACATCGGCGGCAACTTCACCGTGCAGCTGTACGACCAGGCCAGCCACGGCGCCGACTACCTCCTCGTCTATGTCACCCGTCAGGGCTTCGACCCCGCCACTCAACCGCTGACCTGGGACGACCTTCAGCTGGTCGCCCGGACCGGCGCCTACGCCCCCAGCCAGAACTACTCCGTCGACGTGAGCACCACGGGCCTCAGTGGCCGCCATGTCGTCTACACGATCTGGCAGGCGTCGCACATGGACCAGACGTACTTCCTGTGCAGCGATGTGAACTTCCGCTGATCCATCGGTCCCCGCCGGGCGCGACCCGTCCGGCGGGGGCAGGAGGAGTGACCCGCACACCTCACCGCGCCTGCTGAAGCGGCAGGCACAGGTGGAGTTCGTAACCGCCGTCGGCGGCGGGGCCGGCGATGACGGTGCCGCCCAGGAGCTCGGCTCTCTGGCGCAGGCCGGCCAGGCCGTGATGGGCGCCGGGCAGCAGCAGCGCGGGCCGGGTGGGCGCGGTGTTGGTGACCGCGGCCCGTACCGTTCCCGCGGCAAGCTGTATACGGATGGCGGCCCTGGCGCCGGGGGCGTGTTTGCGGACATTGGTGAGGGCTTCCTGCACGGTGCGGTAGACAGCGCGCTGGATGGTCGCGGGCAGGGCGTCCGGCAGGTCGGTGTGCAGTTCGGTCTCGATACCACTGGTGTCGACCAGCCGCCGCAGATCGGCCAGGGACGGCTGCGGGGTCAGTTCCGTGGGACGGCTGCCGCCCGCGCGCAGCACGCTCACCATGTGCCGCAGTTCTTCCAGGGTCTGCACGCTCAGCCGTCTGATGGTGGCCGCGGCCTCCTGCGCCATCGGCTCCTGGCTGCCCACCTGCAGCGCTCCCGCGCGGACCGCGATCAGACTGACCTGGTGGGAGACCACGTCGTGCATCTCCCGGGCCAGTTGCGCGCGTTCCCTGGCCAGCACGCTCTGGGCCAGCAGTTCGCGTCCGTGCTCGCGCGCCTGGGAGATCTCGGCCAACCGCAGCGACAGTTCGCGGCGGGCCTGCACGAGTTGGCCGAGGAAGACCGGCGCCGCCGCGGTGGCCAGGCTGTAGGTGACATTGATCAGGTCGGACGGATCGGAGAAGTCGGCGAACGTCGGCGAGGGCCACATCCACCAGGTGATGTCGCAGGCGGCGAAGAGCAGTGCGCAGACCACCAGGAGCACCCGGCTGCGGCTCAGCGAGGCGAGGGCGTACAGCGCGGCCAGAGTGGCGAACACCGCGTCGGTGACCAGGGCCGCCGGCAGGGCGCACAGGAAGGCCGCCGGCGGCAGGTGGCGGCGCAGGGATAGAGCGACCGCGGCCAGCAGGGCGACGGCTCTTCGCTGCGGTTCGTCGGCTTCGACGTGCACCCAGATGTCCAGCAGGGAGATGCCGATGAGGAGGGCGTCCATCAAGGGGGCCGGAACGCGCCCGGCCGCGACCCGTCGCCGGGGGCGCGCGGGGGGTCTCACCCTTCCGCCCGGGCGCTCGGTGGTTTGAGCAGGCCCGCGCGTTCGGCCAGCAGCGCGGCCTGGACCCGGCTGCTCACCCGCAGTTTGGACAGCAGGGCACTCACGTGGTCCTTGACCGTGCCTATGCTCAGGTGCAGTTGTGTGGCGATGGCGGCGTTGGGCAGCCCTTCCGCGATGAGGATCAGGACGGCCTTCTCACGGCCGGTCAGCTGTGCGACACGGCGCAGGGCCGCCTGCTGGGGGCCGTTGGCGAGATAGCCGTCCACGACGGTGCGGGTGACGGGGGAGGACAGCACGACTCCGCCCTGTGCCAGCGTGCGTACCAGCACGGGCAGTTGTACGGGGTCGGTGTCCTTGAGCAGGAACCCGGACGCTCCCGAGCGCAGGGCGGCGGCCACGTACTCGTCCATGTCGAACGTCGTGAGCATCGCCACCACCGGGGTCACCGGCAGGAGCCGCAGCTGGGCCAGCACGCTCAGCCCGTCCACATCCGGCATCCGGATGTCCAGCAGCACCACATCGGGCGTCAACCGCCGTGCCGCCGCCACCGCTTGGCCGCCGACGACCGCGCCGACCACCTCGATGTCGTCGGCCGCGGAGAGGATGTGCTCGAAGCCCGTGCGGATCAACGCTTCGTCGTCCACCACCAGTACGCGAATCACGTGCGCCCCCATCGACGTGGACCGCTTGTCGATTCGTACCACGCCGGAGGCTCCCCGAGGGTTCCTTCGGTGACGTTTTCCGCTGGGTGACGGAGGGCTTCCAGCCAGTCGGCTGGATGATGTCGGCCACTTGCCGGATGGGCCCGGACCGGTGTGCGACGTCAGCCTGGAACCCATGACACACGAAGCGACTTCAGCCTCCGCACCGGCCCTTCCGTCGCCGGTCCCGCGGCCGAGCCGGCCGGCCGGCGTCCCCCTCGCGTCCTCGGCCGGCCGGCTCATCGGTATCGATCTCGCCCGTGGCCTCGCGGTCTTCGGCATGTACGCCGCCCATGTGGGCCCCGAGCCGGCAGTGGGCGGGCCGGTGGGCTTCCTCGCCGAGCTGGCCCGCGGCCGGTCCTCCGCGCTGTTCGCGCTGCTCGCCGGGTTCTCCCTGGTCCTCATCACCGGCCGCCCGCAGCCGCGCACCGGCCGGGCCGGGCGGCAGGCGGTGGGCCGGATCGTGCTGCGCGCGCTGATCCTGATCGCGGCGGGCTACGCGCTCACCGCCCTGGACACCGAGGTCGACGTCATCCTCGCCTTCTACGGACTGATCTTCCTGCTCGTCCTGCCGCTGTACCGGCTGCGCGCCCGCACCCTGGCGCTGCTCGCCGCCGCGAGCGCCCTGCTCATGCCCGTGCTGCTGTACGTGATCCGACAGTCGATCCACCACGGCGACTGGGCCGACACGGTGATCGCGGCGGATCCGCTGGCGCGCGTCAGCGACACCGACGGCTTGCTCGAACTGCTGTTCACCGGCGAGTACCCGGCGCTCACCTGGACACCGTTCATGATCGCGGGGATGGCGGTCGCCCGCCTCGATCTCACCCGGGCCCGGACCCGCACCCGGCTCGCGCTGACCGGCGGCGGGCTGGCCGTACTCGGCCACGGGGGCTCCTGGCTGGCCCTGCACCTCGTCCCGGGCGCCCTCACCACGGTCGCCGCGGCCACGGACGGCGGCGGGGCGGCGTCGGCCTGGTGGTCGGACGGCGTGGGGTACCTCGAAGACGACACCCCGGCCGCCTGGCTGCTGGTGGGCGCACCGCACAGCCAGACCACGTTCTCCGTCCTGGGCAACACCGGTGCCGCCCTGCTCGTGGTGGCCGCGTGCGTCACCGTCGCCGCCCGGATGCCGGTTCTGACACGACTGGTCCGGCCGGTCGCCGCCGTCGGCATGATCGCGCTGACCGCGTACGTGGCGCACCTCCTCGCCATCCACGTGGTCGGCATGGAGGAGGAGCCCGGTCCGGCCATGGTCGCGCTGCTCGCCTTCGTCACCGCGGCCATGCTGCTGGCGACCGTCTGGACGCGGTATTTCCGCCGCGGTCCGCTGGAGTACGTGCTGCACGGCGCCACTCGCATCACGCGTCACATCAGGTAACACCCGTTGCAGCCCGCCGGGTTCGGCCGGGCCGGGGGCGTGACCGGGATGCGGCGACCGAGGTGACGGGATCGAAGATCACTCGTTTGACCGTACCGACAGAGTGTCCTCGTCCCCCGAAAGAGCTAAGCGATCATGTTTGTGCGCCGGCAGACACCCTCGGACGGCGACCCACGTGTGCTCGATGTGCGGCGCGCGGAAGCCGCGCTCATGGAGCACTACGCACGGTTGGTCCGGCTGGTCTACGTCACCCTCCCCCGCTCTCCGGGCCGCCACCGGCGGGTCCTGGCCGCCCACGGTCTCGTGCAGCGGGCGCTGCCCCACCGCGGACCCGCCCTACCGGGCCGGCGCCGCGCGGGCGGCACCCGGAACGCGGCCCCGGACGAGTACGGGGCCCTGCGGACGTCCGTACTGCGGGCGGCCATGGCCCAGGACGCGCGACCCGGTCCGCTCCCCCGCGCGTGGGGGCGGTGGGCGGGGCGCCCCGCGCTGCCGGCCGTGTGGGGGCTGCGTGTCTTCCCCCAGTCCGGGGGCGCCGAGGAACTGCTGCTGGACCGTGCCCTCGCGCAGGCCGACTGGCCGGTGCGGGCGGCCGTCGCGCTGCTCGTACTGGAGAAACTGTCCGTCGACGAAGCCGCTGCCGTCCTGCGGGACACAGGCGTGGCCGAGCCCGGAGAAGCCCTCCCGACCGCCCAGAAGCTGGTCGACGAGAGCGGCCCCCGCACGTCGGGCACCGGCGGCGGCACGGGTGCGGCGGGCGCGGCCACCGGACCTCGGCCGACGTCGGTGGCCGGCGGCTCCGGGACACCCGTATCCGCTCTGCTCGCCCCGGAGTTCGATCCCTGTCTGCTGCACGCACGGCCGACCGACCTGCTCCGCCGCAGACACCGGGTGCGCACGGCCGTGACCGTCGCCCTGCTGGCCGCGTGTGTCGGAGTCACCTCCCTCTCCCTCTCGGGCGACAGCGGTGTCCCCGCCGGGAGCGGACGTCAAGGGACGGCGTCGCAGGCGACGGACGCCGCGCTGCTGCGCCGTACGCCCGCCGACGTCTGGGCGGACACCGCTCGGGTCGACTTCACGGCCTGGCCCGCCCGCGGCGCGCGGACCCGCGACCGGGCGCTGCTGGAGCGCGCCCTGCGGGCCTGGTCGGACCCGTCCTGGCGGGGACGGCGGTCGCAGGAGGCGGGAGCGGCGTCCACCGGTACCGGCCGGGCACCGCGTCTGCTGTTCGCCGACGACGTCGACGGACGCGCGGTAGTCGTCCTGCACGACGACCCGACCACCGTGCGCTACAGCGAACCGCTGCACGGCGACGGGCCGTCCGAACTGGTGTCCGCCCTCACCGACGGCGCCGACGTGACGACCGCGGCCGCGGTCGTCGTCTCCCGCACTCCCGAGTCCGTACGGATGCTGCTGGCGCCGTGGATCGCCGAGGCGGGCACCCGCGATCTGCTGGCGCCCGACACGCCGGCCCGGGACGTGTCCCGTTCCGGCAGCGGCCTCACCGAGCCCCTGCCGGTCCCGATGCCGTCGGCCGACGGCGACTGCCGTGCCTGGCCCGTCGTGCAACTGCGGTCCTCAGCACGCATCGTCGAGAAGCACGCGTTCCTGCTCACCGACCTCGGCGGCGTCTCGCCCGTCCATCTGACCTACATGCCGCCGCCGGAGCCGGGGGTGCGTCCGCGCCCGCCCCGGGAGGCCACCGGACCGGACGCCCTGCGGGGCTGGGCACGCACCGCCTGCCGGCTGGACGGAGTGCGCGGTCGGGGCGTGCGCGCGGTGAACCACTGGGTCTTCGGCCGGCAGGAATTGCCCGAGCGCGCCGGAGAGGCCACCTGGGTGTGCGCCCGCGCCGACACCTGGCGCGGCCCCGGGCGCGTGGAGTACCTCTTCCTCGGCCCGGGCGCCGGGCCCGCCCGCTCCGCCGGTGTCCGCGAGAACACCGCCGAGTGCAGCCGGTTCGGCCAGGACGTGCTGGCCGACGTGGACTGGCGGGCCCCTTCCGGCTCCTCGTACCTGCTGGCCGCCGGGAGCAGGTCCGTCGGCCGTATCGAGACGTCGGGGCCTCTGCGCGCCAAGGCCGACGGACGCTATCTCGCCGTCCGTGCCACCAGGAACACCGACGCGGAGGTCGTCGGACACCTCCCCGGGCGTGCCGAGGTCCGGGCCCCCTGACGGGACCGTTGTCCGGTCAGCGCTCGCTGCTCAGTTCGCTGTTGAGAGCGTGGAGGAAGTCGGCGATCGTCTCCAACTGCTCGGGGGTGAACTTCTGCCGCGCGGCCTCCGTGCTGCGCGCCAGAGGCCTGAAGTACTCGCGAGCGAGCGCACGGGCGCCCGCGTTGTACGTGAGGTGGACCACCCTGCGGTCCGCGCTTTCGCGCGTGCGGCTGATGTGACCCGCGCGTTCGAGCCTGTCGAGGCAGGCCGTGACGGCTCCGGAGGTGAGGTCGAGGCGCTCCCGCAGGCGCGAGGGCGTCATCGGCTCACCGTCGGTCGCCGAGGCGTCCAGGATCGCGGCCAGCGCGTGGACGTCCGTGGCATGCAGTTCGTTGGCCTGGGCAAACGAGTGGGCGATCCGGTTGAACTCGCTGTTCAGCGCACGCAGCAGGACGGCATAGGCCTGGAGATCGCTGGCGGGGCCTTCATGGCTGTCCGAACTGTTGGGCTGCATGGGACAAGGATAGTATCTCTCAATGGTTGAGATACTTTCTCATTGAGATATATTTGGGCTTGCGCTTGCGTTTGCCCTTGCCCTTGTTCGCTGTCCGGTCCATGTCCTGCGCCACGCCTGTGGGGAAAGCTGTTGAGAAAGTCAATGAACACCGTGCGTCGACCCGCCCGATGGCTGGTCCCCCTTGTTCTCGTCGTCGTCTGGCTCGGTCTCGGCGGAGCGTTCGGCTCCTACGCGGGCAAGCTCGGCGACGTGTCCACCAACGACCAGGCTGCCTTCCTGCCCCAGAACGCCGAGTCCACCAAGGTCGTCGAGCAGCAGAAGGCCTTCGCCGAGCGGGAGACCCTGCCCGCCGTGCTCGTCTGGACCGCCGACGGCGGCGGTGAGGTCTCCACGGCCCAGCAGGACTCCGCCACCCGCGTCCTGAAGTCGCTCGCCACCGTGGAGGGTGTGGAGAGCAGGCCCTCACCGGCGCTGCGCTCGAAGGACGGAGCGGCCCTGGAGGGTGTGGTTCCGCTGCGCCCGGATCTCGGGGACCGGCTGGGCGAGGTGCTGGACGAACTGGAGCGGGCCGCCTCGGACGTGTCCGGGACACGCGTCCAGATCGCCGGGCCCGCGGCCACCCAGGGGGACCTCGGCGAGGCCTTCGCGGGCATCGACGGAATCCTGCTGGGAGTGGCCCTGGCAGCCGTTCTGCTCATCCTGCTGCTGGTCTACCGCAGTGTTCTGCTGCCCTTCACGATCATCATCAGCGCCGTCTTCGCACTCGGCATCGCCTGTGCCATCGTCTATGTGCTGGCCGACCACAACATCGTGCGCGTGGACGGTCAGGTGCAGGGCATCCTGTCCATCCTCGTGATCGGCGCGGCCACCGACTACGCCCTCCTGCTGACGGCGCGCTTCCGCGAAGAACTCGCGCGCAGCAACGACCGTTCCCAGGCCGCGTGGAAGGCGCTGCGCGACTCCTTCGGCGCGATCACCGCCAGCGCCGCGACCGTGGCCCTGGGGCTGCTCGCCCTGCTGCTCAGCGACCTGACCAACAACCGCGCGCTGGGACCCGTCGGGGCGATCGGCATCGTGTGCGCCGTGCTGACGACGCTGACGTTCCTGCCCGCGGTGCTCGCCCTCATGGGCAAGGTGGCCTTCTGGCCGGCCAAGCCCCGCTCGGCCGACGCGGAGACGGGCGGACACGGGATCTGGCGGCGCGTCGCCCACTGGGTGGACACCCGCCCCCGGCGGCTGTGGATGGCATCCGCCGCCCTGCTCGTGGCGGGCGCCGCGTTCTTCCCCGCGCTGCAGTCGAAGGGTGTGCCCCTGGACGAGCTGTTCGTCAACGACGCACCGTCCGTCGCGGCGCAGGAGACTTTGGGCAGGCACTTCCCCGGCGGCTCCGGCCAGCCGGTCGTGATCATCGCGGACGCGGACCGGCGTACGGAGGTCACGCGCGCCGCGGCCGCGACACAGGGGGTGGCCGAGGCGCAGGCGGTGACCTCGTCCGGTCGGCCCGACGGAAAGCCGCTGGTCGTGGACGGCCGGGTGCGCATCGACGCCGTCCTGGACGCCGCGCCGGACAGCGACGCGGCGAAGAACACGGTGCAGAAGCTGCGCGACCGGCTGCACACGGCCGACGCCGACGCCCTGGTCGGCGGCTACTCCGCGCAGCAGTACGACACACAGCGCACCGCGGAGCACGACCGGACCCTGATCATCCCCGTCGTCCTGGCGATCATCCTGGCGATCCTCGTCGTCCTGCTGCGCTGCCTCCTGCTGCCCGTGATCCTGGTGGCCACCGTGGCGTTGAACTACCTCGCCACGCTCGGGATCGCGGGCCTGGTGTTCCGGCACGGCTTCGGCTTCTCCGGGACGGACGCCTCGGTTCCGCTGTACGGATTCGTGTTCCTCGTCGCGCTAGGCGTCGACTACAACATCTTCCTCATGTCACGTGTACGGGAGGAGACGCTGCGACTGGGCACACGCCAGGGCATGTTGCGCGGACTGATCGCCACCGGCGGAGTGATCACCTCCGCGGGGGTGGTCCTGGCCGCCACCTTCGCGGCCCTGATCGTCATCCCGCTCGCGTTCCTCGCGCAGATCGCCTTCATCGTCGCCTTCGGCGTGCTGCTCGACACCATCGTGGTGCGCTCGCTGCTGGTCCCGGCCCTGGTACGGGACATCGGCCCGGCCGTCTGGTGGCCCGGTCGCCTCGCACGCCGACCGTAGCGAGCGTACGCGGGTCGGTATGGAGCGGCGACGGCCGGCAGGACCTGCTCGCTCACCTGCGGCAAGTGGTGCGGGAGCGCGGCCGGTTGAGCGTCCCGCACCAAGTCCCCCTGGCTCTCAGGCCGTCCGGGTGCGCGAGTGGAGCATGCGCGCCACCTCGTCCGAGCGTTCCAGGAGGGTGTTGCGCACCACCGGGACCGCCTCCCGGGACGCGTGCTCAGCCTTTTCGACGTACGTGAGGTCGATGGCGTACGGCGGGAAGAGACGGCCCGCGTAGATCATCGCCGGGATCATTCCGCCTCGGTGCAGTCGCGGAACGAGGTCCAGGTAGTGCTCGGTGTACGGCGCAAGGAGGGCGTCCTGCGCGGGTCGCCAGAACGCCGTCGCCACCTGGCCGACCGAGCTGAGCGGGACCGCCCGGTCCACCGCCAGCTGCTGCCAGACCTCCGCCTTCGCGCCGGGGTCGGGCAGCGCGGCCCGTACGGTGAGGGCGCGGACCCAGGCATCGGGGTCCGGGTCGCGGGCCAGCAGAACGGCGGTCTCCGAGTCGACCTCCCCGCCCAGTTCCGCCACCCGGGCCAGTACGCGCCAGCGCAGATCCACGTCGTCACCGGCCTGTTGGCGGAGCCGGGCCAGGTCCTCCGCGGTCGCGGCGGTGCGGGCCAGACCTCGCAGGGCGACCTGCCGGCGGCCGGGGTCCGTGGCCAGGTGTCGGCAGGCGGTCGCCACAGCGGCCGTCAGACCGGCGCGTTCGCCAGGTGGCGCCCACAGCTCGGCGATGTCCGCGGCCAGGGCCAGACAGGGCTCGATCACGGCGTCGGACGTCTCGGCGGTGAGGACCGCGGTGACGCACCGCCCGGCTTCCGCCGCCGTGGCCTCGCCGTTGACCAGCATGTCCCACACGGTCGCCGTGGCCACACCGCGGGAGATGGCTGTGGGCAGCCGCGCCGCCGCGTGGAAGAAGGCGTCCCTGGCGGTGGGATCGGGCCTGGTCGTGGCGAAGGTCAGGTCCTCGTCGTTGATCAGCAGAACGTCGAGGTCCTTTCCGGGCGGCAGGCCGGTGACCGGGGTGCGGGTCCGCCTCACCTCGACGCGTACCAGCGCCCTGCGTTCCAGTGTCTCGCCGTTCCTCCCGTACGCGCCCACCGCGAGCACCTGCGGGCGGGGGTCGCCCCCGGCCACCAGCGTGACGTCGTCGCCGTCGCGTTCCAGGGTGAAGCGGTCGGTGCCCGCCGTCGCGAGCCAGGCCGTGCGCCAGGCGTCCAGGTCCCGCCCGCCGGCTTCGGAGAGAGTGTCGATCAGATCCTGGAGCGTGGCGCTCCCCCACGCGTGACGCGCGAAGTAGGCGCTCATGCCCGCCCTGAAGCGCTCTTCACCGACGTACGTCATGAGTTGCTGGAGGACAGAGGCGCCCTTGGGGTAGGTGATGTTGTCGAAGATCGACGCGGCCTGCGCGACATCGTGGATGGGCTGGTGGATCGGATGCGAGACGGGGCCCTGATCGGACAGGTAGGCCCTGAGCTTGTCGCCCGCCAGGTGCCCCGCCCACGCGTCGGTGAACCGGGTGGCGCGCTCGGCGGCCCAGTGGCAGGCGAACTCCGCGAAGGCCTCGTTCAGCCACAGGTCGTCCCACCAGCGCATGGTGACGATGTTGCCGAACCACATGTGCGCCATCTCGTGCAGCAGCACCTTCGCGAACAGCTCCTGCTCGGCCGGCGTCGGCGCGGCCCGCCGCAGGAAGCCGTCGGACCAGGTCACACACCCGTAGTTCTCCATCGCCCCGCCGAACTCCGGCATGAACACCTGGTCGTACGTGCGCTGCGGGAACGGCATGTCGAAGACCTCGCCGAAGAAGGCGAGCCCTTGGCGGGTGAGGGTGAAGACGTCCTCGGCGTCGCGGTCGAGGACCGGGGCGAGGGAGCGGCGGGTGTAGAGGCCCAGGTCGTAACCGTCGGCCTCGCGGCGGATCTGGTGGAAGGGGCCCGCGTTGATGACGGTGTTGTACACGGACAGGGGCGGGGTGTCCGGGAAGGTCCAGCGGCGGGCCGAGTCCAGCTCCTCGACGCGCGGGCCGCCGGAGTTGCCGGTGACGGTCCAGCCGGGCGGGGCCGTGACGGTGAAGGCGTGCGGGGCCTTGAGGTCCGGCTGGTCGAAGCACGCCCAGACGAACCGGGCCTCGTCCGGTTCGAAACTCGTCCACACGTAGACCTCGCCGTCCGCGGGGTCGGTCGCCTTGTGCACGCCCTCGCCCGTCGCCGTGTCCGCCTGGACGCTCTCCACCCGCAGCACGTTGTGCCCGGCCAGGGCGGGCAGGGGTATGCGGCCGTCCCCGGTGGGGGTGAGGGGGCGGCCGTCGAGTGTCGCGCCGACCACCTGCGCCGCGCAGTCCACGAAGGTCTCGGCGCCCGGCTCACGGCAGGTGAAGGTCACGGTGGACACGCACCGCACCTCCGGCCCTTCGGGCAGGCCGGTGAGGTCGATGGCCACGTCGTACCGCTCCACCGTCAACAACGCGGCGCGGCGCCTTGCCTCGGTACGGGTCAGGCTCCGGATCTCCATACGTCCTCCGTCGTCGGGCAGCGGGCAGCGGGCGTCAGCGTATGCCGGTCTGTGCGGGCCCGGTGGGCTGCTGGGCGGGCTCGTCTACGCGCGGGCGGGCCGCGGGTACGAGCGCCCGGCGCACCGCGGCCCGCGGCCCGCGGCCCGCACGTGGTCCGGACGGTGCTCGGCGCACGCGACGGCCGCCGCACCGAACGGGGAGTGGGGGCCGCTCGTCCTGATCCGTCGGGTCACCCTCTTGGGGCGGCCGGCGGTCCACCGTCCCGCGTCACCGCTTCGGCGACGGCCTCCCGGCAGCGTACCGATGAGGGGTGCGCACGAGCTGGGTGCGGGCGTGGGCCGACCCGTACCGCACAGGTCCTCGATCCGCGGGGACCGCCCCCGGTCTGCGAGGATGTTTCGTATGGATGTGCGGCACAGAAACCATGTCACGGTGTCCGGGCGGCCCGGCGGGCCCGTCGTGATGCTGGCGCACGGGTTCGGGTGCGACCAGAACATGTGGCGTCTGGTGGTCCCGGCACTGGAGCGTGACTTCACCGTCGTGCTCTTCGATCACGTGGGCGCGGGGAACTCGGATCTGTCGGCATGGAGTCCGGACCGGTACGCGACGCTCGACGGGTACGTCGAGGACGTGCTGGAGCTGTGCCGGGAGCTCGCGCTCGGGCCCGTGACGTTCGTGGGGCATTCCGTGAGCGCGATGATGGGTGTGGTGGCCGCGGCCCGGGAGCCCGAGGCGTTCGCGGGGCTCGTGCTGCTGGCGCCCTCGCCGCGGTTCGTCGACGACCCCGAGACCGGCTACCGGGGCGGGTTCGACGCCGCGGACATCGATGAGCTCCTGGATTCGCTGGACGCGAACTACCTGGGCTGGTCGGGCGCCATGGCCCCGGTGATCATGGGCAATCCGGAGCGACCGGAACTGGGTGAGGAGCTGACCAACAGTTTCTGCCGCACCGATCCGGACATCGCCCGGGTCTTCGCCCGCGTGACGTTCCTCTCCGACAACCGCGAGGATCTCGCCCTGGTCGAGGTCCCCACGCTGGTGGCCCAGTGCTCCCGTGACGCGATCGCTCCCCGGGAGGTGGGTGAGTTCGTGCACGCCCGCATTCCGGGAAGCCGCCTGGTGACGCTCGACGCCACCGGACACTGCCCGCAGCTCGCCGCCCCGGAGGAGACCACGGCAGCGATCACCTCGTTCGTAGCGGCACTCACCTGATGTGCGGGTCCGGCGACGAGGAAGACGTGGGGGCCGAGGTGGGTGAGATGGGTGAGGTAGCCGGTGTGGCGGGCGGCTGGGACAGGAGCGACCGCGACTCCTCCGACGAGCAGGCGCAGTTCTCCGCGCTGCTGGAGGACAGTGCCGAGGACCTGTACGAGCACGCGCCCTGCGGTTATCTGTCCACCCTGCTGGACGGCAGGATCGCGAAGGTCAACACCACGCTGCTGGCCTGGCTGGGCTACGAGCGGGACGACCTGCTGGGCCGCAGACACTTCTCCGACCTGCTGACCGTCGGCGGGCGGCTCTACCACGAGACCCACTTCGCCCCGCTGCTGAGGATGCAGGGCGAGGTCAGCGGCATCGCTCTGGAACTCAAGGCCGCCGACGGCTCCCGCCTGCCGGTCCTGGTCACCTCGACGGTGCGGACGGGCAGGGACGGGCAGCCGCTGCTGATCCGTACCACCCTCTTCGACGCGCGCGACCGCCGCGCCTACGAGATCGAGCTGCTGCGCGCCCGCAAGGAGGCCGAGCGGGAACGCGAACGGCTCCAGCGCCTGGCCGCCACCCTGCAGACGACACTGCTGCCGCCGACCCTGGCCGATGTGCCCGGCCTGAACGTCTCCGCGTACTACCACATCGCCTCGGCGGACGAGGTCGGCGGCGACTTCTACGACCTGTTCCCGCTGGCCGAGGGCGCCTGGGGACTGTTCCTGGGCGATGTGTGCGGCAAGGGGGCCGCCGCGGCGGCCGTCACCTCGCTGGCCCGCTACACCCTGCGGGCCGCGGCCGTGTACAACCCCGATCCCGCCGCCGTCCTCGCCAACCTCAACACGGTCCTCAACCATGAGTACAACGGCGCCGACCCCCGCTTCTGCACGGTCATCTTCGGGCTGCTGACCCCGGACCCGGACCGGGGCGGCTTCCACATCACCCTGGCCAGTGGCGGGCATCCGCCCGCCCTGCTGATGCGCGCCGACGGGACCACCGGATATCTGCCCACCCCGGGCGGGCAGCTCATCGGTGTCCTGGCCGACGCCCACATAGCCACCACCGCCGTCCGGCTGACCCCCGGCGACACCCTGCTGCTGCACACCGACGGGCTCACCGAGGCCCATGTCGACGCCGGCGTCGACAGCGAGGACCGCTACGGCGACGACGCCCTTCTCGACTTCGCCCGCACGCTGGCTCCCACCACCGCCTCGGACACCGTCGACGCGATCCGCGACCTGCTCGACACGTTCGGCAGTGGCGTGGACGACGACACCGCCGTACTGGCCATCCATGTGCCCCGACCTCCCAGTGAAGAAGAGCTCCAGTGACCCAGCGCCTGACCCTCCGCACCCGCAACTCTCCCGCCGGAGCGGTCATCGAGCTCGCCGGGGACCTGGACCACCACAGCGCCCCCGAGGTACGCGCCGCGCTGCCCGGAGTCGACCTGCTTCCGGGCCGGCAGCTCGTCCTGGACCTCGGTGGCGTCACCTTCTGCGACTCCAGCGGTATCACCGCGTTGATCGCCGCCCGCAATCACGCCCTGGCGGCCGGTGCGGGCATCGCCCTGGCCGCCGTCCCCGAGCCCGTCAGCCGGATCTTCCGCATCGTCGGGCTGGACCAGGTCTTTCCCGTCCACCCGACAGTCCGGGCCGCCGAAGCGGCCTGGCGGCCCACCGCGGGCTGACACCGGGCACGGAGGGCTCACAGGCCGAGGTAGATCCGCCGTACCCGGGTGTCCTGGCTGAGTTCCTCGGAGGTGCCGGTCATGGCGACGCTGCCGTTCTCCATGACGAGGCAGTGACTCGTCGCGCCGAAGGTGAGTTTGGCGTTCTGCTCGACGAGAAGGAGGCTCAGTCCCTCCTCGCGCAGTCGTTTCAGCGCGCTCAGGATCTCCCCGACGAGCTTGGGCGAGAGCCCCATGGACGGTTCGTCGAGGAGGAGGATGCGCGGCCCCGCCATCAGGGCGCGGCCGATGGAGAGCATCTGCTGCTGTCCGCCGGAGAGCGCGCCGGCCAGCCGTCCGCCCATCTCGCCCAGTACGGGGAAGAGTTCGTGCACCTCGGCCAGCGTGGCCCGGGTCTCGGCGTCCCACCGGCGGGCGTACGCGCCGAGCAGCAGGTTCTTCTCCACGCTCAGGCCGGGGAACACATGCCGGCCCTCCGGTACGTAGCCGATGCCGTGCCGCACCATGTCGCGGGCCCGTACCCGGGTCAGGTCGTGTTCGCCCAGAGTGATGCGTCCGCCGCCCCGCGGTACCAGTCCCATCAGGGCCTTGAGCGTGGAGGTCTTGCCCGCGCCGTTGGCGCCGATGATGCCCACCGACGCCCCGGGCGCCACGCTGAAGCTGATGGAACCGACCGCGCGGACTCCGCCGTAGTGCACGGACAGGTCGTCGACGGCGAGGGTGGCCGGTGTGCCGGTGTCGGGTGCGGTCGTTCGCCGGAAGGGGATCGTCCTCATCGGGTCGCCTCCTTCGAAGCCTGCGGAGGCGAAGCCCGCGGAGGCCCCGGCTCAGGTCGCGGGACGTCCGCCATCGCCGAATCCCCGAGATACGCCTCGATGACCTCGGGAGCGGCCACCACCTCGGCCGGTGTGCCCTCCGCGATGACCCCGCCGCTGGAGAGCACGGTGACGCGCTCGCACAGCGACATCACCAGGCCCATGTTGTGCTCGATGAGGACGACTGTCGTGCCGCTGTCCCGGATGGACCGCACGATGCAGACGAGTTGCCGTACCTCCTCGCCGTTCAGTCCGGCGGCCGGCTCGTCGAGCAGCAGCAGCCGGGGCCGGGCGGCCATGGCGCGGGCGATCTCGATGCGCCGCTGGATGCCGTAGGGCAGGGAGCCGGGCGCCGCCTCGGCGAAGTCGGTGAGCCCGAAGCGTTCCAGGAGTTCCTGGGCCCGGCGGCGCAGTCGCCGTTCGCGGCGGACGACTCCCGGCTGCCACAGCGCGTACTGCCAGATGGTGTGTGTCCTGGTGCGGTCGAGTGCGACGAGGATGTTCTCCCGGACCGTCAACTGGCCGAACAGGCGCAGGTTCTGGAAGGTGCGGGCCACGCCGAGGAGGGAGAGGGTGTAGGGGCGGGCGGTGGTGGTGGCGCGGCCGGCGAACCGCACCTGGCCCGAGGTGGCCCGGTAGAAGCCGCTGATCACGTTGAACAGGGTGGTCTTGCCCGAGCCGTTGGGTCCTACGATGCCGCGGATCTCGCCGGGGGCGACCGTGAGGGAGACGTCGTCCAGGGCGCGCAGTCCGCGGAAGTCCTTGGTGACCGACCTGATGTCGAGCAGGGGCCCGGCAGCGGAGGAAGGGCGCTCGACGGCCTCGTACGGCTGGAAGGGACGCAGCCCGGCACGGTCGTCCGCCTCGCCAGGGCTGCGCCCGCGTCGCCGTCGGTTCACGAACTCCCGTGCGCGGGACGGGATTCCGGCGAGTCCGGTCGGTGCGAAGACGACCATGAGGACGACCACCACGCCGTATCCGAGCTGTGCGTAGGTCGAGAAGTCGGAGAGCCACTCGCGGATCAGGGTCAGCCCGATCGCGCCGACCACACAGCCGACGAGCGAGCGTCTGCCGCCGATGACGACCATGGCGAGCAGGATGAACATGTTGCCGATGGAGAAGGTCTCCGGGGCGACATAGCGGATGAGGCCCGCGTACAGCACTCCGGCCAGGCCCCCGTACAGGCTGGCGAGCAGGAACGCGGTCATGCGCAGCAGGGGGATCTCCGCCCCCATGGCGCCCGCGGCCAGGGAGTCGTCGCGCATCGCGCGCAGCCGTCGCCCGAGCGAGGTCCGGACGACGAAGAGTCCGAAGCCCAGGCCGAGCGCGCAGACCACCAACTCCAGGTAGTAGTACAGGTATTCGCTGGACAGGTCGATGCCGGGCAGGGTGGGCAGCGGGATGCCGGAGATCCCGTCGGCTCCCCCGGTGACGGAGGCGTTGGTGATCCAGTTGATGAAGCCGAGCGCCAGACCGAGGGTGACGATCCCCAGATAGTGGGACTGCATGCGCAGGGCGGGGATGCCGACGAACAGGCCCGTCGCCACGGTCGCGAACACCGCGATCACGGCCGCCGCCCAGAACCCGTATCCGGAGTCGGTGGTCAGGATGGCGAGGGTGTACGCGCCCACGCCGAAGAACGCCACCTGCGCGAGGTTGATCTGCCCGGAGATGCCCATGGCCAGGCCCATGCCGATGGCCAACAGGACATAGATGAGCGCGATGTTGACGACATGGATGGGGTAGCTGCCCAGGCCGTACGGCAGCAGCCAGGCGGCGACCGCCAGGGCCCCGAGTGTTCCGGCACGGAACTTCACGCGCGGCTCACCGTCCTCTCCCCGAAGACGCCCATCGGGCGGATCATGATGGCGGCGGTGAAGACCAGGAAGGTCACGAGCACCGAGTAGCCCTGGAAGTGGCCGGCCGCGTAGGAGTCCAGGACGCCGATCGCGAGGCCGCCGACGACCGCGCCGGGGATGGAGCCGAAGCCGCCGAGCATCGCGGCGGCGAAGCCCTTGATGCCGAGCGCGCCGCCGAGTGAGGCGTCGACGTACAGCATCGGTCCGACGAGACCACCCGCGAGGGCGGCGAGGCCCGCGCCGATGGAGAAGGCGAGGGCGTTGCTGCGGCCGACATCGATGCCGACCGCGGTGGCCGCCTCGTGGTCCATGGCGACGGCCTGCATGGCAGCACCGCGCTTGGTACGTGCGAGGAACCAGGCGAGGCCCAGCACCGCGAGGGCCGCGACGGCCATCACCAGCAGGTCGTACGTGCGCACGCGCACCCCGAACAGGTCGAGCGGGGCGGCCGGGACGGGTGAGCGGACCGCCCGTCCTGTGGTGCCCCAGATCAGGATGGCGACGGCCTGGAGGACGATGCCGAAGCCGATCGTGCCGATCAGCATCAGGTCGAAGTCCTTGTTCTCCAGGGGTCGTAGCACCCGCTCGATGACCAGGCCGATCGCGGCGGTGACCGCGATGGCGACGGCCATGGCGACGGCGAAGGGCAGTTCGTGGGTCAGGTAGAAGGTGGAGGCGGCGTAGGCGCCGATCATGGCGATGTCGGCGTGGGCGAAGTTGACCAGGCCCATGGTGCGGTAGACCAGGGAGAATCCCATGGCGACCAGGGCGTAGACCGCTCCGAGGCTCAGGCCTCCGACGAGTGTCTGCAGTGTCTCCTGCACTTCGGTGCTCCCAGTGCTCCCGGTGCTCTCGATGCCTACTGCTGCGGAACGAGTTCGCCGTCGCGGATGACTCCGATGGTGGTCCTGGTGATGCCGACGCCCGACTCGTCGTACCGGAAGTCGCCGAGCAGGCCCTTGTACCGGGTGTCGCGGATGGCGTCCGCGAGTTCCTCGCCGCTCGCTCCGTTGCTGGTCCTCAGCGCGGTCAGCAGGATGTTCGCCCCGTCGTAGGCCTTGGCGCCGTGCAGTTCCGCCTCCTTGCCGTAGGCGTCCTCGTACGCGGCGGCGAACTTCTTCGAGGCGTCGCTGACGTCGTTGCTGAGGTAGGGCGAGCTGACGATGGTGCCTTCGACGGCGGCCTTGCCGGCGGTGTCGATGAAGACGGGGGTGCCCTGGGGGGCCGCGCCCGCGAAGGGGGCGGCGATGCCCAGGTCCCGGGCCTGCTTGACGATAAGCCCCGCTTCGACCTCCTCCGAGCCGATGAAGATCACCTCCGGCTTCGTGGACCTGATCTTCGTCAGGGCCGCGCTGAACTCCTTCTGGTCGGTGGTGACCACCTGGTCGGTCGACGGGGTCACACCGAGGTCCTTCACGGCCTTCAGGAACGCGTCGTGCTCGCCCTTCCCGAAGGAGCCGTTGTTCGTGATCATGGCGATCTTCTTGAAGCCCTCGTCCTTCACCAGGTGCCGGGCGAGCGTCGAGTCGTAGGTGGTGCTGGTCGGCCCGTTGAGGAAGAGGTACGGGCTCTTCAGCGCGACCAGGCCGTCGGACTGGCCGGAGGTGATGTTGGGGATCTTCGCCTGCTGGAGCACAGGACCCATGGCGATGGTCACCGCGCTCTCCGCCGTGCCGATCATGGCGACGTACTTCTCGCTGTCCAGTCTGCGGGCGATGTTGGTGCCGGTGGTCGGGTCGCCCTGGTCGTCGAAGAGCTTCAGCTGGATCTTGCGGCCGTCGACACCGCCCTTCTCGTTCCACTCGTCGACGGCGAGCTTGGCACCCTTGTACTCCCAGTCGCCGAGCGAACTCAGCTGTCCGCTCTGCGCGTTGACGACGGCGACCTTGATGGGTCCGGAGGATGCCTTGGTGTCGTCGTCCGATTCTCCGGGCGCGCTGCACGCGGTGAGGGCGGCGGCCAGCGCGGAGGCGGCGCAGACGGCGGTCCGGGTCGTGGTGCGCATGCCGGTGCGTGGTCGTGGGGTGCTGCTGCGGGTCATGGGGTCACCTCGTTGTGAGCGGACGGTGAGCGGACGGTGAGCGGACGGGAAGGTGCGGGGCGGTGCAGGGCGGTGCGGCGAGAGGCGGTCAGTCGGCGAAGGACCCGCGGTAGATGTCCTTGATGTTCCAGTGGCCCGGCGTTGGCACAGGTTCGTTGACCATCGGTACGTCGATGACGGCGGGCCTGCGCCGGGCGACCGCGTCGGCGAGCGCCTTGGACAGGTCGGCGGGGGCGGTGACCGTGTGTCCGTCGGCACCGCAGGACCGCCCGAACGCCGCGAAGTCCGGGCTGTAGGGCCGGCCCTCGGCATCGGTGAACTCGCAGCCGTAGGACCGGCCGAACGACGAGGTCTGCAGGTCGGCGATGGTGCCGTGGGCCCGGTTGTTCATCACCACGAAGATGACGGGCAGGCCCTGTTCGACGGCCATCGGCACCGCGGGCAACTGCGCGCTCATCCCGCCGTCGCCGATGAGCGCGACCACCACGCGGTCCGGCTGGGCCAGTTGCACGCCGACCGCCGCGGCCGGGCCGAAGCCCATGGTCGAGGCTCCTCCGGGGGTGATGAAGCGCCCCGGGTCGGGGAGTTCGTAGCACTGGGCGACGCCGTTCTTGTTCCAGCCGACGTCGGTGACGAGCACCGCGTCGTCCGGTAGCGCGTCGCGCAGGTCGGCGAGGATGCGCTGGGGCCGCAGAGGGAAGTTGTCGCTGCGGCCGTCCTCGCGGGCGGTGTCGAAGACGGCCCGGCGGGCGGCGGCGACGGTCTCGCGCAGGCCCTTCCTCACCAGAGGTTCGGGCCGGACGGACCGTACGGCGGCGCCGATGGCCCGCACCGCGTCGCCGACATCCGCGACCGCGCCGATCTCGACGGGGTAGTTGCGGCCGATCTCGGCGGGGTCGATGTCGATCTGGATGAGTTTGCTGGGCGGACTGTGCCTGTCGCCGGGCGGACTGTGCCTCGCGCCGAAGGTCCAGGTGTACGCCGGGTCCCACGAGCTGGCGTCGGTCTCCGCGAACCGGGTGGCCAGCGCGAGGACCACATCGGCGCCCCTGGTGTACGCGTGGGTGGTCTCCAGGCCCCAGAAACCCGGCATGCCGAGCAGCAGGGGGTGGCTGTCGGGCAGGACGCCCTTGCCCATCAGGGAGTGGGCGAGCGGGATGTCGAGGTGCTCGGCGAGGGCCGACAGTGCCTGGCGGGCGGCCGGTTCACGCAGTCCGCCGCCGAAGTAGATCAGCGGGCGTTCGGCGTCCAGGAGTGCTCGGGCGATGCGTTCGGCGGTGTCCCGGTCGAGGCCGGGGAGCGCGGCGCCGCCGGGCAGTGGGTACGCGTCGTCGTACTCCTCGACCTGTCGGCTGAGCAGGTCCATCGGGATGTTGACGAGCACGGCCCCGGGCCGCCCGGAGGTCGCGGTCCAGAAGGCGCGCTCGGTCGTACGGGCCAGATCCTGGACGCGGCGCACGTGCCAGGTGCGTTTGGTCAGGGGCCGGTAGATCGCGCTCTGGTCGGCGTCCGCGTGGAGGTTGACCTCCTGGTGCGGATGACGGCCGGCGTAGTAGGAGGGGATGTCGCCGGAGATGACGATCAGCGGGATCGAGTCGAGGGCGGCGGTGGCCACCCCGGTGACCGCGTTCATCATGCCGGGGCCGACGTGGGTGAGCAGGACGCCGGGTTTCCCGGAGGCACGGGCGTAGCCGTCGGCGGCGTGTGCGGCTGCCTGTTCATGGCGGGCGATCACGAAGTGGACCGGGCTGGGGCCGAGCGCGTCCAGCAGGGCGATGTTGGTGTGGCCGCAGGTGCCGAAAACGTACTCGACTCCGTACGACTCCAGTTGGGCGACCAGGGCTTCGGCGGCGGTCACGGTCATGCGGTGCTCTCCCCTTCGATGGACGTCGTGTCGCCCCAGACGGACAGGTCGCGGAGCATGAGGGTCTTGACGACCGTGTAGTCGTCGATCATCGAGCGGGGTGTCTCGCGGCCGAAGCCGGAGTCCTTGACCCCGCCGAAGGGGATGTGGTCGAGGCGGTGGTTGGAGGTGCCGCCGACGATCAGCGCGCCGGTCTCCAGTTCGCGCCAGGCGGTGATGACGCGGCCCAGGTCACGGGTGAACAGCCCTGCCTGCAGGCCGTAGCGGCCGGCGTTGCAGGTGGCGACGACCGCCCCGAAGTCGTCGTACGGGAGCACGGCGACCAGTGCCCCGAAGACCTCGTGGACCACGACCGAGGAGTCCGGCGCGGGGTCGGCCACGACGGTGGGCGCCGCGGTGGCGCCGTCCCGGGTGCCGCCGCGCAGTACGCGGGCGCCGGAGGCGACGGCCTCGGCCGACCAGCGCACGACGCGCTCGGCGGCCTCCTCGTCGACCATCGAGCCCACGTCGGTGGCCGGGTCCAGCGGGTCACCGACCTGCAGGGTGTCGACGGCGGCCGTGAAGGCGTCGAGGAAAGCGGCGTAGCGGGAGCGGTGGACGTAGACGCGCTGGACGGAGATACAGCTCTGGCCGGAGTTGCTGTATCCGGCGCGGGCGCACTCCTTGGCGGCCCGCCCGATGTCGGCGTCCTCGCAGACGATCGTCGCGGCGTTCCCGCCCAGTTCGAGGACCAGTCGCTTGGCCCCAGCCGCGCGGGCGACGGCCCGGCCGGTCGCGGCGCTGCCGGTGAAGCTGATGACCGCCACCTCGTCGGCCGCGCACAGCATCGCGCCCACCTCGGCGCCGCCGTGCAGCAACTGCACCCCCTGCGGGGGCATGCCGGATTCCAGGAGGAGCGCCACGATCGCGGCGGTGGAGGCCGGTGCCTGGGGCGGGGCCTTGACGAGGGTGGTGTTCCCCGCGGCGAAGGACGCGCCGAGTTTGTGCGCGAGGAGGTTCGCGGGAGCGTTGAACGGGGTGATGGTGAGGGCGACCCCGGCCGGGGCGCGGTAGGTGAAGGCGGTGTTGCCGACGCCTCGTGCCCAGCCCGCGACGGGCAGGGTCTCGCCGCCGATGCGCCGTGCCTCCGAGGCGCACACGGCGAAGGTGTCGGCGACCCGGTCGATCTCGCCGAGCCCGTCCTTGACCGGTTTGCCCAGTTCCAGGGCGAGGAGGCGGGCCAGCCCCTCGCGGTGGGCGGACGCGGCGCGGGATGCTCGTTCCAGGACGTCGGCGCGCAGTGCGGGGGCGAGCCCGGCCACCGTACGGGCCGAGGAAAGTGCCAACGCGAGGGCGCGGGAGATCTCGTCCCCGGTCGCCGTCGAGGTCCGGCTGACAACGCGGCGCAGGTACGGGCCCGTTCGGGTCGACACCGGTCCGCTGCCGCCCCATCGGCCGGCGACGTAGGGAGGTGCTTCGACCACCGCCGCGTCCAGGCCGGCCTTGAGAAGGGAATCGAGCATGAGATCTCCCAGGAAACCGCTGAGTGGTACTGGTGGACTGCTCTGTGGGTCGGCGTGTAACGTACGGGCGCCAACTCGCGGTGACAAGAGGGCCGTTCGAGGAAGTTACGAAGCAGAGGAGGAAGGCGCGTGAGCGGGACCGACCATGAGCGGGCGGCGGCCGAGGCGACCGGAGTGCGCAGTGTGCGCAGGGCTCTGGACATCCTGGGACTGCTGACCGAGGATCAGCCGACGGTCACGCTCAGGGAGATCGTCGACGCCACCGGGCTGGCCAAGACCACGGTGGTCCGCATGGTGCAGACCCTTGAGCAGTGCGGTCTGCTCTGGGACACCCCGGCCGGCTACACCGCGGGCCCCGGCCTGTGGCGCTGGGCGCACCTCGCGCACACGAGCTGGGAACTGCCGCGCGAGACACGCAAGTTGATGCGTGAGCTGGCCGAGGAGCAGCAGGAGACGGTCAATCTCTTCATGCTGCGCGGACTGTCCCGCGTCTGCGTGGCACAGCAGGAGAGCCCGCAGCCGCTGCGTCATGTCGTACGGGTCGGCGACGAACTCCCGCTGTGGGCGGGCGCCTCGTCGAAGATCCTGCTGCGTACGGCTCCCGATGCCCTGCTGCACCGGATCGCCGCGGGCTCCCCGCACGGCGAGGGGCACGCCAGGCAGTTGCGGGTGTGGGCGGATCTGGCGGCGGAGCGGGGCTTCGCGGTCAGCCGGGGCGAGCGCGACGAGGGGCTGACGGCCGTCGCCGTACCCGTCGTGGGGCGCGGTGGGGCCGTGGTGGCCTCGCTCTCGCTCAGCGGGCCGAGCCACCGCTTTCCCGAGTCCGTCGTCGAGCGGTTCGCCACATCGCTCGCCGAGGTCGCCCGGCGGATGTCGGAGCAGGGCTTCGACCATCCGCTCAGTCCGACGAAGTGAACCAACGACCGCGGGACCCGCTCGAACCGCTGTGACCGCAGAAGGAGCCGGTGCATGCCCGAACGACCGCTCTCAGGAATCCGCGTACTCGATCTCACCAATGTGCTCGCAGGGCCGTACTGCAGTTACCACCTCATGCTCCTCGGAGCCGAGGTCGTCAAGGTCGAACAGCCGGGCAGGGGCGATCTCGCACGGAGTCTCGGGCCCGATCCCGAACTGAACCGGTCCGGTATCGGCGCCTCGTTCCTCGCCCAGAACGCCGGCAAACGATCACTCGTACTCGACCTCAAGGACCCCGGCGACCGGACCGACTTCGAGGAACTGCTGTGCGGGGCTGACGTCCTCCTGGAGAACTTCCGGGCCGGCGTACTGGCCCGGATGGGATACGGGGCCGACCGGCTGCGGGAGCTGAATCCGCGGCTGGTCAGCTGTGCGATCACCGGCTTCGGGCAGTCGGGGCCGATGAGTGCCGCTCCCGCCTACGACCAGATCATCCAGGGGCTCTCGGGGATGATGAGCATCACCGGGACCACCGACACCGCCCCGCTCAGGGTGGGCTTCCCGGTGTGCGACTCGCTGGGCGGTCTCGGCGCGGCCCTCGCGATCAGTGCGGCCCTGGTCGGACGGGAGAGGACCGGACACGGGGCCCGGCTGGACGTCTCCATGCTGGAGGTCTCCCTCTCCGCGATGGGCTGGGCCGTCTCCAACTACCTGGTCAGCGGCGTCGATCCGGAGCCGATGGGCGACCAGAACGCCACCGCGGCGCCTTCGGGGACCTTCGAGACCGCCGACGGTGGGCTGAACATCGCGGCCAACCGGCAGGAGCAGTTCGTCACGCTCTGCCGTCTCGCCGGGCTGCCCCGGCTGATCGACGACCCCAGGTTCGCCGAGCGGGAGGCACGGAAACTGCACCGCGCGGAACTCAACTCCGCACTCAACGCGGCGTTGCGCGAAAGGACCGCTCTGGAGTGGGAGGCCATGCTGTCCGCGGCCGGGGTCCCGGCGGCCCGCGTCCTGACCGTCCCCGAGGCCGTCGAGCTGGAACAGCTGGCACACCGCGGCTTCTTCACGGATCTGCCCTATCCGGACGGGTCGGGCCGCACGCTGAGAGTCAGCGGCAACGGTGTACTGGTGGACGGTGAGGCGCTCTCGCCTGACACCCCGCCTCCGCTGCTCGACCAGCACGGCGAGGAGCGGGAGCGGCTGATCGCCCGCTGGCGGGCGCACCGCCACACCACCGGGGCCCGGGCGTCATGACGGCGGCCGGGCCGCAGGACGGCCTGGTCGCCCAGTGGTGGGCCACCGCCGTCAGCCGGGTCGAGCCCGGCATCATCGAACTGCGCGAACACCCGGTACAGGACCTGATCGGCCACGCGACCTTCGTCGAGACGATCTGGCTGATGCTTCGCGGTGAACTCCCCCGTGCCGAGCAGGCCGGACTCCTGGAGGCCGCCCTGGTGGCCGGCGTCGACCACGGCCCGCAGGCCCCCTCCATCGCCGCCGCCCGGATGGCCGCCACCTGTGGGGTGGGACTCAACAGTGCCGTGGCCACCGGGGTCAACATGCTCGGCGATGTGCACGGCGGGGCCGGCCAGCAGTGTGTGGAACTACTGAGCGAGATCG
Source organism: Streptomyces sp. NPDC087844 (assembly GCF_044742785.1). Taxonomy (NCBI): domain Bacteria; kingdom Bacillati; phylum Actinomycetota; class Actinomycetes; order Kitasatosporales; family Streptomycetaceae; genus Streptomyces; species Streptomyces sp. NPDC087844. The sequence goes on along the minus strand of NZ_JBIUVD010000014.1, from coordinate 118,937 downwards.
TAGAACGGTACGGCAGGGGTGCCGCGCAGCCCACTCAGGGGGCCGAACGGCCTGCCCGGGACGCGGAGTTCGAGGTCGCCGTGGCGGAGGTCGTCGGCGAGTGGCGAGCCCGTTCGCGCTACCTCCCCGGCTTCGGTCACCGCTTCCACCCCCGCGATCCGCGCCGCGACCCGCTGCTCGCCCTGGTGGACCGGGCCGTGGCGGACGGTCTGGTGGAGGGCGCCCATCTGCGGGCGGCCCGTGCCGTGGAGGAGCTGCTCAACCGCGGGCGCGAGAAAAGCAGGCCCGTGCCCATGAACATCGACGGTGCCACGGCCGTCATCTACGCCGAACTGGGCTTCGCCGCACCACTGGCCCGCGGGCTGTTCGTGCTCAGCCGCAGTGTCGGCATCCTGGCGCACGCCTGGGAGGAGACCGGGCAGGGACGTCGCAACAAGAGCCCCATGCCGCCTTCCATGGTCCCGGTCCATCTGGTGGCACCAACAGCACTTCCGTAGCCCCTGGTCGGCTTCCTGGTCGACCCTGACGGCTCGCCTGGTCGACCCTGACGGCTCGAAAATCCCCTGTCACGTGTCTTGTCATGGACGCATGCCCGTCCCTAACGTGACCTCCCATCGCGCGAACCCATTCTGCGGCTTGCGCGAACCATCTAGCGGACCTTGATCGAATCGAGAATCGAGGGAACTGAACGATGGAAAGACGCACCTTCCTCCTGACGGCCGCGGCGGGCGGCACCGCCGGCGTCCCCACCCTGGCGTCCACCGCCGAAGCGGCCCCCGGCAGCACCCCGAACGGCGCCGCGAACGCGGCCCCGGACCTCGCGCTCCCGGTCCCCCGGCAGTCCGCCGCGCTTGGCACCACCGGCGCCGACTGGCCCAAGGTGGGCGGCAATTACGCCAACCAGAACCACTCCACGCTGCAGGACATCACCGCGCGGAACGTCAAGCGGCTCGGCGGGGCCTGGCACATCAACCTGGAGGGCGGCTCCACCGGCGCGTACCAGCAGTGCACGATCGTCGTGCTGAACGGTGTGCTGTACGTCGAGACCACCCAGCAGAACGTCTTCGCGATCGACGGCAGGACGGGTGAGGTGATCTGGCGGACCAGCCTCGGCACCGAGACCACCAACATGCGCGGCGTCGCCGTCGCCGAGGGCAAGGTCTTCACCATCTCCGGCGCGAACATCGTGTACGCCCTCGATCAGCGGACCGGCGCGGTCGTCTGGCGGAAGCCGCTGATCGTCGACGACAACGGCGGGGACGACGGCTGCGACAACGACAGCGGTCAGTGCGGCGGCAACAGCGGCGGCCTCGCGGGCGCGGTCGTGCACTGGGACGGCCTGGTCTACATCGGCACCGAGGGTTCGACCGCCGGCGCCCGCGGACGCGGGTACGCGCTCGACGCCCGGACCGGCGCCGTCGTGTGGACCTTCTGGGGTCCGCCGGGACCCGGCGAGTACGGACACGACACCTGGGAGGGCGACTCCTGGAAGACCGGCGGCGCCGTCCCCTGGATCCACCCGGCCGTCGACCCCGAACTCGGCCTCGTCTACTGGACCTTCGGCAACCCGTACCCTCGTACGGACGGGTCCTCGCGCGGCGGCGACAACCTCTTCGCCAACTCGATCGTCGCCATCGACGCCAAGACCGGCAAGCGGCGCTGGCACTTCCAGTCGGTCCACCACGACATCTGGGACGCCGACAACGTCATGGCACCGGTGCTCGCCGACCTCCTCGTCGACGGCAGCAAGCGCAAGGTCGTCGTCTACGGCTCGAAGACCTGCTGGTACTACGTACTCGACCGCCGTACGGGTGAGGCCGTCCACGGCATGGAGGAACGGCCGGTCCCCCAGCACACCCTGCAGAAGACCTCCCCCACCCAGCCCTTCCCCGGCGGCGAACCGTTCGTGTCCCCGTACCCGGAGCTGGACAAGACGACCCGGCCGGTGCCCTTCTATCCGACGGGCGGCCTGTACGAGGTCTTCTGGGACCGGGCCACCATCCTCTTCCCCGGAGCGGGTGGCGGAGCCGACTGGGGCTTCCCCTCCTTCAGCCCCAGGACCGGACACGTCTACGTCGGCTACGGGCTCGTGAACTCCTCCTACTCCAACACCCGCGGCGGTCGCGTCAACACGGCCCGGCCCCTCGGTGAGCTGTTCGGCGGCGGTCTGGTCGCGATGGACCCGCGGACCAACACGGTCGCCTGGCGCAAGGAGGGACCGTGGTCGCTGGCCCACGGCAACGGCGTCCTCACCACCGCCGGCCGCCTCCTCTTCCAGGGCCGCCCGGACGGCGTCCTCGAAGCGATGGACGACACCGACGGGCAGACGCTGTGGACCTGGCAGTGCGGCGCCGGAGTCAACACCGTCCCGGTCTCGTACGAGATCGACGGCGAGCAGTACATCGCCGTGCTCGCCGGAGGGAACGGGCTCCCCTTCCCCGACATCCCGCGGGGCGACCACCTCTGGGCGTTCAAGCTCGGCGGCAAGGTGGGCCAGGCTCCCGCGCCCACTCCCCCGTCCCGCCGCAACCAGATCCGTACCGCCGCCGTGACCGGCGCCGCGGCACGCGACACCGTCACGCTCGGCCGCGTCTGGAGTGCCGCGACGGGCACACCCGGCGCGACCGAGAACACGGTCGCCCAGAACGCCATGGCGCCCCAGCACCTGACGGTCCCGGCCGGCACCGCCGTCACCTTCACCAACCCCGCCGACAACACCCGGGCCCATGGCGCGGTCGCCTTCTTCGACGCGGAGTTCGACACCGGGCTGCTCATGCCGGGCCAGTCGTACACGTACACCTTCGGCAGCCCCGGCGAGTACTTCTACAACGACCCGGCCTTCCCCCAGTCCACCGGCAAGATCGTCGTCCGGTGAACCGCCGTTCAGTGAATGGCCGTTCAGGTCATGGCCATTCAGTTCATCGCCGTGCAGTGCATCGCCGTCCAGGGAGAGGGCCGGTCACCATGACACCCAGAACGCGTGCGGCGCGTACGGCCGTGTCCGTGGTCGCCACCGTCGGCGCCACGCTCCTCGTCGCACTGGCCGCCTTCTTCGGGCTGCAGCAGCAGGGGGACGCGCGGGACGGAGGCGCGCCGACAGGTGCTCAACGCACGAACAGCGCTGCGGAGTTGGGTAGTCCGGACTACGGCGTCTGCCGTGGTGTGAGCGCCAAGTGCTACCACGACTGGGGGAACTTCTCCCCAGGCACCGACGGGTACCGAGTGCTCCTCTACACGCGGACCGCCGGACCCCGCCACGCGAACCTCGGTCCCGCACTCGGCGCCGGACTCAATCCCGCGCTCGCCGACACCAATGTCGCCCAGAACGCGCTCGTCGAGATGGGCAGGGAGCACGGCTTCACCGTCGACTGGACCGAGGACGTCAGCCAACTCGCCACGCCCGCAAGGCTCTTCCGGTACAACGCCGTCGTCTTCCTCTCCACCAGCCGCGACGCCCTCGACGATGCCGCGCAGACCTCCCTGCGCCAGTACATCCGCGGCGGCGGTGGTTTCGCCGGAATCCACAACGCGTTCGGCACGGAGTACAACTGGCCCTGGTACGAGGGTCTGCTGGGCGGCGCCAACTTCTACGACCACGGCCCCGCGCAACGCGGCGAGGTCGTCGTACAGAACCGGCGCGACTCCTCCACCGCCGGTCTGCCGGCCCGCTGGGACTTCAGCGACGAGTGGTACAACCTCGTCCCGGCCCCTTCGAAGGTCCGCGTCCTGGCCACCGTCGACGAGTCCACGCTCGCCGGGGGCGTCACGGGCAATCAGGGGCACCCCGGCCATGGCAGGCACCACCCGGTCGCCTGGTGCCAGTACTACGACGGCGGACGTGCCTGGCTCACCACCCTCGGCCATGACGCCGACGCCTTCTCGACGGACGGCTCGTTCCCCGGTGCCGAGCAGTTCCGGAAACTGATCCTCGGCGGCATCGAGTCCGCCATGGGCAGGGAGCCGTTCTGCCGGGCGGACTGACGCACTCCTGCGCGTTACCTGTTGGCCCATTCGCCGAATCCCCGTGCATCCTGCAAGGAAAACGTGGAAGAAGGCGAAGATGAGATCTTCCATGGATGACGGGATCGTTGCCGACTTCTACGACTTCGAGGCCGCGCTGTCGGACGAGGAACGCAAGATCCTGCTGAAGACGCGCGCGTTCATGCACGACGAGGTCAAGCCCCTGGTGAACGAGAACTGGGCCGCGGGCACCTTTCCCAAGGAGCTGATCACCAAGTTCCGGGAGAGCGGCCTCGTAGGACTGTCGTACGAGGGCTACGGCGAGCACCGTCCCGCGGTGAGTCACCTGCTGACCGGGATGATGGCGCTGGAGATGAGCCGGGTGGACGCGTCGGTCGCCACGTTCTTCGGCGTGCACACCGGCCTGGCCATGTACTCCGTCCTCGCCGGTGGCAGCCAGGAGCAGCGTGACCGCTGGCTGCCCGGCATGGCCGCCATGGACACCATCGGGGCCTTCGCCCTGACGGAACCGCTCGACGGATCCGACGTCGCGGCCGGTATGGGCACCACGGCCGAGCGGCGGGGCGACACCTGGGTCCTCAACGGCGCCAAGCGCTGGATCGGCAACGCCACCTTCGCCGACCATGTCGTGGTCTGGGCGAGGGACCTCGCGGACGACCAGGTCAAGGGGTTCGTGGTCGGCGGGGGAACGCCGGGCTTCGTCACGGAGAAGATCGAGAACAAGATCTCCCTGCGCATCGTCGAGAACGCGGACATCACCCTGACCGATGTCAGGGTGCCGGAGGCCGACCGGCTCCAGAACGTCGAGTCCTTCCGCGACGTCGCGGAGGTGCTGCGCGCCACCCGCAGCGGCGTCGCCTGGCAGGCACTGGGTGTGATGATCGGCGCGTACGAGCTGGCGCTCGCCTATGCCACCGAACGCGAGCAGTTCGGCCGGCCGCTCGCCGGTTTCCAGCTCGTGCAGGACCTGCTGGTCAAGAGCCTCGGCAACATCACCGCCTGTTGGGGCATGCTGCTGCAGCTCGCGCGGCTGCAGGACTCGGGTGTGTTCAAGGACGAACACTCCTCACTGGCCAAGGCCCACGTCACGGCACGTATGCGCGAGGTCGTCGGCTGGGCCCGGGAGATCTTCGGCGGCAACGGAATCGTGCTGGACTACGACGTCGCCCGCTTCTTCTCGGACGCGGAGGCCATCTACTCCTTCGAGGGGACGCGGGAGATGAACACGCTCATCGTCGGGAAGGCGGTCACCGGCGAGAGCGCGTTCGTCTGAGGCCTGATGTCCTCGGGTCCGATGTCCTGGGGCACCCGATGTGCTGGGGCCCGGTGTACTGGGGCCTGGTGTGCTGGGGCCTGGTGTGCTGGGGCTCGATGTCCTGGAGCCTGGTGTCCTGGGGCCTGGTGTCCTGGGGCCTGGTGAGAAGACGGCGATCTCCTGCCTGTAATACTCGCCCAATGAACCGGAGCATTACAGGCAGGAGTGGCGCGATCTCGGTACGGCGGGCCACCGCGCGGGACGCCAAACGGCTCACGCGGCTCGTGCGCGGCTCACGCGCCTACGAGGGCCAGTACGCGGCCATGGTGGCGGGCTACCGGGTGGGCCCCGACTACATCGAGACCCACCGCGTGTTCGTGGCGGTCGCCGCCACGGAGGGACACGAAGGCCAGGTACTCGGGTTCTACTCGCTCGTTCTGGCCCCGCCCGAGCTGGACCTGATGTTCGTCGCCGAGCAGGCACAGGGGCGCGGGGTGGGACGGCTGCTCGTGGCACACATGACGGCTGAGGCCCGTGCGGCCGGGCTCGACCGTGTCCGTGTGGTGTCCCATCCTCCCGCCGAGGGTTTCTACCGCAGCGTGGGCGCGGTGCACGTCGGGATCGCGCCGGCGACGCCGCCCGCGGTGGTGTGGGACCGGCCCGAGCTGGAGTTCCGCATCCCTACTTGCCAGTAGGCTTGCCGGTAACTTCTGCGACTTCTGCGCCCACGGAGAGAGTGCCCATGCCCCGCACGTTCACCGTCACTCGTGACATCCTGGTCGAGGCGTCACCGGCGACGGTGTACGACCAGGTCAGCCGGCTTTCGCAGATGGGCCGCTGGAGCCCCGAGAACCTCGGCGCGACCGTCCCTGGCGGGGACGCTCCGGCCCAGGTCGGAATGGTCTTCGAGGGGCACAACAAGCGTCGCGGGTTCCGCTGGACGACCCGCTGCACGGTCACCGCGGCGGATCCCGGCCACCGCCTCGCCTTCCGCGTCCACGCCATCGGCATCAGGCGTCCCCGCCTCAAGGCGCCCATCGCCACGTGGGAGTACCGGTTCGAGGCGGAGGGCGGCGGCACCCGGGTGACGGAGACCTGGACCGACGACCGACGCTCCTGGCCGACGCCCGTGGCCGACGTCTTCGACCGCGTGGCCACCGGCGGCAAGACCTTCGCCGTCTTCCAGGTCGGCAACATCGACAGGACCCTGCGCAACCTCAAGCGAGAACTGGAGGCACAGGCACGCCCTTGACGGCCTTAACGGGGTTGACGGGGTTGACGGCCTTGGTAGCCGGCGGCCGGCGGCCGGTTCAGGCTGTCAGTTCTGTTGGTCATGTCAGTTCTGTCCGCGGGGACGCGACGGAGCTGAGGTCGTGGCGGATGTACCACTCGGTGGAGAGCAGCCGCGCCCGGTCGGACGCCGGGAGACCGGCGATCAGCGCCGGGACGGCTCCCCTTTCCACTTCGGTGCGGTGGGCCAGTACAGCGGCGACCTTCTGCTCCAGCCAGGGGCCGACGTCGACGGTCGCGGTGATCCACTCGTCCGGCACGCTGCGCATCGTCCTGCCCCTGGGCGCCAGGTGTCCGCCCCACGCCCGGACCGCCGAGTGCGGGTGCGTGGCCAGGTACAGGGCGCCCGGCTGCCAGGGTTCGCCGGCGTCCGGATAGAGCCGCTCCAGGCCGGCCGCCCGCACGGCGAGCGTCGTCACCCGGTGGGTGTGGACATGGTCCGGATGGCCGGTCAGCCCGCCGTAGGCGTCATGGGTGACCACGATCTCCGGGCGGAACTCCCTCAGGTGCGCGACCAGTTCGCCCACCGTCCGGTCGAGCGGCGCGTCACAGAACCGCGCCCTGCCGGGTGCCGACCGCGGGACGCGCGCGTCGGCGTGGCCGAGCAGCCGCGGAGCACCGGCGCCGAGGATTCCGAGCGCCTCGGCCAACTCCGCGGCACGCCCGGTGTCCGGGGCCCACGTCGCCGTGACCACCGTGACGGGCGCGCCCGCCGCGGCGTGCCGCGCGAGCACTCCGCCCGCCGACAGGGACTCGTCGTCCGGGTGGGCGAACACCGCGAGCAGACTCGGCGTGGTCATGGCACCTCAGGCGTTCTCGTTGCGTGAGGCACGTCGGCGCAGCCAGAGCGGCAGCGCGTACCAGCACAGGCCGAAGTACAGCATCACCCCGGCGACGAGGAACTCCGCTATGAGGCCCGGCAGAACAACGCGCAGGATGAGCAGCAGCGTCGAGCCGATGGTGAGGGCGAGCAGGGCCATTCCGAACATCATCAGCCGGTGGGCGGTCTCCACCAGCTCGTCCTTCATGCGCTGGCCGGACAGGAAGCGGTGGATCGAGACCGGGGCGATGAGGGAACCGGTGGCCGCCGCGCCGAGGACTACGGTGACCACGTAGATCGTCCGGTCGATGGTCCCGAGGTCCCGGAACCCGGCGGTGAAGGCCACGCTGAGCAGGAAGCCGAAAAGGATCTGTACGCCGGTCTGCGCGACCCGGGTCTCCTGGAGGATCTCGTTCCAGCGACGGTTCGCCTGCTCTCCCGGCGCCTCCGCATGCTCCCGGGCGTCCCTGGGTTCGGAGACCTCGGGAACCTCGGAGGCAATTGTGGGGGCGGGTGGGTCCGTCACGGCCATGATGTCCTCCACACATACGCGGTACGGATGCGGATACGGGCTTGGATACGAGTACGGGTACGGGGCACGGGCCGTGTGCGGCACGTCGGAGAATGCCGCATACCCCGCATGGCCTGCGTCAAGCCCGCTCGCCCCGGAGGCAGTTGACACACTGGCAGCGCGCACAGCACCGGGCGGCCCCGTCGGCCGGTCGGGAGCGGCCCGGTCACCCGTCGCGTGTGGGAGGGGAGCGCGCGGGTAACCGGGCCCTGCCGATCCGTCCGGTTCGGCGCCGAACCGACCACGAAAGGCGGCCCCGTGTCCGCATCCCTGGTGGAGACCGTCGACATCCAAGCCCCTGTTTCCGTCACCTGGGCCCTGTGGAGCGATGTGACGAGGTGGCCGTCCTTCCTCAGCCACGTACGGCTGGTGGAGCCCCTGGACGAACGGCGATTCGCCTGGCAGCTGTCCCTGCCGGGGGCGGACAAGAACTTCGTCGCCGAACTGGCCGAGGTGGTCCCCGAGGAGCGGATCGCCTGGCACACCGTCGAGGGCGTGCATCACGCGGGAGTTGTCACGTTCCACCGCCTCAGCGACACGTCGAGCCGCGTCACCCTGCAGATCGAGTACGACCCGAAGGGTTTCGTCGAGCGCCTGGGCGCCCTGACCAATCTGGACTCGGCGCTCGCCAACTACGACCTCGGCGAGTTCCAGAAACTCGCCGAGACCGCCGCGTCGGCCTGACCGCGCCACCCTCGGCCCGGCGCTGCGCCGGCCGACCCCAGGCGCTGTACCGGTGTCCGGCCGGTGTCAGGCGCTGTACTGGTGTGCTGGATAGGTCAGGTATCCGGCGTCGCCGCCCTGGTAGTAGGTCGCCTCGTCGACGGGGGCGACGGGGACACCCGTGCGCAGGCGTTCCACGAGGTCGGGGTTGGCGATGAAGGCGCGGCCGAAGCTGATGAGGTCGGCGCCCAGACCGAGCCAGTGGTCGGCGTCCGACCGGCCGGTCTGCCTGGGCCCCATGGGGAGGACCGGGTTCATGACGAGGGTGCCGGGCCAGGCGCGGCGAAGTTCCACCAGCACCTCTTCGTCCGTGGTCGCCTCGATGTGCACGTACGCCACGTCCAGCCGCGCCAACTCGCCGAGCAGGGCGGTGTAGAGCTCCGTGACGTCCGTCTCCTCCACTCCCCAGAAGGTCCCGCCCGGGGAGAGCCGGATGCCGGTGCGCGCCGCGCCGACGGCCTCGACGGTCGCGGACACCGCCTCGACGGCGAACCTGATCCGGTGGGCCACGGAGCCGCCGTAGCGGTCCGTCCGCAGGTTGGCGTTGGAGGAGAGGAACTGCGAGATCAGGTATCCGTTGGCGCCGTGCAGTTCCACGCCGTCGAATCCCGCGTCCACGGCTCGGCGGGCCGCGTCCGCGTAGGAGCGGGCGTGCTCCGGCACCTCTGAGGTCTCCAGTGCGCGGGGCACGGGCGCGGGCTGGGGTCCGGTCGGTGTGAACACGTCGCCGACGGCGGCCACGGCCGACGGGCCGACCGGTTGTGTGCCGATGGTGTCGGGGTGCGAGACGCGCCCGCCGTGCATGAGCTGGGCGAAGATCCGTCCGCCGTTGGCGTGCACGGCATCCGTCACCGGCCGCCACGACGTCTGCTGCTCATCGGTGTGCAGGCCCGGCGTCCCCGGGTTGGACTGCCCTATCAGGCTGGGCTGGACTCCCTCGGTCACGATCAGTCCGGCGCTCGCCCGCTGAGCGTAATAGGTGGCCATCGACGGCGTGGCCAGACCGCCGGCAGCGGCCCTCACCCGGGACATGGGGGCCATCACCACTCGGTTGGGCAGCGTCAGGGCACCGAGGTCGTAACGCTGGAACAGGCTCGTCACTTGCGACTCCTTCGCGATCCGTGGCCCGGGTACCGGGCACAACGGTTACGCTAAAACCTGACATTGACGTCAGGGGCAAGTTCTGTGACCCAGGTAACAGCGGAACGCGGGGAGAGCGGGGAGAAGCGCATGCGTATCGGAGAGCTCGCCGAACGGGCCGGTGTCAGCGTCCGGTCGCTGCGCTACTACGAGGAACAGAAGCTGCTCACCAGCACCCGCAGTGCGAGTGGACAGCGGCACTACACGAACGACGACATCGAACGCGTCAGGTTCCTCCAGAACCTCTACGCGGCCGGCCTGTCCAGCCGGACCATCGCAGAGCTGCTCCCCTGCGTCGACTCCCCCAGCGAGGACAACCAGGACGCCGCCCTCGACCGCATGGACCAGGAACGCGACCGGCTCACCACGCACATCGCGGAACTCGTCCAGGCCCGCGACGCCCTGGACCAGTTGAGGGTCTCGGCCCGGGCGTACCGCGACCAGCTCCAATCGGCCACTGCCTCCGTCTGACCGCACTGTGCCACTGACGGCCCGATTCCGTCTGCCACCGCCGGGTCACGCACGGCCGGCGGTCGCGCGGAACGTCACTTGGATTCGATCCGGCCCAAGGGGGCCACATCCTCCGAGAGCGCCTTGCGCACCGCTGTCCAGCTGTCGTCCTCCATGCCGAGCGCATGCCGGAGGTAGGCCCAGGTGGCCCGCTGCAGCAGGGCGACCCGCCCGGGGTTCTCGTCCGTCGTCTCCTGGACCTCGTATCCGGCGATCCCGCCGAGCGAGTGTTCCGCCCCGAACAGGGTGAGCAGACTCTTGTCGCCCGGACTCAGGAAGTACGGGTCGGCGAGCCACTCCGGCCCCCGGACGGACAGCGGGGAGTCGTCCCGGTCCCCGGCGACCACGAGGGCCGGTGCGGTCATGTTCTCGAAGCTCGGGTTCATGAACGGGAAGTGCTCGGCTGCGAACGGCGTCAGGTCGGCTCCGCCCTTTCCCGCCGTGGCGAGCAGCACGCCCGCCTTGATCCGCGCGTCGGACAGGTCCACTTCCTCCTTGCTCGTCGGATCCAGGACCCGCAGGCCCAGCAGATTGCCCGCGGTCTGACCGCCGAAGGAATGCCCGGCGGCGGCGATACGGGTCCGGTCGAGGCGACCTCCCAGACCGGGAACGGCCGCTTCCAGCAGATCGAGCCGGTCGAGAACCAGCTTCATGTCCTCGACGCGGTGACGCCAGATCCGCGGCGTACGAGGGTCGTCCTGGGCAAGGCCCACCGTGCGGGAGTCGAGGTGGGTCGGCTGGACGACGACGAAACCGTGAGCGGCCCAGAAGTCGGCCAGGGGGCCGTAGCCGTCGAGCGACGACCCGAAACCGTGCGAGAGAACGATGATCGGCAGCGCACTCCCGGTCACCGGCGCGGAGATCCTCACCCGGAGGTCTTCGCCACGGCCGGGCGCTGCCAGTGTCACCGGCTTCACCGAGAGGACGGGGGTGGGTGCGAGTTCCGGTACGGATACCCGTGCGGATACCGGTGCGGATGCGGGTGCGGGTGCGGTTGATGCAGTCACGGGAATTCCTCTTTCCGACTGTTCGATGTGCTGACTCTGCGCGGCTGGCCACCAGCTCCCCCACCTGCCATGATGAGGAAACGGGACGGTGTCCCGCATTGGTGTCGAACATACGGGACAGTGTCCCGTTTAGTAAAGACGGCTACGACGGTCAGCAGTGAGAGGGACGGTGCGGTGAGCGAGAACGATCAGAGTGCGGGACGTACGGCCCGCCCCAAACGTGCGGACGCGCGCCGCAACGAAGAGGTCCTGCTCGACTCGGCCGCCGCGGTCTTCGTCACGTCGGGCGTCGAGGCGCCGATTCGTGACATCGCGGCCAGGGCAGGCGTCGGAACAGCCACGATCTACCGCCACTTCCCCACCCGGGCGGACCTCATCGTCGCCGTCTACCGGCACCAGGTGGAGGCTCTGGCCGAGGCCGGTCCCGCGCTGCTGGCGTCCAGCGCGTATCCGTACGCCGCACTGGCACAGTGGATCGACCTGTTCGTCGACTTCGTGGTCACCAAGCAGGGGCTCGCCTCCGTGCTGCAGTCCGACGACCCCTGCTTCGACCCCCTGCACTCCTACTTCCTTGAGCGCCTCGTGCCCGTGTGCGCCGAACTGCTCGACGCCGCGGCCGCGTCGGGGGAGATCGACCCCGGCATGGACGCGTACGCACTCATGCGCGGCGTCGGCGGACTCTGCGCGGGCGCGGGCAACAACCCCCGCTACGACGCACGTCGACTGGTGGGAATCCTCATCGCGGGCCTGCGCCGCCAACATTGAGAGGTTGGCGGTTGGCGGTCGGCGGTTGGCGGTTGGCTCGAAACGAGCGGCGTCGCTGTCAGGTCGGCCGAGAGGGAGCGTTGTCAGTGGCCTCACCTAGAGTTCTCGGCACTTGATCAGTGAAGTGCGGGGAGGCACATATGGGGTGGGTCACGGCCGGCGATTACGAGGTCGGCCTCGACGGCGGAAAGGTGGTGTGCCGCAACGCCGCGGGACGGCGGTTGAAGTCCGTACCGGCCAAACTCGCGGAGGATCCCGCGGTCATGGGACTGCGGCAGCTCGCCGAGTGGCTGGAGCGGCACGAGCGCCAATGCCTCACCGACGTCGAGAAGTGGCTGGTGCGCTCGCTTCCGGTGCCCTTCGCCGTCATCGCCCGGGTGTGGCCGGACCCCGCCTGGCAGAGCGCGCTCCGCGATCTCGTCGTCACCGGCCCGGACGACGAAGTGGCCGGATTCCTGCGGGACGTCGACCTCGACCGCGGCCTCGGCCTGGTCGACCTCGACGGGGACAGCGTGCGCATCACTCCCGAACTCGTTCGCCTCCCCCACCCCGTCCTTCTCGACGACCTGGCGGAACTGCGGGAGTTCGCCGTCGAGATCGGTGTCGAGCAGCGCGCCCAGCAGCTCTTCCGCGAGGTGTGGCACCGTCCCGCGGCCCTCGACGCCGAAGCCACCACCGTGGAGGACTACGCGGGCGGCACGTTCGGGCAACTGCGCTTCCTGCAGGGCCGGACCACCCAGCACGGTTACCGCGTGCGCGGCGGCAACGCCGTCTGCTCCGTGCGGGAGGACTCCCGCGGCGTCGAGGCCCGCGTCTGGATCGGCGACTACGACGGTTACGAGCAGACCGAGACCGGCCCCCTGATGTGGACGGACGGCGCGGGCCGGGTTCTGAGGCTCGGTCAGGTGGGGCCCGTCGCCTGGTCGGAGGGCATGCGCATGGCGGCCACCCTGTTCGCCGGGCGTGACATCGAGGACGAGGAGCAGGCGGCATGACCACGTACGCGCACAGCAACACGGCCGCGCTGCTCGAAGCCGGCGCCGTCCTGCCCCTGGGCACCACCGCAGGCGAGGACGCCGACACTCTCACCGTGCGGACGTACAGCCACCCCGCGCTGGACGGCCGGGTGGCCGTCCGCCTGGTACCGGGCACGCTCGGCGAGGCCGAGGACCTGGCTCTGGAGTTCCTCGGTCTGGCCCGTGAGCCTCAGACTCCCGAGGTCGGCCAGGTCCGCCGCGAGACCCTCGGTTTCCCCGCCTGGGCACTGGTCAACGACCCTGCCAACGGTCACCACGCACTGGCGCTGGTCAAGGACGTCGAACGGCTCGCGCGCCAGGCCAAGTCCCGCCCCGGCACGGCCAAGGAGGGCTTCGAGGCGCTCGGCGAGCGGCTCGGCCGGGCCGTGCCGCACTTCCTGCCGACCTTCTACGAGCAGGCCGCGCGGGTCTTCCTCCAGCACGAGAACACGACGTACGGGGCCACCTTCTTCGGCAAGGCCCGCGAGGCCGAACGGGTGCACGCGCTCACCGTGGACGAGGAGCGGCAGCGTGCCGTGTTCCTGGAGTTCGCCTTCGCCGGGGCGCTGACGGTCAAGGCGCTCAAGGAACATGTGAAGGATCTGGCCCACCGGCTCGACCCGGCCACGGCGTGGGCGCAGTTCCGGCAGCTGTGCGTGGAGCGTTGCGCGGCCGGCATGCCTCCGTACGCGTCGCTGCCGCAGGACGCCCGTGGTCTGGTCAAGGCCGCGGGTCTCGACCGGGTCACCGAGGAGTGCGCGTTCGTGGCCGACCTGATCGCCTCACCCGCCGCGGTCCGGGCGCCCGCCTCCTTCTGGACCGCGTACCGAGCCACTCTCGCCGTCCTCACCGAGCGGCAACCGGCCGTACGGGTCCGGCTCCTTGAGATCATGCCGACCGGTCTGGGACGCGACGTCAAGAACGACGAGTTCTGGTTGACGCTGCTTGCCGAGAGCGGCGCCGATCGCCTCCTCACCGGCGAGGCCGGCGCGGGCGACGCGGCCGGCGAGGCCGGCGGCGGCGTCTCGGTGGACGGCATCGACGCGGCGGGCTGGCTCAGCCGCTGGGCCACCCACCGCAAGCACGGCGGTACGGTCAGCGGGCGCTCCCCGCTCACTCTCCAACTCGTCGAACGGATGGCGCCGCGGCTGCGCGCCGACGGCCGGGCCGTGGACCTCTTCACGGGCCGCTGGTACGCCGGTGCCGACCTCGACCTGCTGGACCTGTGCGTGGCGCAGGGCATTCCGCTCGCGATGCCCGCACCGGACAAGGACGTGCATCTGGCCCTCGACCGCTGGCTCCGCGAGCGCCGGCCCGGCGGACGCGACCTGGCCGCCACCGCCGCGGACGCGCGCTGTCGGCCGCTGCTGCACCGGGCCATCGGGACACTGGGCAACGACCGGTCGCTCTCCACCGAACTGCTGGAGAGCCTGGCCGACCATCCCGTACTGCACGACGTGCTGCGTGAGTGGCTGGACGACGCGGCCGAGACGTTCGGCTCGTCCACGGGCCTGCCCGGCGCCCGCGCCGCCCTCCAGCGCCTGCGCCCCTTCCGTCCGGTCGCCGCCCGGGTGAGCCCGCGAGCGGTCGCACGCGTCGCGGGGCACGAGATCGCGCCACTGCTCGGCCGCACCCTGCGGGCCGGCATCCCCGACGAGCTGGGCTGGCCCGCCCTCGACGAGGCGCTGCGGCTCATGGACAGCGAGACCGGCCGCAATCAGGACGATCATCTGCGCCTCACGGAGGCCTGGCCCGCGCTGATCCTCTCCCGCGGCCACAAGGCGGTCGTCGTCGGCCCGGACGAGGTACTCCTCGACCACGATCTGCGGCTGCCCGTAGAGCTGGACCGCTGGACGTATCCGCGGTTCCGTTACACCGACGGTGAACTGCTCGTGATCTGGCGGCAGGACGACAAGCAGTTCGGTTACTGGTCGGCCCGGCCGTCCGAGGTGTTCACCCTCGGCGGCGAGCAACTGCCGTACTGGTACGGCAGCGATGCCGGTGATCCCTCCATCCCGCTGTCCGGTGGCGGCCGTGCCACCGGCGGACGCACCCTGCACGCCGGCGACACCGTCCTGCCCGCCGACCGTCCCGTCATCGGTGACGGCACGACGTGCTGGCGTCAGGGCAAGCAGGGCCTGCAGCAGGTCTGGCTGGAGTACGACCCGGCCACCGGAACGCACGGACGTGCGTCCCTGCCCGCCTTCCTCCAGTCGGGCATCCGTGAGGACGCCACGCTCCTGCAGCACCACTGCCAGGTCCTGCCGCTGCAACCCGGTCTCGAAGGGACCCCGTTCGGCACCGACGGCACGGTACTGGGCCGCTGGGTGCGTGCGGAGGGCACCGGAGCCGAGGCCCGGACGACCACCGGTACGCCGGACGGCCGGACCGTCACCCGGCTGTCCGCCGGCAGCCGGTCGGCGGGCTTCCCCCTCGGTGCGCTGCGGCTGCCCGGCGGCGCCGAGCCCGTCGCGGCACAGTTCCATCAGCAGGTCGCACTGTTCGCCGACGAGGACACCTCGGACTCCGGTGAACTGGGCCGGGTGACACCCGGCCAGAGCGGCGGGGAGTTCGCGGCCGGTACGCGGCTCGTACCGCCGGTGGCCTTCTGGCACGCGCTGCGCCCCCGTGACGAGCGGGCCTCCGCCGTGCTGCGTGCGCTCACCGACAGGACGGCGGCCGATGTCCTGGCCGCCGCGGACCGGGCGCTGGCAAAGCGGCAGGCCCAGATCCTCCAGGCCGGTGACGCCGCCCTCGACACCGGTGACCCGGCCGGGACCACCGCCGATGGCAAGCCCGTCGTCGCGTCCGCGGACGACTTCGTCCGGCGTGCCGTGTCCGAGGCCCTGCCCCACCTCACCGACGAGCGGATGCTCACCGGTGTGTCCGCCCTGGTCCGTGCGGCGCTCCGCGTCGACGGGTCGGTCGCCACGTTCGTGGAGCCGCCGGTCGAGCGGCCGCAGGCCGACCGCCGACGCAGCGAGGGTATGTTCCCCGACTACAGTCCCGTGCACGGCGACGACCGGACCGTGCGTGCGGCGGCCGACGGTCTCGCCGAGATGCGGGGCTGGTGGGGCGGCGAATCCCAGTGGACGACTCTGCGCCAGATCCGGTCCGTGAACCATGTCCTGTCGGGGCGGCCCGCCGACGGCAGGCCGCTGCCCGACCTCGCCCGGACGGGCGCTGTCGGTGACGGATGGCGGAGCGAGGAACACACGATCCCCGGTACGGGCGGCGCCTGGACGTCCCTTCTCGCCGAGCTTCGTCCACTGGCCTACCGGGCCGCCGCGCCCGTGGTGACCGAGGCCGAGCGGGAAGCGCTGCTCCTGCTCTTCGAAGCGATCGCCGAAGGGCCGCTCGCCACGCCCGGAGGCGGGCTGCGCGAGATCGTGCTGAGCGAGCCGCACACCAAGCAGCAGCGTGCCGGCCAGGTGCTCCGCCGGGAGGGCCGCACCGTGGTCGTCCTCGGCTGCCGGAACGTCGACAACCAGCACGCCCGGGTCAGTTGGCTCGCGCTCGACCACGACCCCTCCGGTGCGTTCGGCGCCGTCGCCCACTTCACCCTGGCAAAGGAGACCTCGGTGGTGTCGGCGTTCCCCGAGAACGGCCTCGCCGCCGTCACCCGGCTGGTCCGGGACAAGGGCGCCGCCCCGTGGCTGCCCGAGGCGCCCGCCGCTCTCGCCGACGCGACCCGCGGCGGCCTGGGGCCCGTCCAGGCCGCGGTGCTGCTCGCCGGGCGTCCGCAGGAACCCGGAGCCGACGCCCTCGCGACGATCGGACTCAAGCCCCGGCAACTCGACCTGGGCAACGGCCGCCTGTCGTCGCTCAGCCGGGAGGACCGGTCCGCGCTGCTGAGCGCCCTGCTGCCCAAGGACCCCGCGGACCTGTGGACCACCGGTCCCGACACCGCGACCGCGGGCCGGGTGTGGGCCGAGCGGCTCGGTTCCGTCGTCCGCCTGCCCGAGGACCTCGCGGTCGATCTCGCCGGTCTGCCCGCCGGTTCCGCCGAGTCCGTGCTCAATCCGGGACTCACCGCCTGGATCAGCCGCACCACGGTGCAGCGTCCGGACAAGGACGGCGGTCTCGTCCCGGCGGACCCCGCCGCACTGCCCGGCGCGCACGACCTGACCCGCGCGGTGGCCGCCCTGGCCTCACTCGCCTACGCGCTGCCGTACGGGCACCCGCTGCGTGCGTCCCTGCCCGCGGGCCTCGCCGCCCTGCGGCACCGCCTCACCGACCCCGAGCTACTGCTCGGGCTCGATGTCATGTGGACCGAGAAGGGCGGCTCGACGGCGGTCGAACTGCGCAAGGCGTACGGGCTTCCCGCCACCGGGGGCGCCGACGCGCACGGCCTGACACCCGTCGGGGACGCCCTCGCGCTGCGGCCCTGGTACGCCGAGCGGGAGACGGTCCTGCTGCGCACCGCCGCCCTGACCGGTCCGGACGACTCGGTCCTCGGGCTCCTGGCTGGCCTGGTGGGTCCGCAGCGCGACGCCGGTGTCCGGTCCCTGCGTGCGATCCTCGACGCCGAACTGGCGCACGCGCTGAAGGCCGGCACGGACCCCGAAGGCCCCGCCGGGTACGCCCAGGACCCGACCGTCGTCGCTCCCGCACTGGTCGCCGAGGTGGCCGAGGCACACGGTCTCGGCGAGGACGCGGCGGCGCTCTACCTCCAGCTGCTGGCCCTGCCCGATCCGACCGACCGCAACTGCGCCCGCTGGACCGGCTGGAAGCCCACCCGGCTGAAGAGGGCCCGCGCCGAACTGACCGCCACCGACCTGGTGGTCGAGGCGAAGCGACCGCGCGCCGGGCGCACCCTCTTCCTGCCGTGCGGATGGCGCGACCTCAAGTCCCCCGCCCTGCCGGTGGAGACCTGGAAGGAGAGCCTCTACCCGATACGCGAGAGCACGCGTGCCGTGCCGCTCCTCCCGGTGCCCGAGCTGTTCGCCCGCGCCTGGCGACGCGTCCAGGACGGGGACGCGCCCGCCTACGAGAAGCTCACCACCCGTGCCACCCGGAAGGGCCGCCGCCGATGACCACCGCCCGAACCGAGCAGAACGACCGGGACGACCGGGACGACCGGGACGAGCCCTTGACGACGGCTCCCCGATGACGGCTCCCACGACGACCGCCCACCGGATGACACCCCCTCCGCCCATGACCCACCGACCCGACCGGACGTGCCCCCGATGACCACCACCCTGGCCTCCGCCCCGGGCCGCCAGATCACACCGCCCGAGGACCGGCACGCCACCGAGCTGGCCTTCCTCGCCGCGTACGACGACGGGCCGCGGCCACCGGCGTGGCGGCTCACGCCCCGCGCCGTCGTCACGTTCGTCATGGGCAGCGACAACCGCGCCCTGCGGCTGCCCGACGACGCCCAGGTGCCGGAGGGCGTGCCACGGCGCCTCGTGGTCGAGGGGAAGTTCGTCGGCGACCGTGCCCTGGTCGAGCGGTGCGTCGTCACGCTCGCCGGGGAGCGCGGGCTGCTGCTCGTCGGGGAGCCCGGCACCGCCAAGTCCATGCTGTCCGAGCTGCTGTCCGCCGCGGTCTGCGGCACCAGTGGCCTGGTCGTCCAGGGCACCGCGGGCACGACCGAGGACCAGCTGAAGTACGGCTGGAACTACGCCCTGTTGCTGGCCCAGGGGCCCAGTCGGCAAGCCCTGGTGCCGTCACCCGTCCTGACCGCCATGACCAGGGGGGCCGTCGCCCGGGTGGAGGAGGTCACCCGCTGTCTGCCCGAAGTGCAGGACGCCCTGGTGTCGTTGCTCTCCGAGCGGCGCATCGCCGTGCCCGAACTGGCGGGCACCGAGGACGCCCTGGCCCACGCGGCGCCCGGCTTCTGCCTCATCGCGACCGCCAACCTGCGCGACAGGGGCGTCTCCGAGATGTCGGCCGCGCTCAAGCGCCGCTTCAACTTCGAGACCATCGGTCCCATCGCGGACCTCGACGCCGAGACCGCGCTCGTCCGCGGTCAGGCCCGTGCCTCGGTCGAGCGCGCCGGGGCGCCCTTCCGGGTCGACGACGCCGTGCTGGAAGCCCTCATCACGGCCTTCCGGGACCTGCGGGAGGGCCGGTCCGCGGAAGGCTGGGAGGTCGAACGGCCCTCCACGGTGATGAGCACCGCGGAAGCCGTGTCCGTGGCGGGCGCCCTCGGACTCGCCGCCGCCTACTTCCCGGGCGACCGTGATGTCCTCGGCCTGCTGCCGGGCCATTTGCTCGGCGTGGTCCGCAAGGACGACCCCGCCGACGCGGCCCGGCTCCGCGGCTACTGGGACGGCCCCGTCAGGCGCCGCGCCGAGCAGGGCTCCGCCACCTGGCGCACCCTGTGGGACCTGCGCTCCGTCCTGGAGGGCTGACCACCGTGCCCCTCTCCCCCGAGGAAGCCGTCGCGGCTCTCACCGACCCGGCGGCGCCTTATCTCATCGGCGTACGGCATCACGCGCCCTCGCTGGCCGCGGCCGTGCCCGCGCTGCTGGACGCGGCCGAGCCGGATGTGCTCCTCGTCGAACTCCCCGACGAGATGCAGGAATGGCTGCCGTGGCTCGCCCACGAGGAGACGCGGGCACCGGTCGCCCTCGCCGCCGCTCCCCGCGACGGGGGCGGCGGCCGGGGCCCGGCCTTCTATCCGTTCGCCGACTTCTCGCCCGAACTGGCGGCCGTGCGCTGGGCCGCGCGGCACGAGGTGCCGGTCGTCGCGTGCGACCTGCCGCTCGCCGACCGGGCGTGGAGCACCGCCCGCCACGAACCCGTACGCCCGCACGACGGTCATGAGGGCCAGGAGGGCCGGGAGGGCCAGGAGGGCCAGGAGGGCCGGGCAGGTCAGGAGGGCCGGGCAGGTCAGGAGGGCCGGGCAGGTCAGGCAGGTCAGGCAGGTCAGGAAAGCGAAGAAGGCCGCGAGGGGACGGACCGGTCCTCCGCCACGCCGCCGACCGGAGGTCCCCCGCCTGTTCCGGCCACCCGGGCCGCGGCGGGTCTGGCCACAGCCCTGCGCGCCCGGCTGACCGGCCGTACCGGTGAAGATCTCTGGGACCGTCTCGTCGAGGCCGCCGCCCCGGACTCACCTCCCGAAGCGCTGCGGCGCGCCGCGCTCCTGACGGGCTGGGCGCTGCGCGAGGAGGCGGCAGCGGCCTCGGGGGGCGTGCCAGAGCTGGATCTTCGGCGCGAGGAGTGGATGCGCGCCCGGCTGGCCGCCGCCACCGCGAACGGCGAACGTGCCGCCGTGGTCGTCGGCGCCTTCCACGCCCCGGCGTTGGCGGCACCGACGCCCTCGGCCTCACCGGCGTCCTTGACGGCATCGACGTCATCGGCGTCGCAGTCGTCACCCGATACAGGCGTGAGGAGCCTGTCGCCCGTTTCCGGCGACACCGCCACCGGTGCTCCAGTGGCCTGGACGACGTCTCTCATCCCCTACACCTATGCGCTGCTCGACGAGCGGTCCGGCTATCCGGCGGGGATCCGGGACCCGGAGTGGCAGCATCTGGTGCTGCGCGCGGCGGGTGACCCGGTCGCGCTGGAGGAGTCCCTGACCCGCGCCGCCGTACAGGTCTGTGCCGAACTGCGCACCATGGGCCACCCGTCGGGCCCCGCCGAGGCCCGGGAGATCACCCGCCTCGCCGGAGATCTCGCCCGGCTGCGCGGCCTCCCCGCGGCAGGCCGGGGCGAACTGGTCGAGGCGGTGCAGACGGTACTCACACAGGGCGAGCCGTACGGGCGCGGGCGGGCCGTGGCGCGGGCGATGGAGCGGGTGCTCGTGGGAAAGCGGGGCGGCCGTCCGGCACCCGGAGCGCCCCGCAGCGGACTGGCTCCGGCGGTGGAGGACGAGGTGGCGGCCTTGCGGCTGCCCGGGCCCGAGAGCCATGGCACCGACGCCACTCGGGACCTGCGGCTGGACCCGCTGCGCTCGGACCTGGATCGCCGCCGCGAACTGCTGCTGCACCGCCTGACCGTGTGCGGCGTGCCGTACGGGGAGCCCAGGGAATCCGTCGGCGCCGGCGGCACGGAGGCCCTGACCTCGCGCTGGGAGGTGCGCTGGACACCCGCCACCGCGGCCATGCTGACCGCGGCCGGTGTCCGGGGAGTAACCCCGGCGCAGGCCGCAGAGGGTCTGCTGCGTGCACGGCGGCGGGCCGAGCAGGACGAGGGCGGGCCCACCGCCGCACAGACCCTGCAGGGGCTTCGGCAGGCGGCGGAGTGCGGCCTGCCGACCCTCACCGACGAACGCCTCACCGAGGTGCGTGACGTGCTGCCCCGGTCCGCCACGCTGCCGGAACTCCTCAGCGCCTTGGCCCTGTTGGACCGACTGCGGACAGGTCATGTCGCGGGCCTCGGCGCCGACGAGGAACGTACCGCCACGGTGACCGCCGTGGCCGAGTCGCTGACCGCCGCGGCGGTGCGGCAGGTCGACGGCCTCACCGGCTCCGAGGAGCCGGCCGACGCGCACGCGCTGCTCGAACTCGCGCATCGCGCGGACCGGTTGGGGGGCATACGGCTCGCCGACGCACTGGCCCGGCTGGCCACCGACGGCTCCCCGCTGATGCGCGGCGCCGCCGGAGCCGTACGAGTGCTCCTCGGACACGAGGATCCGCACGCTCTCGGCGATCGGATCGCCTCCTGGGTCGACGGGGCCGGCACCCCCGAGGCCCGTTCCGCCCTCACCGATCGCCTCGTCGGCGTGCTGACCGCCGCTGGTCCGCTGCTGGAGTCGGCGGCTCCCGCCCTGGAGCCACTGCTGAACCGGGTGGCCGAGATGTCCGACCAGGACCTGCTCGACCGGCTCCCCGCGCTGCGGGGAGGCTTCGACGCGCTCAGTCCCGCGGCCCGCGACCGGCTGCTCGACATCGTGGAGGAGCGCCTCGCCACCACGCGGCTGAGCGACACCGGTGGCGTCGACCCCGCCGCACTCGCCACCTGGACCCGCGCGGACCTCGCGGCCCGTGCCGCACTGCGCACGCTCGGGCTGCTGCCACCGCCCCCCGTGGACAAGCTCGTACCGACGGTGGAGTCCCCCGCACCGCACAGGCCCGGCGCAGGGGTTTCCGAGGATCACGTCCTCGGGGCCGCCGACCGCTGGCGGCTCGTGCTCGGACGCCGTACGGACCAGTTGCCGGCCTCGGCCTCGGCGTTGGCGACCGCGCTGGACGAGCTGTACGGCAGCGGACGCGGCGAGGGCAGCAGGGGCGGGCTGAACGGACGGGGCTCACGCGGCGGCCGCGAGGCTCCTTACCCCGGGGTGCGCGAGTGGTCCGAGGAACTCGCCGCCCTGTTCGGCCCGGGCATCCGGGAAGAGGTGCTGGCGGCTGCCGCCGCGTCGGGCCGCAAGGACGTGCTCGCCGAACTCGATCCGCAGAGCGTGCGGCCCTCCGTCGACCTGCTGCGTACCGTGCTCCGGCACGCGGGAGGACTGCCCGAGGCACGGCTGGCCGCGCTGCGCCCACTGGTCCGCCGGCTGGTCGAGGCGCTGACCCGGGAACTGGCCACGCGGCTGCGTCCCGCACTGCACGGCACGACCCTGCCGCGCCCCAGCCGACGACCGGGCGGCGGACTCGATCTGTCCCGCACACTGCGCGCCAACCTCGCGACGGCACGCCGCGGTCCGGACGGGACCGTCCAGGTCGTTCCGGAGCACCCCGTCTTCCGCTCGCGCGCCAGACGCGCCCCGGACTGGCGGCTGATCCTGGTGACCGACGTATCCGGGTCCATGGAGGCCTCGACGGTCTGGGCCGCCCTCACCGCTTCGGTCCTGGCGGGCGTACCGACCCTGTCCACACACTTCCTGGCCTTCTCCACGGAGGTCATCGACCTCACCGGCCATGTCGACGATCCGTTGTCGCTGCTGCTTGAGGTCAGTGTGGGCGGCGGCACCCACATCGCCGCGGGGCTGCGCCATGCCCGCGAGCTCGTGACCGTGCCGTCCCGCACCCTCGTCGTGGTCGTCAGCGACTTCGAGGAGGGATATCCCCTCGGTGGTCTGCTCGCCGAGGTCCGCGGCCTTGTCGGGGCGGGCTGCCATGTCCTGGGCTGCGCGAGTCTCGACGACACCGGCCGCCCCCGGTACTCGACCGGTGTCGCCGGACAGCTCGTCGCCGCGGGCATGCCCGTCGCCGCCCTCAGCCCGCTCGAACTCGCCCGCTGGGTAGGGGAGAAAGTCTCATGAGCCTCGATCTGCCTCCGGTCGCCCCGTCCGTGACCGCCGAACTCGTACAGGGGCTCACCCCCCGCCTCCGCAAGCGGCTGGACGCCGGCGTCAGCAAACTCGCGGACCGCCCGTGCGTCCGCGACGGCGACACCGTACGCATCGCCGTGGACGACGACACCCACCTCGAACTGCACGCTCCCGGCGGCAGCGTGACCAGCGCGGACGCGATCCGTTGCGGCTGCCTGCTGGCACCGGACTGCCTGCACCGCGCGGCTGCCGCCTCGGCCGCACCTATCGCCGGGTCCGGACCGGAGGCAACGCCGGAGCCGGGCTCCGAGTCCGGCTCGGGCACCGGCGCCGGGTCGACACCCGAAACCGCCCCCGTACCAGCGGCGGAGTCCGAGACCGCCATCACCACCGCCACCGCCATCACCACCACCGCCACCACCGCCACCACCGCCACCACCGAGCAGCGCACCGCCGCGCTGGCCGTGTACGACGCCACGGCCGCCGTACTGGAAGCCGGCACGGACGGGGCCGGGGCCGTGCTGCAGGCGGAGTTGCTGCGGGCCGCGCACACCGCACGGGTCGGTGGTCTGCCCAGGGTCGCCGCCTCGGCGGTCTCCGTGGTCACCCAACTCCGTGCCGCTCGGGGCGCCGAACCGGCGTACCGCCTCACCGATCTCACCGCGGCTCTCCGTGACGTCCTCATGACAGCCCATCGCCTTCCGGACTCCACCGATGGCGAACTCGCCGACCTGCGCGGCACCGCACGGCAGCCCTACGCTCCGGACGGGTCCCTGCGGTTGTACGGGCTGTTCTCCGAGCCCGTCCTGACGGCGACCGGTTACGCGGGAGCGGTCACCTGGACGGCCGACGCCGAAGGCAGGCTCTACACGGTCTCCGATGTCGCCCCGGGTGGTTCCGGCCGGGCCGTGGGTGCGGCCGACCGGGCTGTGCGCGTCGGGGACACGGCTCTCACCCACCGGGAGCTGTCGCGGGCCGGGCTCGCCGTGTCCGGCGCGACGGTCTCCCCGACGGGCCGACTGGGCGCGGGGGCGGGCGTGCGGGCCGTGCGCGCGGCGGGAGCCGCCTGGAACGAGGCTCCTCTCGACCGTCTGTGGGCGGCGCCGGTCGCCGAACAGGTGTCACGCGCCCTGCAGGGCGGGGACGGTCTGCTGTTCCTCGATGTGACCGTCACCGGGACGGTCCGGGAGGCCGCGGGCGACTGTCTGCTCGCCGACTGCGAGGGCCTGACTCTCCGTCTGGCCGCCGCGCACGACCACCCCGCGCTGCCCTACCGCGACAACCTCCGTCTCCTCGCGACCGCTCCGGGCACCCGGTTGCGTGTCGTCGCCCGCCTCGACACCTCTCCCCTGCCCCGGGCACTCCTGGTCGCCGCCGGCCACCCCGGTGATGCCGGGGCCCATGTCGACCTGGGCCTCGACCGCCTTCAGCACGCGGACCTGCCCGCCCCCGGGATGGCACCCACACCTACCGCCGACGGTTCCCCCCTCGACGAGGCACCGCTGCATCTCCTGCGACGCCGTGTCCACCAGGCGGCCTCGGCGGGCCGTCGCGTGCTCGCCTTCCCCGGTGACAGTTCTGCCGACGGTCGGCGTCTGAGCCGTTACGGCTTCGCCTGCGCCGGAGACCTCCTCGACGAACTCCACGCCGCCGCCGCGGACCGGTCCCGCGATGCCTTCGGCCGTCTGGTCCCCGCCGATCGCGACCGGTTCGCCCGCGCCTGGCTCGCGGCGGCCCACTACACCGAGGAGGTGGACCGGGCGCTGTGCGCCGCGGCGTGGGGCGCCTCTTGAGGCAGGGTCGGCCGGACAGGCCCTTCAGGGCGACAGGAACTCGGCCAGGCCCGCCAGGAACCGCTCGATGTCCTCCGCGCTGTTGTAAGGAGCGAGGCCGATCCGGAGACCGCCGGTGTCACCGAGGCCGAGACGGCGAGAGGCCTCGATCGCGTAGAAGGACCCCGCCGGCGCGTGCACATCGCGCTCCGCGAGAAAGCTGTACGCCTGCGCCGTCGACCGGCCCTCGAAGGTGAGCAGCACGGTGGGTGTGCGGTCGGCCGCCTTGGAGTGGACCTGGACTCCTCCGAGCGCGCTCAGCCCCTTGTCGAGCTGTGCGCGCAAGGTCTGCTCATGTGCTTCGAGTGCGGTGAAGGCCGAGGCGAGACGCTGCCGCCGCGTCCCGGTGGCGCCGGTGTCCAGGCCCGCGAGGAAGTCGACGGCCGCGTGTGTGCCCGCGAGGAACTCATAGGGCAGGGTGCCCAGTTCGAAGCGTTCGGGGACCACATCGGTGGAGGGCAGGAGCTTGTCCGGCCGCAGCGTCTCAAGCAACTCCGGCCGGGCCGCGAGCACTCCGTGGTGAGGGCCGAAGAACTTGTACGGGGAGCAGACGACGAAGTCCGCGCCCAGTTCTTCCAGGTCGATCAGCGCGTGGGCGGCGTGGTGGACGCCGTCGACGTAGATGAGGGCACCGACAGCGTGTGCCAGGCCGCAGATCTCAGCGATCGGGGGACGGGTGCCGATCAGGTTGGAGGCGGCGGTGACGGCCACCAGCCGGGTTCGCGGGGACAGTACGGCGCGAATGTCGTCGGCGGTCAGCTCTCCGGTGGCTGGATCGAAGTCGGCCCAGCGCACGGTGGCACCGGCCTGTTCGGCGGCCTGGACCCAGGGGCGGATGTTGGCGTCGTGGTCGAGTCGGGTGACGACCACCTCGTCACCGGGCGACCACGTCCTGGAGAGGGTGCGGGCGAAATCGTAGGTGAGCTGGGTGGCGCTGCGGCCGAAGACGATCCCCGTCGGCCGCGCTCCCAGAAGGTCGGCCAGGGCCTGTCGGGTCGAAGTGACGATGGCCTCGGCGTTGCGCTCCCCCGGCGTCATCCGGCCCCGGATGGACAGCGGCTGCCCCATCGCGTCGGCGATCGCCCGGATGACGGGCTGTGGGGTCTGGGTGCCGCCGGGGCCGTCGAAGTGGGCGATTCCGGCGCTCAGCGCCGGGAACTGGGCGCGGAGGGCGGTGATGTCGTACGTCACGGATACTCCTGTCGGTGCCGTGCCAGGCCAGCCGGCTGTGCTCTGGGCCGGCCCTGCCCCTTGAGCCCGGCCGCCCCTGCATCGTGATCGTTCGTCCCGCCTGCCACAAGGGGCAACTCTGCGGTCCAATGGGGTGTCCGCTGAGGTCCGTTGAGGTCCTCGGAGGTCCTGACGCATCAGGCCGTCCATGAAATCCGGGAAATCGATTGATTTTCGATCGATACCGATCGATAATCGATGCATGCATCAACTCCTCATAGCCGTACTCCGGGTCGGCATCCTTACGACGGTCGCGGTCGGGCTCTTCGGCCAGATCGTGGTCATTCCGACGACGGCGGCCGATGAGGTCGAGCGTTTCCCGCCCTACGCCCCGTTCGCCACGTCCTATGTGACGATGGCGATCATCGGCGTCGCCTGTGTCCAGGTCGCGCTCTTCGCGGTGTGGATGCTGCTCGACATGGTCCAACGTGACGCGATCTTCACGGCGCTGGCCTTCCGCTGGGTCGATGTCGTCATCGGTTCCTCGGTCGTGGCGACGCTGTTGGCAGGCGGGGTCGCCGTGCACATCCTCCTGGCCGACATTCCCACTCCGGACGATGGCATGGAACTCCTCGGAGTCCTGGGGGCCACGGTCATGGCTGTCGGCGTGGGAGCGGCGTTCGCGATGCTCACCGTCATCATGCGAGGACTCCTGCGCAAGGCGACGGACCTGGAGACCGAGATCGCCGGGGTCGTCTGATGGGGATCATCGTCGACCTCGACGTCCAGCTCGCCAGGCACAATCTGTCGGTCGGTGAGTTCGCCGCCGCCGTCGGCATCACGCCCGCCAACATCGCCGTGCTCAAGAACGGCCGCGCGAAGGCGGTACGGTTCACGACCCTCGACGCGATCTGCCGCACGCTCGACTGCCAGCCCGGTGATGTGCTGCGCTGGGTACCGGACGACGACGCCGGCAGTCAGACCTCCCGGACCTGATCCCGTCATCCGTCAGCTGTCATCCGTCAGCTGTCATCCGCAATCCGTAGTCCGTAGTCCGTAATCCGTGCCGGTCCGCGTGAACCTTGTGCGTGCCCCGTGCGTTGTCCTTGCAGGCCGCTCGCTGTCGGCCGGGCCGCTTTCGGTCGGAGTCGGGTGAGGAGGGGGGCGGGTCATGGCAGAGCGCATCCGTACGGCCTCGCCCACCGGCAGACACCGGGCTCCCGTCACCGGCGTACTGCTGGCGGCGCTGTTCACCCTCCTCGGCGTACTCGGCCTCCAGGGCAACTCCGCCGCGGCCTCCTCCGACGCACTGACATCGGTCGCGGTCGCCGCACACCACAGCCCGGCACCGGCACCGGCACAAGCCCGGGCCGACACCCGCACCGGCGTCGACGACACCTGCACCTCCGCCTGCGGCCAGCCGCCCCGCGCGGGCCGGGTCACCGCGGGCGAGTGGCACACGCCGCCTCCCGGCGGGGTGTCGGTCCCGCCCCGCCTCGTGGTCCCCCTGCCGAAACCAGGGCTGTCGCTGCCGGGCGCACTCGGCGCCTCCACACCCTCACAGCACTCCACGCGGCACAGCGGGCGCGGCCCGCCGCCTCCAACCGGCATCTGACGTCACCCGGTCGACAATCGATCTCCACCGCGCCCCTTCCCCGGGCGCGGTATGCCTGTTGGAGGCACTCTTGACGCGCGCCATCCGCGTGCGGGCGTTCTTCGCCCTGGCCGTCCTGGCCCTGTCGCTCTACATCACCCTGACCGTCCCGGTCCGCCTCGGGCTCGACCTGCGCGGCGGAACCCAGATCGTCCTGGAGACCCGCGACTCCCCCACCGCCGAAGCCGACTCCGAAGCCACCGACCGAACCCTGGAGGTACTGCGCCACCGCATCGACGCGCTCGGCGTATCCGAGCCCACCATCGCCCGTTCCGGGGACAACCGCGTCATCGTCGAGCTGCCCGGTGTCCAGGACCCGAGCGAAGCCGCCGACGTCCTCGGCCGTACCGCCCAACTGACCTTCCACCCCGTTCTCAGCACGGATCCAGGCACGGATCCAGGCGCGGATCCAGGCGCGGAAAACGGCACGGATGCCGACACGGATCTCGACACAGGTCCCGGCAGCACAGGTCCCGGCACAGTCGACTCCGACGAGTCCGGACGGCCCGTGCGACTCGGCCCGTCCGCGCTCACCGGTGCGGACGTCGACAGTGCCGAGGCGCGCATCGACCCGCAGACCGGGGCCGGCTGGTTCGTCGGCATCGAGTTCAAGGGTGCGGGCGACGCCTGGGCCGAGCTGACCGGCGAGGCCGCGTGTCACCCGCCCGGCGATCCGGCCCGCCGCGTGGCCATCGTCCTGGACGACAAGGTCATCTCCTCCCCCCAGGTCAACTCGTCCGTGGCCTGTCGTACGGGCATCGCCGGAGGGTCCACCCAGATCACCGGTTCGTTCAGCCGGGAGGAAGCGCGCGAACTGGGCCTGCTCATCAACGGCGGGGCCCTGCCGGTACCGGTCGAGACGGTCGAACAACGCACCGTCGGCCCCACCCTGGGCGCCACGGCCATCGAGGCCAGTGTCCGGGCCGCTGTCATCGGCACCGCGCTGACCTCACTGTTCATCATCGCGGTCTACCGGCTCCTCGGTGCCCTCGCCGCCCTGGCGCTGGCCTGTTACGGAGTCATCTCCTACGCCGCTCTGGCCGCGCTCGGCGCCACCCTCACCCTCCCGGGGCTCGCGGGGTTCGTCCTGGCCATCGGTATGGCCGTCGACGCCAACGTGCTCGTCTTCGAACGGGCCCGTGAGGAGTACGCGGCCCGTCGCAAGGGCCTGCGCCCGGCCCTCGACGCGGGATTCCGGAAGGCCTTCAGCGCCATCGCCGACTCCAACATCACGACCCTCATCGCCGCCGGCCTGCTGTTCCTCCTCGCTTCCGGGCCGGTGCGGGGCTTCGGCGTCACCCTGGGCATCGGCGTACTCGCCTCCATGCTCAGTGCCCTGGTCATCACCCGGGTCCTCGCCGACTACGCGGTCGCCCGGCGATCCGTACGACGCCGTCCCCGACTCACCGGCATCGCGGACACCGGGAAGGTCCGCGACTGGCTCACCCGCCGCGACCCGGACCTGATGCGGCGCGGGCGCACCTGGCTGGCGGCATCCGCCGTAGTCCTCGTCCTGGCCTCCTCGGGCATCGCGGTCAGGGGGCTGGACTTCGGCGTCGAGTTCACCGGCGGACGGCTCATGGAGTACGCCGCCTCCGCCCCGGTCGACGCCGACCGGGCGCGGGCCGCCCTGGCCGACGCGGGTGTGCCCCGCGCCGTTGTGCAGACCTCCGGCGACGGCGATCTCTCTGTCCGCACCGGTCAGCTGACCAACGCCGAGGCGGCGAAGGTGGACAAGGCGGTCGGCGATCTCACGGGCGGCGCCGAGAAGATCCGCGACGAGTTGATCGGCCCCAGCCTCGGGGACGAACTGCGCCGGGGTGCCCTCATCGCCCTCGCCTCGGCCCTGGCCGCGCAACTGCTGTATCTCGCGGTCCGCTTCCGGTGGGCTTTCGGGGCGTCCGCGGTCGCGGCCATGGTCCACGACACCCTGATCCTCATCGGTGTCTTCGCCTGGCTCGGCAAGCCGGTCGACGGAGTCTTCCTCGCCGCGCTGCTGACGGTGATCGGTTACTCGGTCAACGACTCCGTCGTCGTCTTCGACCGGATCAGGGAACTGTCAGCCGACAACCGGACCGACGGCCCCGGTGACGAACGAAAGGGGGTTCCCTTCCCTGTCCTCACCAACACGGCGATCCTGCAGACGCTCCCCCGGACGGTCAACACCGGTATGGGAGCCGTGTTCATCCTCGCCGCCCTCACCCTGCTGGGCGGCGACTCCCTGACCGACTTCGCGCTCGCCCTGCTCATCGGCATCGTCGTCGGCACGTACTCCTCGATGTTCACGGCCGCGCCCCTGGCCATCGAACTCGACGCCCGCAACAACCCGCCGCCCGGCGCACGGAAACGGGGCTCGCGGTAGGGGCCTGAGGCAAGGGCACCAGGGACGGCCGGCCACGGCAGACCGCCGTCAACCCCGTGGCGGCCCTCGTACTCATCGCGTCCGGCGCCTGGCACGGCAGCGGAGTACGCGGCCCCGAGGCGATACCTCCCGGCCGTTCCTCAACCTGCTCACGGAGTACGGGGCGCCGCGGGGCAGGCGGGAGGGCGCCGTTCCCGTGTCCGGACCGGACCGGACGCTCCATGAAGCCTCGTGGTCACTTCGCCGGGGTGCGGCGCACCACCTTGCCCCGCGCGTCCGCCTCCAGGGAGGCCACGCCCTCGGCGTCGGCCACGCCCACCCGTATGGAGGGGGAGCCGGCCAGGCCGTCGACGCTGATCTGCCAGGTCTTCGGGGAGCGGACACCGAGGGTGGTCCTGGCCTCCTCGACCAGGGCCGGAAAGCGTTCGTAGGGCAGGGAGTCCGGGTCGAAGTGCGCGGCTTGCGTGCCAGGAGGAGAGAACACGATCGACAACTGGCGCTCCCGTACGACGACAGTGAGCGCCAGGTGCTTGTTCTCACCCCTGCCCTTGCCCTTGCCCTTGCCCTTGGTGAGCGAGTCGACGGCTCGGCGCAGTTCCCCCTTGTCGAGCAGTGACTGGTCCGGGCCGACGTCGACCGTGCCGGTCTCCGACGACAGGACGGTGGTGGACGTACTGGAGGAGGACGTACTGGAGGAGGACATGCCGGCGGAGACGGACCGCTCCGCGGACGGTGACCGCCGGGTGGCGGAGGTGTCCTGGTCGAACAGGTCCCCGCGGAACGACAGCAGCACGGCCGCCGCGCCGAGCAACAGGCCGACCATCACGAAGGCCCCGAAGGCACAGCCCTCGGGAGGCCGGCTCACCTTGGACTCCTCGGGCGCCGAGTCGATACCCGCTTCGGCCGCCCGGGCCTCCCACTCCGGGGTGGGCCGCTGCACGATCGTCACCCGCCACGGACGGTCCGGCGGGTACTCGACCACCAGGATGCCGCGGGGCCGGTAGTCGGGGAGGTCGACCAGGTTGATGTCCCGGGTGGTCTCGGCGCGGAACGCGGGAGCGTCGTCCGGCGCGACGGTGAGATCGAACCGCACCGGGATGTCTCCCGTCTCACCGCCGACGGCCCGCAGACTCTCGATCATCGCGAGAGCCGTGCGGGGTACGACGGCCGCTTCCCGGGCCCGCCTCGGCGCTCCTGCCAGGACGAGGACCAGGCCGAAGACGACGGGCACGACCAGGCCCGTGACGAACACCGGCACGTTCTCGATGACGACGCCGGTGACGAGAGCCGCCGACGACGCTCCGATCACGCCGCCCGTCAGGAACCCCCGGGCGAGGGCGCCGGGGGTGCCGTGCGTGGGCGGCGCGCTCGTGCTGATCGTCATGGGGGTGATTGTGCCGGGCCGCACCGACAGCCGGTAGAGCGGTACGGCTGTGCGTCACGCGTTCCGTTCGGCTTCCTGGGCTGCGCGCTCCAGCCGGCTTCGGTATTCCTCCTGCCACGCCGAATCGCCCGGCGCCATACCGCTGTTGGTCCTGTTCATGCCGACCGAGCCGTCCATGAGTTCGCGGAGGATGTCGGCATGGCCGGCGTGCCGGTGCGTATCGGCGATCACGCGCACGGCGGCGTGGTGCAGGGTCACCTCGTTCCGCTCGCTCGGCCACCACGGCACCCGGCCGACCGTGTCCAGGGCGAGCGCGTCGATCGTCGCGTCCGCGTGCGCCCAGGCCCGTCGGTAGAGGCCCACGATGTGCTCGCGTGACTCTTCGGCGGTGGCCCACATGTCCGCGTTGGCCTCGGCTCCGTCCTCAAGCCAGGGCAGCGACTCGCCGGACGGGCGCCCGAAGGTGTCGCCGAAGTAGCCCAACTCCACCCCGGCCGCGTGTTTGACCAGGCCAAGGAGGTTGGTGCCGGTCGGCGTCGAGGGGCGGCGGATGTCGTACTCCCGGAGCCCTTCGAGCTTCCACAGCAGGGCCTCGCGGGCGGACTGCAGGTAGAAGTGCAGGTCGGCCTTGAGAGCAGCCTCGGGATCGCTCTCGGAACCGGGGTCGGGGTGGGTATCCGATGTGTTCATGGGGTCGAGTCTCCCGCTCGCGCGATGATCGCGGACAGTCCGAACTCGAAGCGTTCGTCGAAGGATCGCGTGTCGAGGTGGTGGAGGACGCGGTGGAGGGCGGGGTAGGCCGTCCTGGAAATCGCGTGCACCAGACTGTCGTTCGGGGGCCGTTGGGGCGCCGCCTGTTCCTCCTGGGTGAGGCCGAGGGCGAGGTAGATGATCGTCCACGTGGTCCAGGCGGCGTCCCGGTCGTCGAGACCGCTGTCCAGCAGCGCGGTCAGCAGCGCGTCGGCGAAGCCCAGGGTGTGCGGTTCGGCGGCGAACGTACCGACCACGAGTACGGCGCCGTCGCGGTGGGCGAGCAGGGCGCGGCGGTACCGGCGGGCGAGTTCGCGCACGCCCTCGTTTCGGTCGGCCGGGAGTCCGTCGAGCGAGGCCTCGCCGACGACGGCGTCCGCCATCAGCTCCAGCATCCGGGCCTTGGTCTTCACATGCCACAGCACGGTGTTCATGCGTACGCCGAGCCGGTCGGCGACGGCCCGGGTGGACAGGGCGTCCAGGCCCTTCTCGCCCAGCAGTTCCAGCGCGGTCCGGATCACGTTCTCGACCGCCCGCCGCGGCCCGGGTCCGGCGTCTTCGGTCTCCGGGGCGCGCTGATGGTCGCACCGCTGCCGGGCGGGCTTCATCGCCTCGTCGGCCTCAGCCCCGACAGCCTCACCACCGAGTCGCCGGGAGACCTCACTCTGGAGGAGCTGCGGGCCAAGGCCACATCGCCTGGGTCGGCACGGACCGGGACGACACCGCGCTGGCCGCCGCGGCGGACCGGGCGCTCGCCACCACCCACCGGTCGGCGGCCGGCTGACCGCGCCCGTCATCGGACGCGGAGCCGCAGAGCCGCGAGGAAGTGCCGTTCAGTCGCCCACGTACGCCGCGAGGTGTTCCCCCGTGAGGGTGGAGCGGGCGGCGACCAGGTCGGCCGGGGTGCCCTCGAAGACGATCAGGCCGCCGTCGTGGCCCGCGCCGGGGCCGAGGTCGATGATCCAGTCGGCGTGCGCCATGACCGCCAGGTGGTGCTCGACGACGATGACGGACTTGCCGGAGTCGACGAGCCGGTCGAGCAGGCCGAGCAGCTGCTCGACATCGGCGAGATGCAGGCCCGTGGTCGGCTCGTCCAGGACGTACACACCACCCTTGTCGCCCATGTGGGTGGCCAGCTTGAGCCGCTGGCGCTCGCCTCCGGAGAGCGTGGTGAGCGGCTGGCCGAGGCTGAGGTAGCCGAGCCCGACGTCGGCGAGGCGTTCGAGGACGCGGTGCGCGGCCGGGGTGCTCGCCTCGCCCTCGCCGAAGAACTCCACGGCCTCGGTCACCGACATCGCGAGCACCTCACTAATGTCACGGCCGCCGAGGCGGTACTTCAGGACCGCGGCCTGGAACCTCTTCCCCTCGCACTCCTCGCAGGGAGTGGCGACACCGGCCATCATCCCCAGGTCGGTGTAGACGACGCCCACGCCGTTGCAAGTGGGGCAGGCGCCCTCGGAGTTGGCGCTGAACAGGGCCGGCTTCACGTCGTTGGCCTTGGCGAACGCCTTGCGGATGGGGTCGAGCATGCCGGTGTACGTCGCCGGGTTGCTGCGCCTGGAGCCGCGAATGGCGCCCTGGTCGATCGACACCACGCCCTCGTCGTCGTGGATCGATCCATGGACGAGCGAGCTTTTTCCGGAGCCCGCGACTCCGGTGATGACGGTGAGCACCCCGAGGGGAATGTCGACGTCGACGCCCCGCAGGTTGTGCGCGCTCGCGCCGCGGATCTCCAGCGAGCCGGTGGGCTCACGTGGCGTCCTCTTGAGGGTGGCCCGGTCGTCGAGGTGGCGGCCGGTGACGGTGCCACTGGCCCGCAGCCCCTCCACCGTGCCCTCGAAGCAGACGCTGCCGCCCGCCGTACCCGCGCCCGGCCCGAGGTCGACGACATGGTCGGCGATCGCGATCGTCTGGGGCTTGTGCTCCACGACGAGCACGGTGTTGCCCTTGTCCCGCAGCCTCAGCAGCAGGTCGTTCATCCGCTGGATGTCATGGGGGTGCAGGCCGATGGTGGGCTCGTCGAAGACGTAGGTGATGTCGGTGAGCGAGGAGCCGAGGTGGCGGATCATCTTGACGCGCTGCGCCTCGCCGCCCGACAGCGTGCCCGCCGGACGGTCGAGCGAAAGGTAGCCGAGGCCGATCTCCACGAACGAGTCGAGGGCCTGCTGCAGTGCGGCGAGCAGCGGTGCCACCGACGGCTCGTCGAGGCCCCGGACCCATTCGGTCAGGTCGCGGATCTCCATCGCGCAGGCGTCGGCGATGCCGACTTCGCCGATCTTCGACGACCGGGCCCCTTCGCTGAGCCGGGTGCCGTCGCACTCGGGGCAGGTGGCGAAGGTGACCGCCCGCTCCACGAACGCCCGGATGTGCGGCTGCATCGACTCCTTGTCCTTGGACAGGAACGACTTCTGGAACTTCGGGATCAGCCCCTCGTAGGTGAGGTTGACGCCGTTGACCTTGACCTTGACGGGCTCCCCGTAGAGGAAGTCCCGCAACTGCTTCTCGGTGTACTCGCGGATCGGCTTGTCCGGGTCGACGAAGCCGGACTGGGCGTACACCTGCACGGTCCACTGGCTGTCGGACTTCCAGCCGGGAATGGTGAACGCGCCCTCGGCGAGGGACTTGGAGTCGTCGTAGAGCCGGCTGAGGTCGATGTCGGAGACCGTGCCCCGGCCCTCACAGCGCGTACACATGCCGCCGGTGCGGTTGAAGGTCGCCTTCACCGTCTTCTTGGCGCCGCGCTCCACGGTGATCGCACCGCTGGCCCGGACCGAGGCGGTGTTGAAGGAGTACGCGCTCGGCGGACCGATGTGCGGTGTGCCGAGGCGGCTGAAGAGGATGCGCAGCATCGCGTTGGCATCGGTGGCGGTGCCCACGGTGGAGCGCGGGTCGGAGCCCATCCGCTGCTGGTCGACGGTGATCACGGTGGTCAGCCCGTCGAGGACGTCGACCTCAGGGCGGGCCGGTGTCGGCATGAAGCCCTGGAGGAAGGCGCTGTAGGTCTCATTGATCATCCGCTGCGACTCGGCGGCGATCGTGTTGAACACCAGGGAGCTCTTGCCCGAGCCGGAGACACCGGTGAACACGGTCAGTCGGCGCTTGGGGATCTCGATGCTGACGTCTTTGAGGTTGTTCTCCCGCGCGCCGTGCACGCGGATCAGGTCATGACTGTCGGCAGCGTGCGGCGCGGGCGACCGCGTGTCCGTCCGGGGGGCCATGCTCATCATGTCTCCATCTGTCGCTCTGTCGCTCTGTCGCTCTGTCGCTCTGGTGATCTGGTGATCTGGTGATCTGGTGATCTGGTGATCTGGTGATCTGTGCGTTCGCTGGACATGCTCAGCGGCGTTCCTGAATGCGGATCATGTTGCCCGCGGGATCGAGGAAGGCACAGTCCCGGACGCCGTACGGCTGCTCGGCCGGCTCCTGGACGACCTCGCCGCTGCCCGCCGCCCTGACCCGCTCGAAGGTGGCGTCGAGGTCGGGGGTGGCCAGGAGGATGCCCGCGTACGCGCCCTTCGCCATCATCTCCGCGACGGTGCGGCGCTCGTCGTCGGTGACGCCGGGGTCGGTGACCGGCGGCTCCAGGACGAGGGACGGGCCGGACCGGCCGGCGACCCCGACCGTGATCCAGCGCATCGTGCCGTGCCCGACGTCGTCACGGACCTCGAAGCCGAGGGCGTCCCGGTAGAAGGCCAGGGACGCGTCCGGATCGGTGTGCGGGAGGAAGCTGGCGTGCAGGGTGACGTCCATGGCAGTCACGCTAGACGCGGCACGGGGGTCGGCGCTTCTCGATTCCTGATCGATCCGGTGCCCGCGGCCGGCCGGCGGCCCTACGTACCCGTGGTGGTGATGCGGGTGACCGCCTCAAGCGTCAGGGCACGGTCGTGGGGCTCGATGTCCAGGGCGCGGTGGAGGGTCAAACCCTCGATGAGGGCGTCGAGTTGGCGTGCCGTGTCCGGATCGAAGTGCTTCTCCAGATGGGTACGGCTGCGGGCCATCCACTCGTGGGTCAGTTCCCGGTAGACCGGCCGACGCGCGGCGAGGACGTACAGCTCCTGGGTGAGTACGAGGTCGCGGCGGCTCCCCTCCGACAGTGCGTGGACGAGATCCGTCACGGCCTGTCGGGCCTGGTCGCGGTCGGCCGGAGCGGCGAGATGGGCGTCGAAGACGGCGACGATGTGGTCGGCGAAGCGGGTGAACGCCTCCCGCAGCAGCTCGTCCATACCGCTGAAGTGGTAGGTCATCGATCCCAGCGGGACGCCGGCGCGCGCGGCGATCTTCCGGTGGGAGACGCCGGCGATCCCCTCCTCGGCGATGAGGTCGAGGGTCGCGCCGATGATGCGTTCGCGGCGCTGCGGGTCGGTGTGTCCGGTGGCCATGGCGGAAGCCTTCAGAGGGTGCGGACCGGGCGGGCGGGGTTGCCGACGGCGACGACACCGGCGGGCACGTCCTTCGTCACCACGGCGCCGGCGCCGATGACGGAGTTGTCTCCGATACTCACACCGGGCAGCACGATGGCGCCTCCCCCCAGCCACACGTTGTTCCCGATGGTGATCGGCTGGGCGGCTTCCAGCTTGTCGCGCCGGGGCTCCGGCTCCAGGGGGTGGGTGGGGGTGAGCAGTTGGACGTTCGGACCGATCTGGCAGTCCTCGCCGATCGTGATCGCCGCGACGTCCAGGGCGGTCAGGTTGTAGTTGACGAAGGTGCGCGCGCCGATCGTGATGTTGCTGCCGTAGTCGACGTACAGCGGTGGTCGCAGGTGTACGTCGGGCCCGAGGGAGCCGAGCAGTTCGGCGAGGATCGGGCGGGCCGCCTCGGTGTCCTCGACATAGGCGGCCTGATAGCGGGCGGCCAGGCGCACCGCTCGCTCGTAACGGCGGACGATCTCCGGGTCGTCGGCGATGTAGTGATCGCCCGCCATCATGCGTTCGACATTCGTGCGGGGGTCCTGGGCGAAGTAGTCCGTCGACATGCGTACGATCGTACGCTCGGCGGCGGGCCGCGACCCGGGAAACGTGAGACGCCAGGGACGACAGGGCCCAGGGCGTTTCTTCTGGATCAGGTCGGATCAGGCCGCGGTGTCCGGTGCGGTGCATCGCGAGGCGGAGCATGACCCGCGTACTGGACGTGCTCGGGTCGTGCGACAACGCCGCGAGGCGCCGTGCCGGGCGCCGCGGACCCGGGCTGATCCAAAAGAAACGCCCTAGCGGCGTTGGGGCTGCAGCACCTTGGCGAGCAGGAGTACCAGCAGGCCGGCGAGGGGCACCACCAGCAGGCCCACCCGCAGGCCGGCCGCGTCCGCGACCAGTCCGACGACCGGCGGGGAGAGCAGGAAGCCCAGACGCATGAGCCAGGACACGATGGCCAGCCCCGAACCGGGCTTGAGGCCGGGCAGTTCGTCGGCTTCGTGCATCGCCGCGGGGACCAGCGTCGCCACGCCGAACCCGGCCGCGGCGAACCCGAGAATCGTGCCGGGCACCGTGGGCACGGCCAGCGCCAGGCCCATGCCGGTAACGACGACGAGGCCGCCGGCTCGGGCCACCGCGCGCTGGCCGAACCGGTCGACGAGACGGTCGCCGATGATGCGGCCCACGAACTGGGCTCCGACCAGGGCGATGTAGCCGGAGGCGGCCAGCGTCACCGACGCGGACAGCGAGCCGGAGAGGTAGAGAGCGGCCCAGGAACTGCCCGCGTCCTCGACGAGCGTGCCGGCCGTGGCGATGAGCACGAGGGCGCCCAGCACGTACGCGGTACGCCGACCCGCCGTCGGACGCCGCACCTGCCCCTCTTTCCGACCGCCGGGACCCGACTCCGCTGCCGAGTCCGTCGCCGAGCCGGTGTCCGCCACGGACCCGGGCTCGTCGTCGCCCCCGGGCTCGGTCTCGGTCTCGGGGCCGGACAGGCAGAACCGCAGGGCGACGCACGCGGCCACCGCGAACACCACCGCCGAGATCGTCAGATGCCGCCCGCGTGAGAGGTCGAGCGCTATCGCCGCCGCGGCCATGGATCCGCCGGCGACGGCGCCGATGGACCAGATCGCGTGGAAGGAGTTGATGATGGAACGCCCGTAGCGTCGCTGCACACGCAGTCCGTGGGCGTTCTGCGCCACATCGGTGACCGCGTCCATCGCTCCGGCCAGGAACAGCGCCGCCGCGAACAGCACGACCGAGTCGGCCAGACCCGCGACGAGGATCCCCGCTCCGGTCAGCAGGGTGCCGGCCACCGCCGCCCGCGCCGAGCCCATCCGGCGGATCACCACCGCCGCGGCGAGACCGGCCGCGATGGCGCCCGCCGGGAACGCGGCGACGGCCAGACCGTAGGCCGCGTTCCCCAGGCCGAGATCCGCCTTGATCTGCGGATACCTCGGCAGAAGGTTGGCGAACAGGGCTCCGTTGGTGAAGAAGAGCACGGCGACGGCCACCCGAGCCCGCCGTTCGGCCGACGCGGGTCGGCGCAGTACGTCAACAGTCATGATGGCGACCCTATAGCGAGAGCGTACGAACGTACATTCTCGCTTGTTCGGCAGGCCACGACACACGGCGGGGCGGGACCGGCACGTGCCCCGGTCCCGCCCCGTCCCGCCTCTGTGCGCTCGCGTTCGTGTGACCTACTTGCTCGCAGCGAAGCGCATCAGGGCCTGCTCGTCGCCCTGCTTGATCTTCCCGGTCTCGTTGATCACCTGCAGCTTCCAGACCCCGCCGACCCGGATCGCCTTGGCGACGGCGCAGCCGTTGTCGTTGCTGAGGAGACTCGGCCAGACGTCCGCGACCTGCTGCGTGCTGCCGCCGCTGGCGTCGTACACCTTGAAGCTGATGTTCCGCGCCTTCTGGAAGGAGCTGCCCTTCTTGTAGGCGGCGGCGACGAAGACGATCGAGGTGATGTTCGTCGGGACACGGGCGAACTCGACGGTCACCGTCTCGTCGTCACCGGCGCCCTTGCCGGTCTGGTTGTCGCCGGTGTGCACCAGCGAGCCGTTGCCCAGCGGGTCCAGCGAGTCCAGACCTGCCAGCCGGACCGGGTCCGAGCCCTGCATCGCGATGGCGATCAGGTCGAGGTCCGTGCCGGTCTTCTGGCGCAGCTTGCCCATCAGTCCGCCGCTGCTGCCGACGGTGGGGTCCCAGGACACCCCGATCGACAGATGAGTCACTCCGTCGAGATCCGCCGGGCCGTCTTCCTTCGTAAGCGTGATCATGCCTGTTCCTCTTGATCGTGAGAATGCCTGTATGCAGTGTGCCTCCCTCGTGTCACACCACATAGCCCGGGACCCACACGAATCACCAGATCCCCGCCCCGCTCGGGTCACAGGCGCCCCGATGCGCCCATCGGGCGATCCGTCCCCTCACCGCGGGACATCTCACTGCCCCGTCTGGATGTCCCCCCGCGTGGAGGACGCGATGGTCTCGCGGTGGGCGAAGTCGCCCGGGGGGATGCCGGGGTGGTGACCGAGACGGGTCGGTGGTTCTGCCGCCGAGGGGTCGAGGGTGAGGCGGGAGACGATGCGGTAGCGGTCGCCGCGGTAGATCGAGTGGACGTATTCGACGGGTCGGCCGGTGGTGTCCGAGGTGAGCCGTTCGAAGAGCAGCGCCGGGGACAGTTCGGGAACGTCGAGCAGTTCGGCCTCGGCGCGGGTGACGACGGTCGGCTCGATGGCCTGCACGGCCTCCTGGACGTGTACGCCGTGCTGTTCGCGCAGATGCTCGTACAGGTCCCCCGCTTCCAGTTCCCGGGCGGACAGGGTGGGGACCAGATCGGCTCTGATGTGCAGATGCTCGATGGCCATCGGGGCGCCGTCGACGAGGCGCAGCCGTGCCACGTACACGATCTCGGCGGCGGGTGACATCCGCAGTTTGCGGCCCACGCGCGCGCCGGCCGCGAAGGTGGTGAACTCCAGCAGGCGGCTCGACCACGCCCCGGAGGCCTGAGGTGCCGTCATGGTCCGCTGTCCGGAGACGAGTTCCTGGGTGATCTTCTCGGGTGCGACGAACATGCCCCGGCCGTGCTCCCGCACCAGGAGGCCCGCGGCCACGAGTTCGTCGACCGCCGCGCGCAGGGTCGGGCGGGACACTCCCAGACGGGCGCACAGGGAGCGCTCGGAGGGAATCGCGTCACCCGGGCTGCGTGACTCGACGAGGTCGAGGACGAAGTCGCGGACCCGCTCCCGTTTCAGTACCGCACCCGACGCGTCTTCCCTCATGCCGCTCCCACCCACATGCTGCTCCCCCTCATTCCACTCCCCCATGCTGTGTCCCTCATGCTGTCGTGCGCGACATCCCCTTTACCAGTTGACCAGTTGTCGCACGCAGTGTCACTCCTGGTCGGGCGAAGTGTAACCGCTGCCCATGGCCCGACACCCGGGTATTGCCCTGCCCGGACGCCAACAACCCATGCGGCACAAGGGGTTGACGCCGCTGATTGGTCTATGCCAGTTTCATCCCCGCATCGAGAGGTGAGCTGTCCAGTGGGCTTCACTGGTCAGGTGGTCTGCTCATGTCCTCCAGAGGTGAACCGTGAAGCTCCGCTTGTTCGCCGGTGTGTCCGCGCTCGTCGTGACCGCCGGGCTGAGTGCCTGCAGCAGTTCTTCCGACGCCTCCGACGGGAGCACCGCCATCGATGTCTGGCTGATGCGCGACAGCGTCTCGGACCGGTTCCAGAAGGACTTCGTCAAGAGCTTCGAGGCCGCTCACCCCGACATCGAGGCCAAGGTCCAGATCCAGGAGTGGGACGGCATCGGCGAGAAGGTCACGGCGGCACTCGCCAGCGGCGACGCACCCGACGTCATCGAGACCGGCAACACCCAGGTCGCCCAGTTCGCGCAGAGCGGGGGCCTGCTCGACCTCAGCGACAAGGTCGGCGAACTCGGCGGGGAGGACTGGCTCAAGGGCCTCGCCGAGCCCGGCGCCCATGAGGGCAAGCAGTACGGCATCCCGTACTACGCCGCCAACCGCGTCGTCATCTACCGCACCGACCTCTTCAGGGAGGCAGGCGTCGACCCGGCCGAGATCAAGACCCGCGACCAGTGGATCACCGCCACCAGAAGGCTGAACTCCGGTGGTACGCAAGGCATTTACCTGCCCGGACAGAACTGGTACACCTTCGCGGGCTTCGTCTGGGACGAGGGCGGCGACCTCGCCACCGAGTCCGGCGGCAGGTGGAAGGGCTCGCTGGACACCCCCGAGGCGATCCGCGGCATGGAGTTCTACAAGAAGCTGCAGTCGCTCGGCAGGGGCCCCAAGGACTCCGACGAGGCCAATCCTCCGCAGGCGGACGTGATGGCCAAGGGGAAGGTCGCCCAGATCGTCTCGTCCCCGGGCGGCGCCAACACGGTCGTGGAGAACAACCCCGCGCTCAAGGACAAGCTCGGCTTCTTCCCGATCCCGGGGAAGACCGCCGACACCCCCGGCGCCGTCTTCACCGGCGGCTCGGACCTCGTCATCCCCACGGCCTCCGCCAAACAGGACGCGGCCTACACCTTCGTCAGGGAACTCACCGGGGACACCTGGCAGAAGAAGCTCGCCGTCGCCATGAGCTACGTACCGAACAAGACCACGCTGTCCGACGCGGTCGCCGCCGACCCGGGCGCCTCGGCGATGGCGGTCGGCGCCGCCGAAGGCCGGGCCACGCCCAACACACCCGGCTGGGCCGCCGTCGAGGCCAAGAACCCGATCAAGGACTATCTGACCGCCGTGCTCACCGGCGGCGACGCGCGGAAGGAAGCCGCCAGGGCGTCCGAGGCCGTCACCACGGCGATGAACTCCGGCACCTGAACCGGCCGGCCCCCGAACCGTCCTCGCACCGGCTGTCCGCGCCGGTGCCGCGCTGGAGGAAGTGTGCCGTGACGGCCGTCCGAGAGCAGACCGCGCCCCATCTCCCACCGAACGCCGGGCGCCCCCGGCGCTCCCCCGGCTCAGGACCGCGCCGCCCGTCGAAGGACGGCGGGCCCGGCGTCTGGCCGTACGTCCTGATCGCACCCGCCGTCCTCGGCACGCTCTACCTGCTCGTCCACCCCCTCGTCCGCGCCGTGGTGATCTCGCTGCAGGACTTCGGCCTGCGTCAACTCATCCTGGGCGACGCGCGGTTCGTCGGACTCGACAACTACGGGACGCTGCTCGGCGACAGCCGCTTCTGGGAGGTCGTGCGCCGCACCTTCCTCTTCATGGCGGTCAACGTCGCATTGATCATGGTGCTGTCCACGCTGGTCGCGCTGATGATCGAACGGCTGGGCCGCTTCGGCCGGACCGCGGTCCTCAGCTCACTCGTCCTGACCTGGGCGATGCCCGTCATCGCGGCGACCACCGTCTTCCAGTGGCTGTTCCACTCGGAGTTCGGCATCGTCAACGCGGTGCTGACGGACCTGGGGTTCACGTCCTTCGACCGCTACGCCTGGTTCGCGCACGGACCGGCCGCCTTCGCCATCCTGGTCGCGCTCATCGTGTGGCAGTCCGTGCCCTTCGCGGCGATCACCCTGTACTCGGCCCTCACCACCGTCCCCGTCGAGCTGTACGAGTCGGCGCGGCTCGACGGGGCGTCGGGGACACGGATCTTCCGTTCCCTCACCTTCCCGGTCGTGCGGCCGATCTTCCTGCTGGTGTTCTCGCTCGAAGTGATCTGGACGTTCAAGGCGTTCGTCCAGATCTGGGTGATGACCAACGGCGGCCCCGGCGACGCGACCACGATCCTGCCCGTGTACGCGGTGCAGACCGCCCTGTCGAGCCAGCGCTACGACCTCGGGTCGGCGGCCTCCATGGTCACCGTCGTGCTGATGTCGGGCGTGCTCGTCCTCTACTTCCGCCAGATGTTCCGCCAGGAGGACGAGCTCGCATGAGCACCACCCGGCCCCGTATGCGCCGCATCCCCCTCAAAACCGCCGCCGTCGTCACGGTCGCGCTCTGCCTGTTCCCGGTCTACTGGATGGTCGCGACCGCGTTCACCCCGGCGCGCGACATCCAGTCCGACAGTCCACGACTCGTCCCCCGGACGTGGACGCTCGACCACTTCCGCACCGCTGTCGGCGCCGACGGCTTCGGCCTGTTCTGGCGCAACAGCCTCCTGGTCACACTGAGCGCCGTCCTGCTCTCCCTCGTCATCGCGCTCGGTTCCGCCTACGCGGTGGCGCGGATGAGGTGGAAGGGGCGCCGGCAGTTCATGCTCATGGTCTTCATCGCCCAGATGGCGCCCTGGGAGTCACTGATCATCCCGGTCTACATCATCTCCCGGGACACCGGCATGCTGGACCGGCTGCCGACCCTGACCCTGGTCTACTTCATGATGACCCTGCCGTTCACGGTCATCGTCCTGCGCGGCTTCATCGGCACGATCCCGCCGGAGCTGGAGGAGTCCGCGCAGGTCGACGGCTGCACCCGGCTCGGCGCGTTCCGGCACATCGCGTTGCCGCTGCTGGCACCGGGGCTCATGGCCACCTCGCTCTTCGGCTACATCACCGCCTGGAACGAGTTCGCCTACGCCAACTTCCTCATCATCAAACAGCAGGACAACCGCACCCTGCCGGTGTGGCTGTCCTCCTTCCAGAACGTCTTCGGCACCGACTGGGGCGCCACCATGGCCGCCTCGACCCTCTTCGCGGCCCCGGCTCTCGTGGTGTTCCTGCTGCTCCAACGCCATGTCACGTCCGGTTTCGCCGCCGGCGCGGTCAAGGGCTGACCCCCGCCACTCCCCCCTGTGCTCCCCGTGCACCAGCTCCGGAGGCGATCCGTGCCCACACAGCCGCCCGCGCCCACCCTCGTCCCCCGCCCCACCGAGGCCACGCTCCGGCCAGGACACTTCACGCTCGACGCCGACACAGCGCTGCGGATCGGCGAAGGCGCCGAACCCGCCGCGGAACTGCTGCGCACCCTGCTCGCCCCCGCCACCGGGCTGCCCCTGCGACCCTCCACGAAGGGGCAGTTCACCCTGGCACTCGACCCCGGTCCCGGTGAGCTGGGCGAGGAGGGATACCAACTCACCGTCGACCCGCACACCGTGCTGCTGCGCGCCGCGCACCCCACCGGCCTGCTCCGCGGCATCCAGACGGTCCGCCAACTCCTGCCCCCGGCCGCCCTGTCGGCGGACCCGCAGCGCGTCACCCGGTGGCCGCTGCCGTGCGCCGACATCACCGACGTCCCACGTCACCCCTGGCGCGGCGCGATGCTGGACGTGGCACGCCACTTCCAGCCCGTCTCCTATCTGCGCCGGTACGTCGACCTGCTCGCCCTGCACAAGATCAGCGTCTTCCATCTGCACCTCACGGACGACCAGGGCTGGCGCATGCCGGTCGCCGCCCACCCCAAGCTCACCGAGATCGGCGGCCACCGCGCCGAGTCACAGCAGGGCCCGGCCGGCAGCGGCACGTACGACGGAATCCCGCACGGTGGGGCGTACACGCGGGGCGAACTGACCGGCCTGGTCCGGTACGCGGCCGCGCGCGGTGTCACCGTCGTGCCGGAGATCGAGATGCCAGGGCATGTACGCGCCGCCCTCGCCGCCTATCCCTCCCTGGGCAACCTCCCTGAGCGCACCCTCGACGTGTGGACGCGCTGGGGTGTGTGCGACACCGTCCTCGGCGTCCACGACGAGGTCCTCGACTTCTGCCGAACCGTCCTCGACG
Source organism: Streptomyces sp. NPDC087844 (assembly GCF_044742785.1). Lineage (NCBI taxonomy): Bacteria > Bacillati > Actinomycetota > Actinomycetes > Kitasatosporales > Streptomycetaceae > Streptomyces > Streptomyces sp. NPDC087844. The sequence continues at coordinate 73,941 of NZ_JBIUVD010000014.1, read as the reverse complement.
AGGTCATGGACGTCTTCCCGTCGCCGTACATCCACCTCGGCGGCGAGGAGTGCCCGACCGGCGAGTGGACGCACAGCGCCGCCGCACGGGAACGAGCGTCGGCGCAGGGCCTGTCGAGTCCCGAGGCGCTGCACGGCTGGTTCCTCAAGCGGATCGGCGAGCATGTCGTCAGGAACGGGCGCAGGCCGGTCGGCTGGGCCGAGACCGGAACCGAACTGCCCGCCGCGTTCACGGTGATGACGTGGCGCGACCCGGCCCACACCCTGACGGCGGCCCGCCGCGGCCACTCCGTCATCAACGCCCACCACCGGGCCACCTACCTCGACCACGCCCAGTGCGACGACCCGAAGGAGCCGCCGGCCCAGCCGGGAGCCGTCGTCGATCTGCGCGCCGTCCACGCCCATGACCCGGTGCCCGCGAACGCCGACGCCGAAGCCGCCGGGCGGGTGATCGGTACACAGGCCCAGCTGTGGACCGAGTTCGTCACGACGCCCGCGCACATCGAACACCTCACCTATCCACGGCTGTGCGCCCTCGCCGACCGCGGCTGGAGCGGCGCCACCGACTGGTCCGACTTCCGGTCCCGGCTCGACGGGCACATGGCCCGGCTGGACGCACTCGACGTCCACCACCATCCCTGACCTCACCCCCTACCCCAACCCATCCCTCCACCGACCCGTCCGTTTCCGGGAATCACCCCCACCTTTCTGGAGAGGAACCACCATGAGATCCGCGAAGAACCGGCTGCGCGCCACCGCACACACCGCCGTCGCCGTGGCCATGGGCGCCGCCGCGCTCACCGCACTCCCGGCCACCGCGAGCGCTGCCGCCGACGGACTGAGCGTCCAGTACCGCACGAGCGCCACCGGAGCCGGCGCCGACCAGGCCGAACCGTGGTTCAAGGTGAAGAACACCGGTACCGCGACTGTGCAGTTGAGCAGCGTCAGGGTCCGGTACTACTTCAAGGCCGACTCCGCGGGCGCCACCTATCGCTTCGCCTGTTCCTGGGCCGTCAAGGGCTGCGCCAACGTCACGGGCACCTTCGGCACACTCGCCGACCCGACCGCCACAGCCGACCGCTATCTCGAAATCGGCTTCACCTCGGGGGCCGGCTCACTCGCCCCCGGCGCCGACACCGGCGACCTGCAACTGCGCTTCCACCAGTCGACCTGGGCGTCACTGAACCAGAGCGACGACTACTCCTTCGGCGCCTCCCAGACCTCGTACGGCGACTGGTCCAAGGTCACCGCGCAGCTGGGCGGCGCCACCGTGTGGGGGCAGGCGCCCGCGGGCAACGGGCCGACGGATCCGCCCACCGACCCGCCGACCGATCCTCCGGCCGACGCCGCCACGCTGTTCGACGACTTCAACTACAGCGGCTACAGCGACCCGAGGATCTCGGCGAACGGCTGGAACGTACGCGCCAACTCCGGCGGCCCCGGCGTGCCCGGCGCCACCTGGGCGCCGGAGAAGGTCACCTTCGCCACCACGGGCGGCAACTCCATCATGAACCTGGAGACCTCGACCGCCGGCACCGCGGCGAGCACCAGGCAGACCGAGGTCCTCACCAAGGCGACGAAGTTCAAGAACGGCACCTACGCGGCACGGGTCCGGTTCAACGACGCGCCCAAGTACGGCCCGGACGGCGACCGCCTCGTCCAGACGTTCTTCACCATCAACGACCTCAAGGCACCGCTGGCGGACGACTACTCCGAGTACGACTTCGAGTACCTGCCCAACGGCGGCTGGGGCGAGCCGTCGAACATCCTTTACACGACGTCCTGGGAGACCTACCAGGCCGAGCCGTGGGTGGCGGTCAACGAGCACACCGAGGCGAGGCGGAGCTTCAGCGGCTGGCACGACCTGGTGCTGACCATCGACAACAACAGCATCAAGTACTACATCGACGGGCAGCTCTTCGGTACGCACGGCTCCGCGTATCTGCCGGAGCGGCCGATGTCGATCAACTTCAACCAGTGGCTGATCGACCTCGCGGGCCAGACCAGCACCACCGCGCGGGCGTACGACCAGCAGGTCGACTACGTCCTGCATGTGAAGGACCAGGTCCTCACACCGGCGCAGGTCACCACGAGGTTGAACGCCTACCGCGGCGCGGGCACCACCTTCCAGGACACCGTGCCCGGCAGTTGACCGCCCGCCCGGGCCCTGGCCTCCGACGGCTCGTCAGCCGTCGGAGGCGAGACGGTCCAGCCACTCCCTGAGCAGCTGCTGCTCCGCTCCGCTGAGGGTCGACTGCTCGGGCAGCGTGGCGCGCAGGGCACGGGCGGCGCCGGCCGGGCCCACGTCCTGCACGGCCGGCTCCTCGTTGGTGACGGCGGTGACCATGGACTCCCGAAGAACGGTCAGCAGAGCGGGGTCGCGCCGGTCCACGGTCAGGGACAGCCAGGTGAGCACCGCGCCGCGTGCCGTGGCGTGGATGAGCATGGCCGCGAGCTCTTCGTCGACACGGAGGCGGCCACCGGCGGCAAGGCGGCTGATACGGCCCATCAGGATCTCCATGCCGGCCTTGAACGCGGCCGATGTCGCCCTTGTGGGCTCGCTGTACATCAGCGTGTACAGCGCGGGATGGGCCAGACCGAACTCGACCGCCAGGTCCCACCCGGCCCGCAGGTCCTCGATGAGGTCCTGCGGGTCGGGGTCGACGTGTTTGGCCGCGAGGAACGTCGCGAAGCCGTGTTCGGCGACTGCTTCGAGCAGCCCGTCCTTGTCGCCGAACAGCCGGTAGATGGCCGGCGGCTGCAAGCCCGCCGCGACCGCGACCGCGCGTGTGGTGACGGCGTCGCGGCCCTCGCGCGCGAGCAGGTCGGCGGCGGCCTCGATGACGCGCTGCCTGGTCTCGACGACGGCCCCGTCCCCGGCACGTGCATGTGATGGCATATATCAACGATACCGCACTTGCGTTTCCAGCGTTAATATCAGTGATACGCTAAATCTGTTTCCACTGGAACGCATCCTCGTGCCATCACGTAACCCCACCATTGGAGCCCCACATGATCATCGTCACCGGAGCCACCGGACTGCTCGGACGCCAGATCGTCGAGCGACTGCTCACCCTCGTACCGGCGGACAGGATCGGCGTCAGCGTCCGCGATCCGCTGAAGGCGGAGGCGAAGACGTTCGCCGAGCAGGGGGTACGGGTCCGGCAGGGCAGCTTCACCGACGCCGCGAGCCTTGCCCACGCCTTCGAAAGCGCCGCCCAGGTACTGATCGTCTCCGTCGACAAGATGGGCGAGGAGGCCGTACGGCGACATCGCGCCGCGATAGACGGCGCCGTGGCCGCCGGTGCCCGCCGCATCCTCTACACCAGTCACATGGGAGCCGACGCCTCGTCGCGCTTCCAGCCCTGCCGCGACCATGCCGCCACCGAGGATGCGCTGCGGGCCTGCGGCGTGCCGTTCACCTCCCTGCGCAACGGCTTCTACGCCTCCAGCGCGATGCAGTTCCTGAGCCAGGGCCTGCAGTCCGGCCAGGTCGCTCTCCCCGCGGACGGGCCCGTGAGCTGGACCGCCCACGCCGACCTCGCCGAAGCGGCAGCCGTGGTGCTGGCCGACGAGGGGCGCTTCGACGGCCCCACTCCTGCGCTCACCGCGGGCCAGGCGTTGACCTTCGACGACATCGCCCGCATCGCCACCGATGTCACCGGCCGTTCCCTCACGAGGAGCACCGCACCGGACGACCGGTTCCGGCAGCAGCTGATCGGTCACGGGGTGCCCGCCGAGACGGCGGACCAGTTGCTCGGCGTCTTCACCGCGGCCCGCGCCGGAGAATTCGCCACCGTGGACCCGACGCTGGCCACGTTGCTCGGCCGGGAACCCATCGCGCTGAGCACGGTCCTGCGCGAGCACCTGTGACACCCCGGAGGTACATGTTCAAAACTCCACGCGGCGAGTGCGTCGGGCGACATTGGAATCGCCGCACTACACGGACCGGACCCCCTGCTCAGAAGCCGACGTCGGCCGGTCGGTAGGTCGGCGGGCGGCGGACCCGGCCGGCCTGTCCGTAGGCGTAAGCGAGGCGGAGCAGGACCGGTTCGCTCCACGCCGTGCCCATGAACGTCAGCCCGACGGGCAGGCCGAACACGAAGCCGGCCGGGACGCTGACCGCGGGGTATCCCGCGAGGGCGGCGGGCGTCGAAGCGCCTCCGCCGTAACTGTCCCCGCGGATCAGGTCGATCTTCGCGGGCGGCCCGGTGGTGGGCATCACCAGTGCGTCCAGGCGGTACCGGCGCAGCACCGCGTCGATTCCCTCGGCGCGCGAGAGCCGGTGGTTGGTGGCCAGCGCCTCCCGGTACTCGCGTTCACCGAAGTCCAGTCGGTGCACGGCCTCCAGTCCGTCCTGCCGCACATAGCGCAGTTCCCGGTCGGCGTGTTCGCGGTTGAACGCGATCAACTCCGCCAGGCCGCGCGGGTGGTCACCGGGGGCAGCCGCCAGATAGCCGTTGAGGGCGCGCTTGATCTCGTACGCCTGGACGATCATCGAGCTGGGCAGGTCCTCCAGTTGCTCGGCGGTCGGGATGTCGGCCGGGTCGACCACGGTCGCCCCGGCCCCGCGCAGCGTGGCGATCGCGCGTTCCGCGATGTCGTCGGCGTGGTGGCTGTAGCCGAAGTACACCGTTCGCGGTACGCCGATGCGCGCTCCCCTGAGTCCGCCGGCGTCGAGGAATCGGGTGTAGTCGCGGTGGAAGTGGCCGCGGCTCGCCCTGGTCGCCGGATCACGGTCGTCGACCCCGACGAGAGTGCCGAGCAGGATCGCGGCGTCGCGGACCGTGCGTGCGATCGGGCCGACGCTGTCCTGGCTCGGCACGCCGGGGATGACACCGCCGCGGCCGACCAGTCCGACGGTCGGCTTCACCCCGACGACGCAGTTGGCCGAGGAAGGGTCGATGATCGAGCCGTTGGTCTCGGTACCGATCGCGGCGACGCACAGGCCGGCCGCGGCGGCGACCGCGCTGCCGGAGCTCGACTCGTTCGGTGACCGGTCCAGCTTGTAGGGGTTCCGGGTCTGCCCTCCTCGGGCGCTCCAGCCCGCGTGGTGGGTCAGCGACATGCCGCCCGCCCACTCGCTCAGATTGGTCTTGCCGAGAATGACGGCACCGGCCGCGCGCAGCCTGGCCGCGACGGTGGCGTCGGCCGCCGGACGCAGACCCCGCAGGGCGAGTGATCCGGCCGTGGTGTGCATCCGGTCCGCGGTCTCCACCAGGTCCTTGAGCAGGACGGGCATGCCGTGCAGCGGTTTCCGGGGGTCGCCCTCGGCGTCCAGGCGCCGGGCTTCGCGCAGCGCGTCGGGGTTCACCTCGATCACGGAGTGCAGGAGGGGGTCGATGCGTTCGATGCGTTCCAGGTGGTGGCGGGTGAGCTGTTCGACGTCGAGCCGTCCGTCGGCCATCCGTCGGCGCAGTTCGCCGATGCCCAGTTCGTGCGGTGCCGTGGCGGACGCGTGGCGTGTACTGCTCGCGGTACGGGCCTGGGCTGGTGTCCCGCCGAGCAAGGGTGTGGCGGCCGCGGCGGTGCCGAGTGCGAGCACGGTGCGGCGGGGGGTGTCGGTCCGGTCCGTTTCGTGCGACTCCTGGGACGTCATGCACCAGAACGCTAGAGGCGCGGCCGACGTTTCTCGCTCCGGCTGTCCCCCGCTTTCCTGGTGCGAGCAGCCCCATGCGGCAGCGGGGGACAGCCGGAGCAGCCCTCTGCCGTAGCGGGGGCCGGACGGACGTACCGTGCCGCGGTGCCAGGCGGAGCTGTCGTCGGCCAGGACCGTCTCGGCCCCGGCCGGATCGAGACGATGCCGCACCGGCCGCGCCCCGCTGGGACTCGTCCAAACGTCGAGGTCCCGCTCCCCGTCCTCCCACCGCAGTCCGCCTTCTGTTGACCCCCGTCGCCGCCCTTCTCAACGAAAGGTTGATCCGACCACACCCCAGGACTCGACCGCACGTGTACGGAGGAAATCGACCGGCTGATCGATGACATGCGCCAGCAGGGCTGAAACACTGAACCTGAGCAATTTCGGCCGCGCTTTCTGGAACAGCGCGACTTTCACGCCGGTCTCTCCATAGAGCAGCACATCGCGCAGCACACATCGGGGGAACAGTTTGCGGATCAACATTCTGGGACCTGTGTCCATCAGCATGAGCGGCAAGCATCACACCATACGTGCCAACAAAGTACGGGCATTTCTCGCCCTTCTCGCGCTGGAAGCCGGCCGGGCCGTGTCGAATGAGGATCTTGCAGAGGAACTGTGGTCCGGACATCTGGTGGGCAACACCCGAAACGCGTTACAGGCGCATGCGACCCGGCTGCGCAAGGTGATCGTCGGCTCGGCTCAGCAGCGTCAGGGCGCCTCCGTCCTGCGGGCCGTGCACAACGGCTACCTTCTCGAAGTGCCGCCCGAGTGCGTCGACAGCAACAGGTTTCTCGAACTGGCCGCGCGAGGGGCCGCCGAGTTGCCGGTCCGTCCGGAGCATTCACTGGAGCTTCTGCAGCAGGCTCTCGGGCTCTGGCAGGGACCCGCGCTGCTCGACGCCGGTGACGGACTGCGGGCCCGCGGCGCGGCCGCCCTCTTCGACGAACGAAGGCTCACGGCCTGGGAGAACCTGGTCAGCGCCTATCTGGCCGTGGGAGACGACGCGGGCGCGATCGCGGAGCTTCGTCAGCTCGTCGCCCGGTACCCGCTGCGCGAGCGGTTCTGCGAACTGCTCATGCTGGCGCTGTACCGAACCGGTCGGCAGGGCGAGGCCCTGGATCTGTTCCAGTGGGCCAGAAGGCGACTGGACGAGGAGCTGGGGGTCCGGCCGGGCGCCCTGCTCCAGCGCCGTCACACGGAGATCCTCGCCCAGGACCCGTCGCTGACGCTCCCCTCCGCGGTCATCCCAGGCCGGCGGGAGCCCGCGGCCGCCAGAAACTGACGCGTGCGGGACTGCGCCTTCCTTGCGGCTTGTACATCCCCTGTACATCCCCTGTACATCCCCTCCGGGATTCACTGTTCTCCGACTTTCCGCTCTCACGGAATTCTCGAACCGTCAGCCGGGCCAACCAGCGGGAGTGTTCAGACATCATGCGGTTCGATTCGGCGGAACCCGTGGCGATCGTGGGTATCGCCGCCTTGTACCCGGGTGTGCAGGGCCCCGCAGAGTACTGGCAGTTGCTGAATGAGGAAGCTCCCACCGCGAAAGTCTCCCGTGCCGCCCCGGGCCTCGACGACATAGAAGTGAACGTCGCACGGTTCGGGATTCCCCCGGCCCAGGCCCGTTCCATGGCCCGCATGCAGATCCTCATGCTTGAGGCCGCCCGGCAGTGCCTGGCGGACGCGGGGCATCCCGAGCGCGCTCTGCCCGTTGAGCGAACGGATGTCATCACGGGCACCTGCTTCGGCCTGGACCGCCAGCACGCCAACGCGCTGCGCGTAGAGGCGAGTCGTTATGTCCGCGAGGTCGAACGCGCGGCCCTCTCCGCGGGCGCCGGCTCCGACAGCGCGAGGCGAGCCGTGGAGGAACTGCGGCTGCTCCTGGCCGAGCGCCTGCACGGTTCCCCGCACGACCGGGTCGGGGAGATGGCGAGCACGATCCCGGCACGCGTCGCGACGGCCTTCAAGTTCCACGGCAGGACGCTGGCCATGGAGTCCGCGGACGCGACCTCGTACGCGGGTGTCGCCCAGGCCGTGCTCAATCTCCGCGGCCGGCTGTCCGACGCGGTGCTCGTCGTCGCCGGGCAGCGCCGGGAGAGCCCGCTGTTCGCCAGGGCCCTCGACGCGAAAGGGCTCCTCTCCTCCGCGAGCCGCCCTTTCGCGTCGGAAGGCCCCGGTTCCGGCCTCGGTTCCGGCTCCGGTTCCGGCTCCGGTTCCGGCTCCGGCTCCGGCTCCGGCTCCGGTCCCGGCTCCGGCTCCGGCTTCGTGCTCGGCGAGGGCGTCGGGGCGCTCCTGCTCAAGCGCCTGTCCACCGCCGTACGCGACGGTGACCGGATCTACGCCACGATCCTCGACTGCTCGCTGCGCCACGACCCCCGCCCGGGCCCCTTCGCCACTTCGCCGTCCGTCGGGCTTCGCCACTCGACGGCCGTCGGCTCACTGCGTGCGGCGGCGGTGCGCCCGGAGACGATCCAGTACGTCGAGTGCGTCGGATCCGGTGTCGCCCACGAGGTCCGCGCGGAGCTGGAGGCGCTCGCCGCGCTCCACGAGGGCGGTACCGCCGCATCCGTGGCCGTCGGAAGTGTGAAGGACCGGCTCGGACACACCTTCGCCAACGCGGGAATCGCCGCTCTCAGCAAGGTCGCCCTCGCGTTGCACCACCGCAGGATCCCGCCCCAGCTGGAGCCCGCCGACGCGGCGGAGTTCGAGCGCTCCGGCACGCCGCTCCGGCACGCCGACGCGGGCCGGCCGTGGCCGCCGGGCGAGGAAGGCCACCCGCGTCGGGCGACCGTGCACGGCACCTCCCTCACCGGCACGCTCTGCCACCTCGTACTCGAAGAACACGAAGAACACGAAGGACTCGTACGCGAAGAACATGACCGGACGGACCCGCACGGCCGGGCGCCGACCGCCGAAGCCGTGTGCCCGACCCTGCCGACCCGGCTGACCCGGCTGCCCGGAGACGGGCCCGCAGCCCGGTACGCGGTCGGGAACACGGCGTCGGACACCGAGCCGATCGCGGTGGTGGGGCTGGCGGGTTGGTTCGCGGACTCATCCGACGCGGAGAGCTTCTGGCAGGCCAACCGTTCGGGTGTCAGCCGGATCGGCCCGGTCCCGGAGACCGTCCTCGACCGGGACCTGTACTACGCCCCGGGCGCGCTGAGCCTCACCCACAGCTACACCGACCAGGGCGGTCACACGACGCTCCCGGCCGCTCCCCCACCCGGTCTGCGGATATCGCCTTCGCGCCACGCCTCCATGGACGGCGCCCAGCGCCTGGCCCTCGGTGTCGCCGCACAACTCCTCGCCGGACGCGGCACGTCCGTACCGGGCGGTCGCGGACTGATCGCCGTCGGCAGCAATCTCGGCCTGTCCCGTGAACGCCGCCTGAACGCCGAGTCGTCGCTGCAGGACCTGGAGGACACGGTCGCCCGTCTCGACGCCCTCGGCGGCCTGTCCCCGCTGCGGAGGAAGTCGCTCCTCACGTCCCTGCGCGAGCACACGGGCCCGCCGGACGAGGGCGTACCGCCGGACCTGCTCGACGGCTGCCTGGCCAGCGGGATCGCCGCCCTCCTCGCCAACGAGTACGGGCTCGACGCGGTCCCACTCGCCGTGGAGGCGGCGTGCGCCTCCTCCCTCGCGGCGATCGACGTGGCGGTCGGCGCGCTCCGCGCGGGGGCCGCCGACTTCGCGATCGCCGGCGGCGTCGAGCTGGCCTGCAACGCCCGGGACATGGTCCTGTGCTCCGCGCTCGGTCTGCTGTCGCACAGCAGGAACGCGCCGTTCGACGCGGGCGCCGACGGCTTCACGCCGGGCGACGGCTGCGGTCTGTTCCTGCTCAAACGCCACGGTGACGCGCTGCGCGACGGCGACGAGATCCTCGGCCTCGTCCGGGCCGTCGGAGCGTCCAACGACGCCAAGTCCCTGATCGCACCCGATGTCGCGGGACAGACACGCGCGATGGAACGGGCCTTCGCCCAGGTCGACTTCGCCCCCTCGGCGGTCGACTACCTGGAGGCACACGGCACCGGCACCAAGGTGGGGGACCGGGTGGAGATCGCCGCGGTCGCGAAGGTCTACGGCGGGGCAGGGCGCACCCGTCCGCTGGAGATCGGATCGGCCAAGTCGTTCTACGGCCACACCTTCGCCGCCGCCGGGAGCGCCGGACTTCTGCGCACGCTGCTCGCGATGCGGGCGCGGACACTGCCGCCCAACACGAACCTGCACACCCTCAATCCGGCGCTCGACCTGGCCGCTGTTCCCGCCGTGGTCTCGACCGAGCCCTCTTCGTGGGTCGAGCGGCCCGGGCAGCCGAGGCGTGCTGCCGTGAGCTCGTTCGGCACGGGCGGCATCAACTATCACGTACTCGTCGAGGAGCACGAAGAGCACATGGACGGATCACGATGAACTTCGAGTTCGACCCGGACGTCGAGGAAATGCGCGCCGTGACGGTGGCGTTCGCCCGGCGCGAGCTGGACGGCCGGCGCGAGGAGACCGGTGCGGCCTTCGACGCGGACGACTTCCGCAGGCGCTGGCTCCTCGCGGGCAAGCAGGGTGTGGTCGGTGGCGTCGTCCCTGTCGGGTACGGGGGCAGCGGCCTGGACGCGGTCGCCGCGTCAGCGGTCATGGAAGCCCTGGGGTACGGCTCCTGGGACCTGGGCTTCGCCTTCTCCGTCGCGGCGCACCTGTTCGCTTCCCTGATGCCGATCGTGGAGTTCGGTACGGAGGAGCAGAAACGGCGTCTGCTGCCCGCGCTCGGCTCGGGAGAGCGCATCGCTGCGCATGCCATCACCGAGCCCGAGGCGGGTTCGGACGCGCTGAACCTGCGTACACGCGCCGAGTTCCGGGGCGACCACTATGTGCTGCACGGCAGCAAGTGCTTCACCACGAACGCGCCGGTCGCCGATGTCTTCGTCGTGCAGGCGGCGACGGAGCCGGGCCGTGGCTTCTTCGGTCTGACGGCGTTCGTCGTCGAGGCGGGCACGCCCGGGCTCAGCGTGGGGCCGCCCTACTCCAAGGTCGGTCTGCGGGGCTCCCCGACGGCCGACGTCCACTTCGACGGGTGTGCGGTGCCCTCGGCCGATGTGCTCGGCGCCCGGGGCGCGGGGGCGAGTGTGTTCTCCTCCTCCATGAAGTGGGAGCGCACCTGCCTCTTCGCCGCCTATCTCGGTGCCATGCAGCGTGTCCTGGAGTCGACGGTCGAGTACGCGGGCGAACGTGAGCAGTTCGGCGCTCCCATCGGTAGTTTCCAGGCGGTGGGCCATCGCCTCGTCGACATGACCCTGCGGCTGGAGTCCGCCCGGCTCCTGCTCTACAGGGCCGCCTGGGGGCTGGCGCGGGGCTCCGAGGACGAGGTGGCTCCCGCGCTGGCGAAGCTGGCCGTCAGCGAGGCCGCCGTGCAGTTGGGCCTCGACGCGATTCAGGTGCGCGGTGCTCTCGGCGTCCTCGAAGGGGAGGCCGAGACGCTGTTGCGTGACGCGCTGCCCGCACGGATCTTCTCCGGCACCAACGAGATCCAGAAGAACAACATCGCCCGGGCGCTGGGGCTCAGCGGCAGCCGCCGCCGGTCCGGGCGGCGCTGACCCACCGGTTGCTCCGGCAACCACTCGTCGGCCCGGTCACCTTGTCCGGCCCGGAACGGAGTACACCATGACCGTCATCGTTCACCGCATCCGGCTGCTCGACGGTGTGGCACCGGACCGCTTCGAGACATGGGTGCGGGACGTCGACTACGCCACGTGCCCCGAGCTGCCCAGTGTCCTGTCGTTCAGCGTCCAGCGGGTGCATGCCGGGGACGCCCCCCTCGCCTACGTCGAAATCATCGAGGTGTCCAGCCTCGCGGACTTCGAGCACGACATGCAGAGCCCGCCATTTCGAAAGCTGGTCTCCGACTTCGATCAGATGGCCGAGGTCGTGTCCGAGACGGTGGGCGATCGTATCGGAGACGGCTATCGCGCGTGAATAGCGGATGCGCCGTCGGCGGCGAAAGGCGTATTGCTTTGCGCTCGTCAGCTCCGGCCCGATCCTTTTGAATTCTGTTCAATGGCCGCCATGAGTCCGGTCTCGTAGGCGACGGCCACGGCCTGGGCGCGACTTCCGACACCCAGTTTCCTCAGCAAATGGTGAACGTGGGAGCGAACGGTCGCTGTGGAAACCGATAGTTTCTCCGCTATCTCCGCATTGGACTTTCCCTGGGTGAGCAGGGCGATCACCTCGGTCTCCCGTGGAGTCAGCGAGGGCACGACGCTCGCGGCGAGCGCGGAGGCAGGACGCTGCGGCAGGTGGTCGAGGCTCCTGCGGGCCGCCTCGGGGATGACCATCGCACTGCCCGCACTGACCGTCCGCAGGACATGGATCAGCTCGTCGGCGGAGGTGTCGGGGGCGAGGACGGCACGGACCCCGAGACGTAAAATCTCGATCGAACGGCAGGCGTTCTCGGCCTTCGTGATGTGGATGACCTTGGTCAGTGCCGCGAGAGCGGTCAGCTCACGCTTGTTCTCGATGGTCAGAGCGGGGGCGACCACCACAGTGACGTCCGGTGCCGAGTCGGCGGCGACGGCTTCCGAATCCGTCCCGGTCGAGTAACCGATGACAGCGATGTCGGGCTGCTGGTCGAGCAGGGCCCGCATACCGGCACCCACGATCGATCCCTCGCAGCAGACCAGCACCCGGATGCCGCGGCCGGCACCACCGCTGGGGGCCGTGTGATGAGCTGGAGAGGCCGACCAGTCGTCCCGCACGGCTCGATGTCCCGGCCTCCGCCGGTGGACGCTCATCGCCCGGTGATCAGGTAGGTCGTCCACGCGAAACGATGAGTGGCATTGAGGCCCGTTCGCCGAGAGCAGTGCAAGGTTCGTTCCTCCCCCGAGATTGACGCGACCCTGCGTGTTCCAGGAGACCCTTCGCTGCTTATCGGTCTCGCAACATCGAGGCCGCATGGCATATGCAGGGTAACACAGGAGGCACACACTCACGGCTCTCCGAGGATGCCTCGACGTTTTACCACCGAGTAACCTCACGCCTTATGTGTCCGGTATTTGATGGCTGGTTCCGACAACGCCCAGGAGAATTTCACGGGACATTTGGGCGACGTGTCAGATCGTGCGTACGGCACGGGCTCCTATCCGGCGCGGGGACCGCGGGAAACCCGTGAGAGGGTGCCCCAATCTGCTCACGAAGAAGGTGCGGCCCGGCAGTCCCAGCCGGTCCTGCAGCTCCTTTCGAACGTCGTCGTGCTGCAGGACGACGCTGACGGGGTGCAGCGCGAGCCCCGCCTCCGTGGCCCGCAGCCAGTATTCGGCCAGCCGGGCTCCGCCGCGGACGGTGGCCTCGACACCGGGAAGCGCGTCGGCCAGACCCATGGCGACGATGGCCGGCGTCGGCCGTACGACGCGGGCGAGTTGGCGGGCGAGCACCCGGTGGTAACCCGCGTGGCGGAGCACACCCATCGTGGTGGGAGCCAGCGCGAGGCGCAGTGCGTGGCGCCGTGGCGTCGACAGCGGCCCGAACAACTGGCTGAGGGGGAAGCCGTCGCCACGCGCCTGTGCCTCGGCCTCGTCCCGGCGCACGAACGAGTACGTCTCGCGCCAGGCCTGTCGATGAGTGAAGTCGCGGCCCCCGTGGCGGGCCACGAGGCCGGCGAAGGCCGCACGCTCGCTGTCGGCCACGAGATGCCGGACGGTGACGCCCGCGTCCTCGGCGACGCCGGTCGACGGGGCGGACAGACCGTCCAGGACGGCCGGTTCGACCGCACCGGGGCGGTAGGGCGCGCGGTTGGTCCGTCGGGCCAGGGCGGTGCGGCGGAGTTCGGCGAGCGTACCGACCGGCTCGTCCGTGCGGCGCAGCCGGACCGCACACAGGGGCGACCATGACTTCGGCCAGGTGTCTCCGAGTGGGCGACACGCGTCGTAGGCCTTCTGCGTCCGTCCGTCGGCGAGCGGTTCGACGAATCGGATCCGGTCCGTCGACCAGCCCTGGAGGGCCAGGGAGCGCAACAGGATCTGCAGGTACGCGCCACAGCTGACCAGCATCTCGACGGCGTGTGCGGGGAGGGAGGTGAGTTCACGCTCCCGGTCGAGGGCCAGGATCACGTACTCGTCCGTGTCACCTCCACCGGTACTGCTTTCACCGGAGGTGCTGTCGGGGGCCTCGGGGCCGCCGGCGGGAGCCTCTTCGACGAGTCGTTCCGCTGCCCGGCGCGCGCCACGGCCGGAGGGCCAGGCGACGCCCCAGGGCTGGCAGTTGTGCGACGACGGGCTGAGCGCGGCGATGTCTGCCGCTTCACGCAGAGCGTGTTCGAAGGGCACTCGCCGTGCCGCGGAGGGCGGCCGGGGTGCCGAGGTGGGTGAACCGGTCACGGTGTCCGTTCTCCTCACTGCCACACGAGCGCCAGGGCGTATCCGTCGACTTCCCGGGCCCAGCTGTCGAAACGGGAACCGTCGGCCGCGGGCGCGTGACGGCGCAGTTCCGGCCCTGCCCGCCAGGCGAACCGGCCGTCGGGCCACCACTGGGTGAGCCGCACCTCGCGGCTGTCCACCCGCAGGCCGAAGCCGAAGTGCTTGAGCACCGCCTCCTTGCAGGCCCACCGCAGGGGGAGCGGCATGCCGCCCACTCCCCCGAGTCGTGGATCCGCGGCGATCTCCGGGGACTGCGTGAGCAGTTGCGCGAGCGGCGGTGGCACCTGGCGGCTGCGCTCGACGTCGATCCCGACGGCACGCGGCCCGCAGACGGCGACGGCGAAGTCCACCGAGTGGGACAGACCCACCTCGACACGGGCGTCGACGACGGGTTTTCCGGCGCGGAGCCCGTCCGGGACGACGCCGACCGTGATGTCGCGGGGGCGCACCGAGGTGCCGGCGTGCCGCCGCTGATAGGCGCACACGCTGTGTTTGATGGCCAGACGTCCTGCCAGCCACTCCAAGCGCCGCTTGAACAGGCGCAGTTGTGCCGCCTGCTGGATCTCGTCGTCGCTCAGATGCCGGGCGCCGATCAGCACGCGGTCCGTTTCGTCGCGTCCGCGCAGCCAGGCGATGGACACCACGGCGACCGTCAGGGGGCCGCGGGCGTGACTGACGTACAGGGGACGTGCGGGATCGAGCGTCATGCTGTCGTCGAGGCTGCGGGCCGCGACGCGGTCCGGCGAGGTGATGGTCATCGCCGGGCCTTCAGCGCTCCACGCGCGGGGGCAGCAGGAACGGGTAGGTGCGGCGCCTGATCCTGTGGTGCCAGAAACGGTCGGCCTGGCGCAGCCGCTGGATGAGTTCCCACATCCGGGCGTCGTCGCGGTAGTACGCGGCCACCTCCTCCGCGGTGATCGGTCTGGACAGGCGGGCGTTGGCCTGTTCGAGGAACGCCGGGACGAGCTCGTGGAGCCGTTCCTTGTGCAGGTTGCCGAGGAAGTCCAGCAGGACGCCGCGGGTCTCGTAGAACTTGTCGAAGATCGACTTGGTCATCGAGATACGGACGGCGTCGCGCAGGACCCAGGGCAGCGAGCTGAAGAAGAGCCGGACGTCCAGTCGTTCGCGGTTGCGGGCGTCCCGCATGAGAGGCGTCGTGACATCGATGTACACCAGTTCACCGCCGACATCCACCCAGTTGTCGGCCTGCGCGTCCAGACCGAGGGTGGGCTCCACGGCACGCTCGACCCGGTCGAGGAACCGGGAGAAGAAGTCCTTGACCCAGATGTCGTCCTCGGTGTGCAGAAGCCTGGAACACAACCGGTGCGGCGGCAGCTCGCGCTGCACGCAGTAGGCCGTGATGCGCCCCGACGGCAGCCGCGTGTGCCACAGCCCGGTGTCCGCGACGTCGAGGCCGTTGTCCGCGAGCCTCCTCAGGTACTCGCGGAGGCCCTCCTCGTACCGTTCGAAGCGTCCGCGGTCGGGGAACACCGGCAGCCGTTTGCAGGCGAACACCCCGTCACCGCTCTCCAGCCGCAGTACCAGGCTGACTTCGCCGTACCCGAGCACATCGAGGGCACTGTCGTCCATGGTCCTGAGCGCGGCTTGAACCCGGTCTTCGAGCTGCGCGAGTTCGACGTGCGGAACGGTGAAGGACATGGCGTGACCCTTAGCTCTGGTTGTCCGTCCTGGCCGGCGTGGTTGCCGCGGCGGACGGGGACGATGTGCGCCGGTGCCGCACGAGGAGGTAGACGGCCGCGGCGAAGAACGCGGCGTCGAGCACGAGTATCTGCGGCACGCTGCTCACGAGGACGACGACCAGGCAGACCAGCATGAGCAGTTGGCCGTAGAGCGCGGCGACGACCAGGCCCCGGCCGAGGATCAGGACGACACCGCTGACGGCCATCGCCGCCGCGACGAACACGGTGACGCCCGTGGGGTGTGCGGCGAGCCAGTCGGTGAAGGGACCGATGACGGCGACACCGTCGTTGCCGTCCGCGGCGCCGTCGAGGCGCTCTTCGACCGACTCGATCTCCGGGAAGAACTTGCCGATGCCGGCGATGACGTAGAGGACGCCCACTGTGCGCTGGAGGATCAGGTCTCGTGTGGTCACCCGATGGAGTCTTCCGGTGTCGTGGCCTGACGGCCGGGGCTTTTTCGGACGAGATCCATTGACCGTGCGATCCGCAGTCCGCGTGTACGCCGATTTCAGGCGGCCGTGATCACCAGCACCGCGTTCTGACCGCCGAAGCCGAACGAGTTGCTCACCGCCACCTCCACCTTCCGTTCCCGGGGCGATCCGGCGACGATGTCCAACTCGACCTCGGGGTCCTGCCGTTCGAGGTTGGCGGTCGGGGGGATGGTGCCGTTCTCGACGGTCAGCACGGTCAGCGCGGCCTCGATCGCACCGGCGGCTCCCAGGGTGTGGCCGGTCACCCCCTTGGTGGAGGTGACCGCGGGACCTTCGCCGAGGAGCCCTCGCAACACCTTGGCCTCCGCCGCGTCGTTGAGCGGTGTGGACGTGCCGTGGGCGTTGACATGGTCGACCTCCCCGGGCGTGACGCCCGCTCCCGACAGCGCCGTGCGCAACGCTCGCAGAACCCCCGCGCCCTCGGGGTCCGGTGCGGTCATGTGGTACGCGTCGGCGGAGGCCCCGTACCCGGCGATCCTCGCCCGGACCGTCGCCCGGCGCGCCCGTGCGTCCGCCTCGCGTTCGAGGACGAGCATGCCGCTGCCCTCGCCGATGACGAACCCGTCACGGTCCGCGTCGAAGGGGCGGGAGGCGGCGGACGGTGCGTCGAGCCGCCTGGACAGCGCGCCCATCTGCGCGAAACCCGTCACCATCAGGGGGCTGACCCCGGCCTCGGCGCCGCCCGTGACGACGACGTCGCAGCTTCCGTCGCGCAGCAGTTGCAGGGCCGTGCCGATCGCCGTGGCGCCGGACGCACAGGCCGTCGCCGTGACCAGATTCGGACCCTTGGCGTGCAGGTCCATCGCCAGGTGCCCGGCGGCCATGTTCGGCACGAGCATCGGGATCAGCAGGGCGGAGACCGCTTCCGGGCCCTTCTCCAGCATCCGCCGGTGCTGGGTCTCCCAGGTCGTCACTCCCCCGAGGCCGCAGCCGACGACGACCCCGACGCGGACGCCGTCCCAGGTACCGGGGTCCAGCCCGGCGTCGGCGACCGCCTCACGGGCCGCGGTGATGCAGAGCTGGCTGAAGCGGTCGTGTGCCAATGCGCTGCGCCGGCCCACGTGCTCGCGGGCGGAGAAGCCGGGCACGGTGCAGGAGATGTCCACGGGAAGTCCGGCCAGCGAGGGGTTCCTGGCCGCCGGGGACCGGCCCGCGCACACGCCCTTCCAGGTGTCGTCGGCGCCGATGCCGACGGGGGTGACCAGACCGACACCCGTCACCGCGATGGGCGGCGAAGGTGACCTGGAGATGGTCATGCCGAGGCCTCGGCGGACGCGAGGCGCTCGATCAGGTCGGCGACCTGGGTGATCGTGTCCCCGGGAGACGCGGCGTCGTCACCGACGTGCACACCGAAGTCGGACTGGACGACGAGGAGCAGCTCGACGAGGAACAGGGAGTCCATGTCGAGGTCCTCGAACGTGGTGTCAGGGCCGATCTCCGCGCGGTCCACCTCGAAACGGTCGACCAGCAGATCGACCAGCCTGCCGTACATCACGCTCATGCGTTCATCACATCCATGCGATGCGCCCTGCCTTTCCGGCGCTCACAAGGCACCGCTGCGTCACTTCGCCGCTTCACTTCGCCGTGCCCGACCGGACAGGTCCTGGTCGTCATCGAGTGTGGGCGACCGGGCTGACCGCCCGCTGACCGATGACTGACCGCGCGCTGACGGGCAGGCACCCGTCCACACGGAGATGCTGCGTCAGCCATCGGTCAGTGCCTCGTCAGCCATCGGTCAGCCCCTCGGACCAGACTCGGCCCGGACATCACCCATGACCGTCCGGAACACATGGCCGTCCGGAAGACGAGGAGCACTCGCGTGGTTGCACGTCTTCGCGACCGACCGACACCTCGACACCTCACCGGTGACCGCCCCGGCCGTCATGGCCGGGACGGTGTCCGATGAGCCGGGCCGCCGTGCTGACGGGAGTCGGCAGCTGCCTGCCGCCCAGGGCTGTCCCGAACGACGAACTGGCCGCCGGACTGGACAGTTCCGAGGAATGGATCCGCTCACGCACAGGTATCGAGCAGCGGTACTTCGCGGAGCAGGGCACGGCCACCTCCGACCTGGCGGTCGGGGCGGGCGAGAGAGCCCTCAAGAGCGCGGGCGTCTCCACCGTGGACACGGTGCTCGTCGCGACGACCACCCCGGACCGCCCCTGCCCGGCGACCGCCCCCGTGGTGGCCGCCCGGCTCGGGATGAGGGGAACGGCCGCCTACGACGTGTCCGCCGTCTGCACCGGGTTCGTGTACGGGCTGGCGACCGCGGCGGGGCTCATCTCCGCGGGCGTCGCGGACCGCGTGCTGGTGATCGGCGCGGAGACGTTCTCCACCCTGCTCGATCCCCAGGACCGGTCCACGGCCGTGATCTTCGGGGACGGCGCCGGAGCCGTCGTACTGCGCTCGGGCGATCCGGCGGAGCCCGGCGCGCTCGGCCCGTTCGATCTGGGGAGCGACGGAGCGGGCGAGGACCTGATCACCGTGCCCGCCGGCGGATCACGCCAGCGCCTGTCCGGGCTGGCACCGGCCGCCGGCGAGCGGTACTTCACCATGTCGGGCAAGGAGGTTTTCCGGCACGCGGTACTGCGGATGACCGGATCGGCCCGCACGGTTCTCGCCCGGGCGGGCTGGCTGGCGCGGGACGTCGACCATCTGGTGAGTCACCAGGCGAATCTCCGGATCACCAACCATGTCGCCGACGACCTCGGGATTCCCAGGAACCGCTGTGTCGGCAACATCGCCGAGGTCGGCAACACCGCGGCGGCCTCCATCCCCCTCGCCCTCGACCAGGCACACACCGAAGGTGCGTTGCGGCCGGGCGGGCGGATGCTGCTCACCGCGTTCGGCGGAGGGCTCACCTGGGGGTCCACGGTACTGACCTGGCCGGACCTGGACCCGGCCCGCGCGTGAGCACACACAAGCACACGCACAAGTACAGGAACGAGCACCGGAACGAGCACCGGAACGAGCACGAGCACGACGGAAGGAGCACACGGCATGGGCGTGATGAACGCATGAGCGTGATGTACGGCAGGCTGGTCGATCTGCTGGTCGACCGTTTCGAGGTGGACCGCGCGGAGATCGGCCCTGACACCACGTTCGAGGACCTCGACATGGACTCCCTGTTCCTCGTCGAGCTGCTCCTCGTCGTCCAGTCCGACTTCGGTGTGCACGTCGGTGACGACGCCGCGTCTCCCGGGGACACGATCACCCAGGTCGCCGACCTGATCGAGCGCCTCGCGTCCGCCGAGGTCCCCACCGGGCCCTAGCCGGGCCGCAGCAGGGCCAGAGTCCGCCGGAAAACGAGCCGAGGACGACCATGAGCACCCAGCAGTCAATCATCAACTACATCGCCGGTGTGTGGCTCGACGGTGACGCCGAGGGCCTCGACGCGCAGGTCCCCATCGCCGAGCTGAACATCATCGACTCGGCCGGAATCTTCGACCTCGTGCACTACATGCAGGACGACTTCCGTATCACCGTCCCGCTGCAGGAGATCTCCCCGGCGAACTTCCGGACGGTCGACACGATGGCAGCGCTGGTCGAGCGGCTGCGGCGAGAGGGAGAAACCGTCCGATGACGAACGTCACTGGGGACAGGCGGGACAGCGTCCGGCGTGAGGTCGTCGACATCATCGCCTCGCGGACGCTCTACGACGAGTCCTACCTTCTGCCCGACAGCCACTTCGAGGCAGAACTCGGTATCGACTCGGTCATCTTCGAATCGATCCTGGCCTCGGTGAAGGAACAGTTCTCGCTGGTGGCACCGCTGCCGTCCGGCCTCGCAACGGTCGGCGACCTCGTCCGCGCGGTCGAGCAGGCCTGCCAGGCCGCCACCGCCGACGTTCACCGACCGGCGGAGACCGCACCGGGTGGCTCGCTCCTGGAGACCGTCGTCACCACCACCATGCGGCACACCCAGTACCAGCGCGGTCAGTTGGCACCCGGCGCCGACTTCGAGAGCGAGCTAGGCATCGATTCGGTGGTCCTGGCCTCGATCGTGGCCGACGCCGCACGTGAGCTGGGACTTCCCCCCGGCCTGGCGGGCACCGTCACCGCGACGTCCCTGGACGAGCTGGTGGAGGCCCTGCGTCCCTATCACGAGGACGCGCACCGGGTGGACCGGGCGCTCACCGACCCCGATCGGGGTGCGGCGCGGATCCCGGACGGGCGCGCCGCGGACGACCTGGGCTCGGCCTGGGACGGCCGCTCCATGAAGGACTTCGTGGAGGAACGCGACAGCGACCTGTTCGCCAAGACCCGCAGTTTCGGCAGGTATCTGCGGCGGCGCGAGGCCGAGCGGCTCTACTGGTACGGCATGCCGCTGCACTCCCGCTGCTCGAACCGGGCCGTCATCTTCGACGAACTGGAGGGCCACGAACGCGAGTTCCTGATGTTCGCGTCGAACAACTACCTGGGCCTGGCCAACCACCCCAAGGTGATCGAGGCGGTCTGCGAGGCCACCCGCCGGTACGGGGCCACACACACCGGCTCCCGGTTCATCGGCGGGACCAACATGCTCCACAAGGAACTGGAGCGGCGCCTCGCGGCCTTCAAGCAGCGGCCGGCCTGCATCGTCTATCCCGGTGGCTACGCGGCGAACATCGGCGCGATCTCCGCGCTGGTCAAGAGCTACGACACCGTCGTCGTCGACAAGCTCAACCATATGAGCATCGTCGACGGCGCCCGGCTCTCCGGCGCCACCCGCAGGATCTACCAGCACAACGACATGGCCGACCTGGTGCGCATCCTGAAGCGCTGCGACGAGGGACCCGGCGGCAAACTCGTCGTGGCCGACGGTGTGTTCAGCATGCACGGCGACATCTGCGACCTGCCCGAGATCGTCCGCCTGGCCAAGGAGCACGGCGCCAGGGTCATGATCGACGACGCACACTCCACCGGTGTACTCGGCCGGCGCGGCTCGGGGACGGCCGAGCACTTCGGACTGAAGGGCGAGGTCGACCTCGAACTCGGCACGATGAGCAAGACACTCGCGGGCATGGGCGGGTTCGTCGTCGGCGACGAGGAGGTCGTCGAGTACCTCCGCTTCTACTCGAACTCGTACGTCTTCGCCGCGAACATTCCCGCGGGTGTCGCCGCCGGGCTGATCGCGTCCATCGACGTCATCGAGTCGGAACCCGAGCGCATCACGAAGCTGTGGCGCAACATCCGGCTGCTGCGGAGCCAGTTGGCGGACGCCGGCTTCGATCTGGAGAACACCCGCAGCGCGATCCTTCCCCTGGTCATCGGCGACGAGCGCAAGGCGATGGAGATGGGCCGCGCGGTCCGCGCGAGAGGGCTCTACTGCCAGACGGTGGTGTTCCCCGGCGTGCCGCTCGGTGACGCGCGCCTACGGGTCAGTGTCACCTCGGAGCACACCCCCGAGGACCTGGAGACCGCCGCGGGCATCTTCGTCGAGGCCGGCCGCGAGGTCGGTGTCCTGCCGTCGGCGGGGTGAGGCGACGATGACGGAAACAGCCCTGACGCGGATGCGGCACGACTGCGACACCTCGCTGATCCGGTTGCCGCGGTCGCTGTCCCCCGAGCAGGCGGTCCGGCCCGCCTTCGTCGGCGAACGGACCATCACATACGGCCAGTTGGGGGCGGACGTCGCCGCCGTCGCGTCCGGCCTGGTCGGGCTCGGCGCGACGATCGGTGACCGGGTGGCTGTCTGGATGGACAAGACGCCGCGCTACGCCGAGGCGATCCTCGCGACCCTGCAGGCCGGCTGCGCCTATGTCCCCCTCGACGGGGGCCAGCCGCCGGCGCGGGTGGAGCACATCCTCAGGGACTGCGAGCCGGTGGTCCTCTTCACCGACCACCGGCACCTGGAACTGCTCGCGGGCTGCGCACTGCCCGCCTCCGTGCGGGCGATCGTGCCGGCCGACGGCACCGGCCCGGAATCGAAGGGGACCACGTCGAGGCCGACGGCACCTGTCCGGTCGTGGGCCGACTTCGCCGCGACGCCAGGAGGGAAGGCCGCCTACGCCGAGATCCCGCCCACGCCGGATCGCGACGACCTCGCCGCCATCCTCTACACCTCCGGCTCGACCGGCACGCCGAAAGGGGTGCGGATCTCCTACCGGAACCTGGCGAACTTCATCCGCTGGGCGCGTACCGAACTGACCGTGGGGCCGGACGACGTCTTCGCCAACCACGCCTCCTTCAACTTCGACCTGTCCACCTTCGACCTCTTCACCGCGCTGTCGGTGGGCGCCGGCGTCTGGATCGTCGCCGACGACCAGTCACGCGACGTCGCGTCGCTGGCCAGGGGAATACGCGAGCACGGCGTCACGGTGTGGTACTCCGTGCCCTCCGTGCTGAACCTCCTGACCCGCTCGGGAGCGCTCACCCCGGACACGGTACGCACCCTGCGGTACGTCCTCTTCGCGGGTGAGGTCTACCCGATCGGGCAGTTGCGTGCACTGGCGACCCTGCTGCCCGAGCAGACGGCGCTCTACAACCTGTACGGGCCGACCGAGACCAACGTCTGCACCTATCACCGGGTCCGTGCGGAGGACCTCGCCCGGGACGAGCCCGTACCGATCGGCACACCGGTGCCCGGCGCCCGCGCGTCCGTCGTGGACGAGGACGGACACACGCTGCACGGGCCCGAGGCGTACGGCGAACTGATCGTCGAGGGTGACTGCGTCACTCCCGGCTACTGGCGACGGGGGTCGCGTGCGCCCGACGCCCAGGACGCCGCCTCCGCAGACGCCGCCTCCGCGGACGCCGCCTCCGGACACACCGCGGTCGGCCATGGGCGGGGCCGCCACGCCACCGGCGACCTGGTGAGCTACGAGGGAGACAGCCTCGTCTACCGCGGACGCCGTGACCGGATGGTCAAACTCCACGGCTACCGCGTGGAGTTGGGTGAGATAGAGGCCACGGTGCTCAAGCGGCCGGGCATCACGTCCGCCGCCGTCGTGCTCGACAAGCAGGGCACGGAGCCGCGGATCGCCCTCTACTACACCCTCGGTCCGGGCGTCCGCAGACCGAACCTCATCGAGATCAAGCGGCACTGCGCACAGCACCTGCCCCGCTACATGCTGCCCCAGCTGGCCGTCTGCCTCGACGAACTGCCCCACAACGCCAACGGCAAGACCGACTACCACCGCCTGGGCAGCGGGACGGCCGGTCCTGTCCGGCACTCGCAGGCCGTGCCCGGCAAATGACGGAGACGCTCATGAACCAGGATCCCCACGAGACCCCCTGGCAACCCTGGCAGGGGAAAGAGCCGAAGACCGTCGCCGGGCTGCTGCGCCGCCATCTCGACCACCGCCCGGACGCGCTCGCCTACCGTTTCCTCGACGGAACCGATGCGGGCCGCGCCGGCGACGGCAGCGCGGGAGAAGCAGGAGAGGCGGAAGGGGCGGAACAGGGCGAGTCATGGAACTACCGGGAGCTGGACCTCCGCACCCGGGCAGTGGCCGCGCTCCTCCAGCGCGAAGGCCTCACCGGCAAGCCGGTCCTGCTGCTCCATCCTCCGGGGCTCGACTACGTCGCCGGCTTCCTCGGCTGCCTGTACGCCGGAGCCATCGCCGTACCGGCCTACCCGCCGGACACCCGGCGCTTCGGCCAGACCATGCCCCGTCTCGCGGCCATCGCCCGGGACTCCGGGGCGACGCACGCCCTCACGACCGAAGCCCTGTCGCGCTTCGCGGCCACGAAACGACGCGAGATGGACTCCCTCGGACTCGCCGGTCTGCGCTGGCTGACGCTGTCGGAGCTGGGCACCGCCGGAGCCGGCGACTGGCATGAGCCCTCCGTCGGCAGCGATGCGACGGCCTTCCTCCAGTACACGTCCGGTTCGACCTCGTCCCCCAAGGGCGTCATGGTCAGCAACGGCAACCTGCTGCACAACCTCCGTTCGATCCACCGCAGGCTGGAGCACGACGCCGGGTCGGGCATGGTGTCCTGGCTGCCCCCGTACCACGACATGGGTCTCATCGGCGGCATCCTCACGCCCCTGTACGGCGGCTTTCCCGCTCACCTCATGTCCGCGATGTCCTTCGTACGGCAGCCGCTGCTGTGGCTGCGGACGCTGTCGCGGACCAGGGCGTCCACCAGCGTGGCCCCCAACTTCGGCTTCGAGCACTGCGTACGCCGGATCACGGACGAGCAGCGGGACGGTCTGGACCTGAGCCACTGGAGGCTGGCGCTGAACGGCGCCGAGCCGGTACGCGCCGACACCCTCGACCTGTTCACCGAACGGTTCGCGCCCTGCGGCTTCGAACGCCGCGCCCTGCTGCCCTGCTACGGCCTCGCCGAGGCCACGCTGATGGTGACGGGGGTCGGCGCGCACGAACCGCCGCCGGTCGGCGCGTTCGCGTCCGCCGCGCTCAGTTCGGGGGTCGCCGAGTCCGTACCCGACACAGCCGTGACCGAGGTGCCCGAGGTGCCCGAGTCGCGTGGTGAGCGGGCGGTGCGGCTGGTCGGATGCGGCCCCGCCGTCGAAGGAGTGGACGTCGCGATCGTCGACCCCGGCACCCGACGGCGGATCGACTCCGAGGGGCACGTCGGCGAGATCTGGATCGCGGGCGGGAGCGTGGCACACGGCTACTGGGGCCGCCCCGAGACCAGCGAGGTCACCTTCCGGGCCCGTATCGAGGGCGAAGGGCCGACAGCCTTCCTGCGCACCGGCGATCTCGGCTTCCTGAAGGGTGGCCACCTCCACGTCGTCGGCCGTATCAAGGACGTCGTCATCGTGCAGGGCCGCAACCACTACCCGCAGGACGTCGAACGCACCATGGAGCGGGCCGACGAAGCGGTCCGGGCGGGGTCGGGCGCCGCCTTCTCCATCGAGATCGACGGCGCCGAGGAACTCGTCGTCGTGCACGAGGTGGAGAGCAGGCGTCTCGACGGGGCGCCCGCGCTCCTGGCGAAGCTGCGCACGGCGATCGCCGAGGAGCACGACGTGGCACCCCACGCCGTCGTCCTCCTGAAGAGGTCGACGGTCCACAAGACGACCAGCGGAAAGATCCAACGACAGGCGTGCAAGCGGGACTTCCTCGGACTCGGGCTCACCGTGGTGGCGGCCGGCGTCACCAGGGACCTTGTGACACCCCTGCCCGCCGGGGACCTCGCCGGCCTGTCCGGCGGCGCGCGCCGGCAGCGGGTGACCGACGCGGTCACCGAGGTTCTGACAGGTGTCCCGGCGACTGCCGACGCGCCGGACGTGACCGGCTGGACGTTCGCCGAACTCGACCTGGACTACCCGGCGCTCCTCACCGCCGTACGCGTCCTGGAGGAGCGGCTCGGCACCAGGATCCCCGTGGGCGCGCTGCTGGCACGTCCGAGGGTCGACACCCTGATCAGCCTGCTTCTCGGTGAGAAACCAGGTACGGAAGCAAGTGAGGAACCGCTCTCCAAAGATCAGGCGGCCGGTCCGTGGGACCCGGACGCCGTCGAGGCATGGCTGGTCGAGGAGGTGGCGACCCGCCTCGGCCTGTCCGCCGCCTCGGTCGATGTCACCAGGCCGCTGGCCTCGTTGGGCCTGGACTCGAAGCAGGCCGTGGCGATCCTCGCGGAACTCGGCGCGCGGACAGGGCGCGAGATGAGCACGGGCAGCGCGTTCGAGCACCCGACCATCCGGGCCGTCGCGGCGCACGTCGGTGCCGCCGGACGCCCGGCGGGCACGGCGGTCTCGACGGTGGCGACCCCGCCACGGCAGCCTCAGCCGTCGCGGCAACCGTCACGGCAGGAGGACACCGGGCACGAGCCCATCGCCGTCATCGGTATGGGGTGCCGTTTCCCGGGCGCCCCGGACCCGGACAGCTACTGGCGGCTCCTGGTGGACGGACGCGACGCGATCACCGGGGTCCCGGGCGGCCGTTGGGCCACCGAGCAGGTGGACGCGCCGGCGTTCGGCGGCTTCATCGATCGCGTGGACGAGTTCGACGCCCGCTTCTTCGGCCTGTCTGCCAGAGAGGCGGCGCGGATGGACCCCCAGCAGCGGCTGCTCCTGGAGACCGCCTGGCAGACCGTGGAGGACGCGGGCCTCGACCCGACCGGGCTGTCGGGCAGCGCGACCGGCGTATTCGTCGGGATCAGCAGCCATGACTACTCCGAGCTGCAGATGAGCCGGCTGGAGACGATCGACGTCCACGCGGCGACCGGCAACGCGCACTCCATCGCGGCGAACAGGCTCTCGTACACACTCGATCTGCGCGGGCCGAGCCTCGCGGTGGACACCGCGTGCTCGTCGTCGTTGCTGGCGGTGCACCTCGCCTGCGAGAGCATACGGCGCGGGGAGTGCGACACCGCCCTGGCCGGCGGGGTCAACCTGCTGATCTCGCCGGGCCTCTCGGTGGCGTTCGCCCAGGGCAATATGCTCTCCCCCGACGGACGGTGCCGGACGTTCGACGACTCGGCGAACGGCTACGTACGCGGTGAGGGCGTGGGCCTGGTCCTGCTCAAACCCCTCTCCGCGGCCCTCGCCGACGGCGACCCGGTCCACGCCGTGATCCGCGGGTCGGCCACCGCCCACGGTGGCCGGAGCAACGGCCTGACGGCGCCGAAGGGTTCCGCCCAGCGGTCCGTGATCGAACGGGCCCTGGTCCAGGCGGGTCTGAGCGGTGCGGACGTCGACTACGTCGAGGCGCACGGCACCGGCACCTCGCTCGGCGACCCCGTCGAGTGGGAAGGCCTCGCAGCCGCCTACGGCCAGGGCAGGCCCGAGGGCAACCGCTGCCTGGTGGGGTCGGTGAAGACCAACATCGGCCACCTGGAGTCGGCCGCGGGCATCGCCGGGCTCATCAAGGCGGCCCTCGTCGTACGGCACCGCCAGGTCCCGCCGACGCTCCACCTGCGCACCCCGAACCGCCACCTCGCCTGGGACGGCGCCGGACTCGACGTGCCGACCCGGCTCACCGGCCTGCCGGACACCGGCAGCGTACGGGCAGGTGTCAGTTCGTTCGGGTTCGGCGGGGCGAACGCACACGTGGTGCTCGAATCGGCCCCCGAGCCGGACCCGGTCGAGGCGGTGGCTCCGAAGCGGCCCACCCACGCCCTGTGCCTGTCGGCGCACACACCGACCGCTCTCACCACGCTGGCCCAGCGCTGGCGTACGCACCTGGCCGCCCACCCCGACGCGGAACTCGCGGAACTCTGCCACACGGCCAACACCGGGCGGGCCCGGCTCGCCTTCCGGGCGGTCGTCACCGGTGGTTCCCAGGAGACGTTCGACACCGCGCTCGACGCCCTGGCCCGCGGCGGACCGTCGACCGCCGTGGTGCGCGGCCGGACCCGCCCGGGACCCGCGCCGAAGGTCGCGTTCCTCTTCAGCGGCCAGGGCACGCAGTACACGGGCATGGGCAAGGGCCTGTACGACACACACAGCGGGTTCGCCCGCACCCTGGAACGCGCCGACGGCGTCCTGCGACCGCACCTCGGCGTCCCGCTGACGGAACTGCTGTTCGGGGAGGGGAGCGCCGACCGGCTGGCGAACACCCGGTACTGCCAGCCCGCGCTGGTGGCACTGGAGGTCGCGCTCGCCGAGCTGTGGATCTCGCTGGGTGTGCGGCCCACCGCCCTGCTCGGGCACAGCATCGGGGCGTACGGCGCCGCCTGTGTCGCCGGGGTGATGTCGCTTGAGGACGCCCTGACGCTGGCCGTGGTGCGGGGCGGGCACATGGCCGAACAGCCCGGCGAGGGCGCGATGATCGCCTGTGCCGGGGACGCGGAGACGATCCGCGCCGCGGCGGCCACCGGGGACTCCGTCGCGGTCGCCGCCGTCAACGCCCCCGGGCATCTGGTGCTGTCCGGGCCCCGTACGGAGATCGACGGGGTACGAGCGCTGCTGGAGAGCCGGTCGGTCGTCGTCAGGCCTCTCACGGTGTCGCACGCCTTCCACTCCCCGCTGATGGCGGGTGCGGCTGAGCCGCTGCGCGCCGCGGCCGACGGTGTCGCGTTCCGGCGGCCGGAGATCCCCTGGGTCTTCGACGCCACGGGCGAACCGGTCACCGGTCCTGTCGGGGCCGACGACTGGGCGCGGCACATGCTGGGTCCGGTGCGTTTCGCCGACGGTTTCGCGACGCTGCGCCGCCTCGGCTGCGATGCCTTCGTGGAGATCGGCCCGCATCCGACCCTGCTCGGCATGGCACGCACCATGACCACCCCGGACGACGAGGAGTCGGTGCTGTGGCTGCCCTCCCTGCGCCGCGCACGCGGCGGCCCCGCGGGGGACGGTGACTGGCAGACGCTTCTCCAGTCGCTCGGCCGTCTGCACTGCGCGGGCGGGCCCGTGGACTGGGCCGCGCTGGACGAGGGCTCGCGCCGGCCGCGGATCCCGGTACCGCACGCGGTCCTCGAAGGGCAGCCGTACTGGTTCTCGCCGCCGCCGCCGTCGATGACGCCGTCGCCGTCGCCGTCGACGAGCGGCGCCGCGCAGGACGGCCTCGCGCATCCCGGACCGCCGCGGTCCGCCCCGGCCGCCCTTGTCACCCCTGCCCCGGTCGCCCCGGCCACCCTTGCCGCCCCACCGGCTTCAGCCCCACCGGCTTCGGCCCCTCCGACCTCCGACGCAGGCGAGGTCCGCAGTGAGGTGGTCGACCAGGTGGCGCGGGCCTGTGCCTTCCCGCCCGAGCAGATCCCCCTGGACGCACGGCTGGGCGCGGACCTCGGTTTCGACTCGCTGATGCGCACCGAACTCGAACGCGCCCTCGCCCGCCGGTTCCCCGGGCATCTGGACAGGTACCGCGAGTCGGTGCCCGAGGACCCGACCGTCGGCGAGCTGGTGGCCCTGCTGGACTCCGGCGACCGGCCCCCGGCCCAGGGGAACGGCACTCCCCCGGCTGCCGTCGACGGCCCTCCGGTGCGGCAGGAGCGCGAGTTCGAGGAGTGGGCCGAGTACGCGGAACTGCGGGGCCGCCTCCGCCAGACGACGGCGAGCGGCTCGAACCCGTACGGCCGGATCCACGAGGGCCACAACTGCGGCCGTGTCTCCATCGACGGGCGCCCGGTCATCAACTTCTCGTCCTTCAACTACCTCGCGCTGTCGCACCACCCACGGGTACGCAAGGCCGCGCAGGAGGCCATCGACCGGTACGGCACCTCCAGTTCGGCGACTCCCCTGTTGTTCGGCGAGACCCCGCTGCACCACGAACTGGACGCCGAGATCGCCTCGTTCCTCGGCACGGAGGCCGCGATCGTCTTCGCCGGGGGCCATGCGACGAACGTGGCGACCATCGGGCACCTCTTCGGGCCCGAGGACCTGGTCCTGCACGACGAGTGGATCCACGACAGCGCGCTGCGCGGCTGCATGCTCTCGGGTGCCCGGCGCCGGCCCTTCCCGCACAACGACTGGCGGGCGCTGGACTCGATGCTGGGGACCCTCCGCTCGCAGCACCGGCGGGCCCTGGTCCTCATCGAGGGCGCGTACAGCCAGGACGGTGATCTCCCCGATCTGCGCAGGTTCATCGACGTGAAGAAGCACCACGGCGCGATGCTGATGATCGACGAGGCCCACTCGATCGGTGTCCTCGGGCGGACGGGCCGGGGCATCGGCGAGTACTTCGGCGTCGACCGCCGTGACGTCGACCTGTGGATGGGCACGCTCAGCAAGGCACTGGGCAGCCTCGGCGGTTACATCGCGGCCCGTGAACCGATCATCGAGTACCTCAGGTTCACCGCTCCGCTGCACATCTTCAGCACCGGTATCTCGCCGGCGAACACGGCCGCCGCCCTGGAGGCGATCCGGGTCGTCAGGGACGAGCCGCAGCGCGTGGCCCGGGTGCGGCGGCTCGCCGAGCACTTCCGCGACTCGGCCCGAGCGCGCGGCTTCGACATCGGTGTGTCCCGTGCCTCGGCGGTGATCCCGGTCGTCATCGGCGACTGGGAGAAGACGATGGCCCTCTCCAACTCCCTTCTGGAGCGGGGGGTGAACGTGATGCCGATCGGTTATCCGGCCGTCGCACGCGACGAGTGCCGGCTGCGCTTCTTCGTCAACGCGGACCACACCGAAGAAGATCTGGAACACTCCCTCGACCTCCTGGGACGAGCCATGTCGGAACACACCCACGCGACCCCCTCCCCCGGCCCCACGGAGCACTTGACCGCGACCTCCCGCCCGACCGCTACCGATCCCGCGGCCCATCCCGTTCCCGCACCCCGCTCCGGATCCTCGGGCGACTCCGTCGCGGACGTCCTGGTCACCGGCGCGAGCGGGTTCATCGGCGGGCATCTGACGCGTCGGCTGACCGAACACGGCCATCGCGTGCGGGTGCTGGTGCGCGAGGGCAGCGACCGTGCCGCCTTCGCGGGCCTGGACGTGGAGGTGACGACCGGTGACCTCAGCGACCCGGAGAGTCTGCGCCACGCCACCTCGGGCGTCCGGCACGTCTACAACTGTGCGGGCCTGTCGGCCGACTGGGGACCGTGGGAGGAGTTCAGGCGGATCAACGTCGACGGCAGCCGCAACCTGGTCGAGGCCGCCCACCACGCGGGGACCGTGGAGCGCCTCCTCCACCTCAGCACCACCGACGTGTACGGCTATCCGGTCACCCCCTGCGACGAGAGCGCGGAGCCCAGAGACATCGGACTGCCCTACAACCGCAGCAAGGTGCTGGGAGAGCGAGCCGTGCGGCAGGCGGCCGAGCGGACCGGGCTGCCGGTCACCGTCGTACGGCCGGTGTCGGTCTACGGGCCGCGCAGCAAGGACTTCGTGATCGAGATCGCGACGCTGCTGCTGAGCCGGCAGATGGTCTACGTCCGCGGGGGTGCCGTACCGGCGGGTCTCGTCTATGTGGGCAACCTTGTCGACGGAATGATCGCGGCGTGCGCCTCGGACACCGCGGTCGGCAAGGCGTACAACATGCGGGATCCCGATCCGACGACATGGCGGGAGTACGTGGAGGCACTGGCTCGCGGTCTGGGCGTGAAGCCTCCCGCGTTCAGTCTGCCGACTCCGGTGGCGCGGGGGGTGGCCACGGTGTCCGAGAGGCTCTACGGCGCCCTGAGGATCAAGTCCCGCCCGGTGCTCACCCGCCATGCCGTCCATCTTTTCGACCGTGATCAGTCCTACGCCATCGACCGGGCGCGCGACGACTTCGGGTTCAAGAGCGAGGTGGGCTTCGAGGAGGGCATCGAGCTGACGCTGGCCTGGCTGGACTCACCGGAAGGCCGCGCACTCGTCACCCGCTGACCCCGACCGAGAGGATCCACGTGCACACGATCGAGCGGCCGTCGGCGACGGGTCCTTCGGTTCCGCGACCACCGACCGCCGTCTGGTTCCCCGGCTTCGGCCCGAGCACGGACACGGACACAGCTACAGGTACAGGTACAGGTACAGGTACAGGTACAGGTAAGAGTGCCGGGGCGCGCACCGCCCCACTGCGTCTCGTCTGCCTCCCGTACGCGGGCGGCACGCCGTCCGTCTACCGGAACTGGGCGGCGCACCTCGGCGTCGGTGTGCACGTCGTCCCCGTGCTCCTGCCCGGCCGGGGACTGCGCGCGCGGGAGGTGCCGTACACGGACATGGGCGCTCTGGTCGCGGATCTCACGGACGCGTTGGTCGAGCACGGACTCGCCGACGGGTACGCCTTGTTCGGGCACAGCATGGGAGCGCTGCTCGCCTACGAGGTCGCCCGCGAGCTGCGGGACCGCGGCCTGCCCGAGCCGGCGCACCTGTTCGTGTCGGGCAGCAAGGCACCGCACCTGTACGGCGACCGCCGCGACCACACGCTCTCCGACGCGGACCTGCGGCAGTTGGTACGCGACCTCGGAGGCCTGGCCGCCGACGACACCATCGGCAGCTCGTACCTGGAAAGGCGGCTGCCGGTGCTGCGCGCCGACCTCACCGTCTGCGAGACCTACCGGTGGGCCCCGCGTCGCCCCCTGAGCTGCCCGATGACCGCGTTCTCCGCCACCCGTGACCCGATCGCGCCCGCGCACGAGATGGAGGCATGGCGCGTCCACACCCGGGGGTCGCTCCTGCGCCACCACGTGGAAGGTGACCACTTCTTCCTCAACGGCCCGTCCAGGCCGTTCCTCCTGCGCGAGATCCGTGCCGAACTCGCCCGCCACCTCGTTTGCCCACTGTGAAGAGGGAATCCTCATGGATCTACTGAGCCTGGCCAGGACCGTCAAGGACCGGGTGGAGACACCGATCACGGATGCGCTGGCCGTGGCGAAGGTCGTCACGGACCCGCGGACCCCCCTGTTGCTGGCGCTCTCCACCGTGGTGGTCACACCCCTGTACCGGGCGGCCTTCCTGGCGTCCGCCTCGGGCTCGGGTGTGCTCCAGTGCCTGGCCGTGCGGCCCTGCGATCTGGACAGCCTGGTCGAGTATCTGGAGGTGCCCCAGGACCGGGAACGGCTGCGCGTCTGGCTCGACACCGGTGTCCGCCTCGGTGAACTCGACGTGCGAGAGGGGTGTTACCGCCTCCGCAGCACCCTGGCCAAGGTCCTGGCGCGGGCGGGGAACGACGCGGTGGCCGCCGCCCTCGAAGAGATCATGCGCTTCCATGTGCCCGCGCTCCTGGACGCGCCCCGGATGCTCCAGGAGGGCCGTCGCTTCTCCCTCGGCGACCAGGACGGTACGGTCATCGCCCGTTCGTCCCTGGCGCTGCGGGGCATGGTGCAGGAGGCCATCGACCGGCATCTGGAGCGCGCCACCCCGATCCGGCTGCTGGAGATCGGCTGCGGGACGGGGGCGTACGTCCGCCACGCCGCACGGCTCAACCCCCGCCTGACCGCCCTCGCGGTCGACCTCCAGCCGGAGGTCGCCCTGCGGGCCGCCGCCAACATGGCCGAATGGGGGCTCACCGAGCGCGTGGAGACCCGCCAGGGTGATCTGCGGACCCTCGAACTCCAGCCCCAGTTCGATCTGGTCACCCTGCACAACAACATCTACTACTTCCCCGAGGCCGAGCGGGTCGAGGTGCTGGAGCGGGCCCGCTCCTTCCTGGCGCCCGGCGGCCGGCTGCTCCTCACCTCGTCGTGTCAGGGCGGCGGCAACGCCGGGCTCGACGTGCTCAACCTCTGGTTCGAGTACGCCGACTTCGGTGGTCCGCTGCCCCGGGAGGACGAGTTGGTCACCCAGCTGGAGAAAGCGGGGTTCACGGACGTCCGGGCCGCCGGGATCGTCCCCACACAGCCGTTCCGCGTGTTCGTCGCGACCAACGGCGCCCATGGCGCCCACGTTCAGGCCTGACGGGCCAGGAGACCTCATCATGGACACACGCACGGCAAGCACTCCGGCCCCCGCCGTCTCTCCCGCCTCACTTGTGGTCGTCCTCGGTCATACCACCGGCATCACCAGCGAGACCCTGGGTGGCAAGGCGGCCCGGCTCAGCGAGATGACCGAGGCGGGACTGCCCGTCCCGCCCGCGTTCTGCGTCACGACCGGGATGTTCGACCTGTTCCTGCGCGAGACGGGCCTGGGCGCGGAGATCCGGGCCGCCGAGGCGCGCGACGCGGACCCCGGGGCCATCCGTGAGCTGATCACGGCCCGGGAGATACCCGAGCCCCTCACCCGTGCGATCCTCGCCGCCTACGAGGCCCTTGGCCGGCCGAGGGTCGCGGTCCGTTCGTCGGCCTGCCGGGAGGACTCCGCCGCCCAGTCCTTCGCGGGCCAGCACGACACCGTCCTGGACGTGTCGGGCGACCAGGACCTGCTCGACGCGGTGAAGGTCTGCTGGGCCTCCCTGTGGTCGGACCGCGCGGTCGCCTACCGCGAGGGGACGGGTCCCGCGGGTTCCATCGCCGTGGTCGTGCAGGAGATGGTCCAGGCGGACGTCAGCGGGGTGCTGTTCACCGTCGACCCCGTCGGCGCACGGCCCAACCGCCTCGTGGTGGAGGCCTGTTGCGGGCTCGGCGAGGGCCTGGTCTCCGGACGGGTGTCCAGTGACTTCTTCGTCGTCGACGACCGCACGCTGGAGGTGATCGAGGAGCATGTGCGGTACAAGGTGACCAAGTGCGCGCCCCTCGCCCCCGGCCGGATCGGCATGACGAAGGTGGACGCCGCCGACCGCAGCGCGCCCTGTCTGACCCGGGAGCAGCTGGGTGTGCTCGCCCGGCTCGCGGTCGAGGTCCGTTCGCACTACGGCACGGAGCAGGACATCGAGTGGGCCATGCGCGACGGAGAACTCCACCTCCTCCAGGCCAGGCCGGTCACCACGCGTCCGCCGGACCGGTCGACGGCCGACGGGGAGCGCAGCCCGTATCTCGCGCGGCAGAGCGACCCCGTGCGGCACGGCACGCTCTGGTCGCGGATGGACATCGGCGAGATCTTCGTCGGGCTGATGTCGCCGCTCGGTCTGAGCTTCGCGCAGTACTACCAGCGGAACGTGCACGGAGACTGCGCCGCCGCGCTCGGGGTGCGGGACACCGGTGACGTGGGTCTGCAGATGGGCTTCCTCCAGGGCCATGTGTATCTGAACATCTCCTACACGGCCTATCTGCTCGGCCAGTGTCTGCCCACCCGCGACCAGCGCCACTTCACCAAGCGCTTCGTCAGCGAGGAGGTCGACCTCGCCGCGTACAAGAATCCCTTCGGCACCTTTCCCGGGGGTGTGGAGGATCTGCTCTCCACGGTGCACTGGGTGCAGGCCACGGCCACCGAGATGCTGAGCATGAAGCAGCGTGCCGAGGAGATGGCCGGCTCGCGGCTCTACGAGTTCGACCGCGCCCGGCAACTCGACCTGACGCGGATGAGCCGCCGGGAACTCGACGCCGAACTGACCCGCTACCTCGGCTACTTCCACGACGCGCACGTCGGCTACATGCCGTACTACATCAACGCGTTCGGGTTCTACGGCGTCCTCACGGAGCTGTGCGCCAAGTGGCTCGGTGCCGACGGCGACAACCTGCAGAACCGCGTCAAGACCGACATGTCGAGCCTGCGGACCGTCGCGTCGGCGCAGGAGATCTGGGGTGTGGCCCAGGCCGCCAGGGCGAGGCCCCGCGTACTGAAGATCATCCATGAGGCTCCCCTCGACGAGATTGAGGAACGGCTGCGCGGCGACGACGAGGGCCGGGCGTTCTGGGACGCGCAGGTGGAGCCCTTCCTGCGTGCCAACGGCACCCGCGGACGCCAGGAGATGGAGCTCACCCATCCGCGCTGGATCGACGACCCCTCGTACATCTTCCAGATGATCCGCCGTTACGCCGCCGACGGGATCTCCGTGGACGACCTGATGGGACGCAGCCGTGCCCACGCGGAGGGCGACGGCCGGGATGTGCTGGAGAAACTGCCACTGCACAGGCGGAAGGTCCTGGAGACCGTCATCTCGATGTACAGCCTGTGCAGCGAGCTCCGCGAGACCACCCGCATGTCGATGATCACCTCGATCTGGCTGGTCAGGAACGTCGTGTACGAGGTGGGCCGGCGGCTCGTCGCGGAAGGGGTCCTGCACTCCCTGGACGAGGTCGCCTTCCTGGAGTTCGAGGACGTACGGGCCTATCTGGCCGGTGCCGCCACGGAACGTGCGGCGTTTCCCCGGGCCGAGCTGGACGAACGGCGGCGTCTGCACGAGTACCACAACCGGCTGCCCGAGCCGCCGCTCACGTTCGTCGGCGAGCACGACATCACCCAGGCGGTGCGACCGGTGGCCGAC
Organism: Streptomyces sp. NPDC087844; assembly: GCF_044742785.1. Taxonomy (NCBI): domain Bacteria; kingdom Bacillati; phylum Actinomycetota; class Actinomycetes; order Kitasatosporales; family Streptomycetaceae; genus Streptomyces; species Streptomyces sp. NPDC087844. The sequence goes on along the minus strand of NZ_JBIUVD010000014.1, from coordinate 38,162 downwards.
GGGACCCGGCTCGAAGGGCTGGGCTCCAGCCCCGGGCGGATCATGGGCCGCGCGCGGATCGTGGAGGACCTGGTCTGGCAGGCGGACGAGTTCCAGCCCGGCGAGGTCCTGGTCACCCGCTACACCGACGCGTCCTGGACGCCGCTCTTCGCCATCGCCGGCGCGGTGGTCACCGACATCGGTTCGATGCTCTCCCACAGCTCGATCGTGTCGCGGGAGTTCAACGTGCCGTCCGTGGTCAACACCAAGTACGCCACGCAGCGCATCAACACGGGCGACCTGATCGTCGTCGACGGCGACACGGGTGTCGTGGAGGTCGTCGAAGGCTGAGCAGCCCTCCGACCCCGCCCGTCAGCGAACCGTGCCGCGCCCCCATGGAGCGGTTCACCCCAGGAAGGCAGCGAGATGATCCCCAATCAGTGGTATCCGATCCTCCAGACCGGTGACATCGAACGCGACAAGCCCACCGGTGTACGACGCATGGGCGAGGAGCTCGTGCTCTGGCGCGACCTCGGCGGCACCCTCGTCTGCCAGAGCGCGCGATGCCCGCACAAGGGCGCCAACATCGCCGAGGGGCGGCTCAAGGGCAACACGGTCGAGTGCCCGTACCACGGCTTCCGTTACAACGCCGAGGGCACCTGCAAGGTCGTCCCCGCCCTCGGCGCCGACGCCCGCATCCCCCAGTCGCTCCAGCTGAAGACCTACCCGGTGCGCGAGCAGCACGGGCTGGTGTGGCTGTGGTGGGGCGAGGCGCGGGAACAGCTCCCGCGGATCGAGCTGCCCCACGAACTGGCGGGCAACCCGCGCCCGCACGAGACGATCTCCTGGACCAGGCCGGTCCACTACACCCGGTACATCGAGAGCCTGCTTGAGTTCTACCACGTGACCTTCGTGCACCGGGATCACTGGACGAACAACATCGACTACACCTTCATGTACGGCACCGCCCGCAAACTGTGGACGGACGGCCGTGAGCGGTACCTCGCCGCGAACAAGATCGTCAATCACGAGGTCGAGGTCGACGGCACCACGATCCGTTCCACCTTCGACCAGTGCGAGGAGGCGAATCCCGCCAACAGTTCGCACTTCGACCTCATCTACCAGGCGCCGGGCCTGACGCACGTCAAGACCGGCCTGCTGGAGATCACGACGTGGCTCACGCCCATCGACGACGAGAACACGCTGGCGATCATGCGCCTCTACGAATACCCGCAGTTGCGGACCATGGTGCCCATCAAGCCACTCAGGCCCTGGGTGTTGCGCGCTTCGCTCCTGATGGAGAAGCTCGTCCAGGACCCCCAGGACGTGGGCATCATGCTCCGGCAGGAGCCCAAGGTCAGCGAGCGCGGCGTGAACAAGTTCATCGCCGTGGACGAGATGAACGCCAAATTCCTGCAGATGCGCGACCGGCTCAAAGCGGAGGCGCAGGCGGGGGCAGGGGCGGGGGCGGAACCCGAGGCGAAGGCAGCACCCACGGAAACCCCGGAGATCCCTGTGGCACCGACCGCCGAGACACCTCCCCCGGCCAACGGCAAAGTCAATGGCAACGGTGCCAAGAGCCCGCACAACCCCCGGCGGAAGCGAACAGGATCGGCGGACCATGAGGACGGCCTGACGAAGGTCCGTTCCTGATGTACGGCGGGTACGACGCCTCGACCGGCCCCAAGATCCTGGTGACCACGTGCAACACCCTGGCCGTGGTGGCCGCCGGGTGGTTTCTCTTCGGTGGCACGGACACGGTGGCGGACTGGTTCGGGACCGACCTGGACCACGCCGAACCGCTGCGCCGGGGGCTGCTGTTCGCCCTCTCGGCGATCTACCTGCTCCGCTTCGTCGCCACGACCTTCGTCATGCTGAAGAGAAGCATGGAGTGGTCCGAGGCCGCGACCGTGGGCGTCTGGGTCGTCATCATCCACGGCACGATGGCGTACCTGGGCGGCACCAACTCCGCCTCCGTGGGCGTGGTCACCTGGCTGGGGGTGCTGCTCTACCTGGTGGGTTCGTACCTCAACACGGGCTCGGAGTACCAGCGCAAACTGTGGAAGCGAGCGCCGGAACACAAGGGCAAGCTCTACACCGAGGGCCTCTTCAAGTACTCCATGCACATCAACTACTTCGGTGACGTCGTGCTCTTCACCGGATTCGCCCTGGTGACGGGCAGCCCCTGGGCCCTGATCATCCCGGCGGTCATGGCGTGCATGTTCTCGTTCATGAACATCCCCATGCTCGACAAGTACCTGGCCGAGCGGTACGGGGCAGCGTTCGACGAGTACGCGAAGAACACGGCCAAGCTGGTCCCCTTCGTCTACTGACCTGCGACACGCCGAAAGACACACCGAACGGCACAGGAGGAGAAACGCATGGCAGAGGCGGGCGACGAACGGTCCGGGACCGCGCAGGAGCGGGTGAGCCCGGCCGAGTTGTTCACGGAAGTGATCGCCCAGGGTCTGCTGACTCTCGCGCGGGGCCGCGACCTCCTCGACCGGTGTCTCACCGAAGAGCAGAGCGTCGACGACTTCGGCTTCGACCCCGAGCTCACCGACGAGATGATCCTCGCCCCCTTCCGGCCCCTGTACGAGAAGTACTTCCGGGTGACGGTGGAGGGACTGGAGAACGTGCCGGGCGAGGGCGGTGCCCTGGTGGTGGCCAACCATTCCGGCACGCTTCCGCTGGACGCGTTGATGCTGCAGGTCGCCCTGCGCGACCGTCATCCCGCCCATCGCGCGCTGCGTCTGCTCGCCGCGGACCTGGTGTTCGATCTGCCCGTGCTGCGCACGCTGGCCCGCCGGGCCGGGCACACCCAGGCCCGTATGGACAACGCGCTGCGACTGCTGGAGCGCGGCGAACTGGTCGGTGTGATGCCGGAGGGCTACAAAGGCCTCGGCAAGCCCTTCGCCGAGCGGTACCGGCTGAGGCGCTTCGGCCGGGGCGGCTTCGCGGCCGCGGCTCTGCGCACGGGGAGACCGATCGTGCCGTGCGCCGTCGTGGGCGCCGAGGAGATCTACCCGATGGTCGCCGACGCCCGGCCCCTGGCCAGGCTCCTCGGGCTGCCGTACTTTCCGATCACCCCCACGTTCCCGCTGCTCGGACCGCTCGGTGCGATTCCCCTGCCGACGAAGTGGACGATCCGTTTCGGTACGCCCCTGCCGACCGACCACTACGCGCAGGACTCGCTGGACGACCCGATGTTCGTCCACAAGATCTCCGACGAGGTCCGGGACACCGTCCAGGACATGCTCACCGAGATGGTCCGCGAGCGCCGCTCGCTGTTCGGCTGAGCCGTGCTCGGACGGGCCGTGCTCGGACAGGCCGCGTTCAGGCAGGCCGTGAGCGGAAGGTGCGGCGGTAGGTGTCCGGTGGTACGCCGAGCGTGTGGTTGAAGTGGCGGCGCAGCGTCGTGGCGGTGCCCATGCCGGTGGCCTCCGCGATGGCTCCGACACCGCTGTCGGTGGTCTCCAGCAACTCCTGGGCACGGCGGATCCGTTGGGACAGCAGCCATTGCAGCGGGGTGGTGCCGGTCGCCGCCCTGAAGTGACGGCCGAGGTGGCGCGAACTCATCCCTGCCCGGCGCGCCAGGTCGTCCACGGTCAGCGGTTGGTCGAGGCGTTCGATCACCCAGGGCAGCAGAGCGGCGAGCGGGTGGTCGTCCCGGGCGGGTACGGGCGTGGCGACGAACTGGGCCTGGCCGCCGGCCCGGTGTGGCGGCACGACCAGACGGCGGGCCACCGCGTTGGCGACCGCCGAACCGTGGTCGAGGCGGACGAGATGGAGGCACAGGTCCATCGCGGCGGCCTTGCCCGCGGAGGTGAGCACGCTGCCGTTGTCCACGTAGAGCACGTCCGGGTCGACCTGCACGCGGGGGTGGCGGGCCGCGAGCACGTCGGTGTGCGCCCAGTGCGTGGTGGCACGCCTGCCGTCCAGCAGTCCGGCGGCGGCCAGCACGAAGGCGCCCGTGCACAGGGAAGCCACCCGTGCGCCCGCCTCGTGGGCCGCGCGCACCGCGTCGACCAGTTCGCCGGGCGGGTCCTCGTCGACGTCGGCCCAGGCCGGGACGAGGACCGTGTCGGCGTGCGGCAACCGGTCGAGCCCGTGGTCGGGCTCCAGCCGGAACCGGCCGACCCGTACGGCGGCGGACCCGCAGACCTCGACGTCGTACCAGGGGACATCCACTCCCGCCGGGGCGCTGCCGAACACCTCGCAGGCCACCGCCAGTTCGAAGTGCAGCATTCCCTCGGTGGCGACCACCGCGACAGAGCTCATGTCCGTAATTGTACGCAGCATGTCGTTCCGGACACTCACGGTCAGGTGCCGCCACTCGACAGGATGATCGCAGCGGATGCCGAACAGGTCCGCGGGGGATCTGTGCAGCGGATCCCTGTCGACTTTTGAGCACGGGGAGTAGTCATGAGACCGAGTCCGGGTCACACGGTGACGGTGTTCGGCGCGTACGGGCACACCGGGCGGTTCGTGGTGGCGGAGCTGCTGAAGCGCGGGTTCGTCCCGGTGCTCTCCGGCCGCGACGCGGGCAAGCTGAGGGCGCTGGCGGCATCCTGTCCCGGACTCGACGTCCGGCCCGCGTCGGTCGACGATCCGGCCGCGCTCGACCGCGCCCTGGCCGGTGCGGCAGCGGTCGTCAACTGCGCCGGCCCCTTCACCACCACGGCCGCCCCCGTGATCGAGGCGGCCCTGCGCGCCGGGATCCCGTACGTCGATGTGGCGGCCGAGATCGAGGCGAACGCCGACACGCTCGCGCACTTCGCGGACCGTGCCCGCGCCGCCGGAACAGTGGTCGTGCCCGCGATGGCCTTCTACGGCGGACTCGGCGATCTGCTGGTCACCGCGGCCATGGGTGACTGGACCGCGGCCGACGAGGCGCACATCGCCTACGGCCTGAGCGGCTGGCACCCCACCGCCGGGACGCGCATCGCGGGCGCGGCCGTCCAGGCCCGGCGTGAGGGACAGCGCGTCCGCTTCCGGAAGGGGCGGCTGGAGTACCACCGGGACGACCTGCCCACCCTCGACTGGCGGTTTCCCGCCCCGATGGGCACGCGGAGCGTCATCGGGGAGTTCACGATGGCCGATGTCGTCACCGTCCCCAGCCACCTGTCCATCCCCGAGGTGCGCACCTACATGACCACCGAGGCGGCCGGTGACCTGGCGGCCCCGGACACTCCGGCGCCCACCGCCGTCGACGGGAGCGGGCGGTCCGCGCAGACCTTCCTCGTCGATGTCGTCGTACGGTCCGGCGCTGCCGAGCGCCGTGCCACGGCCTCGGGGCAGGACATCTACGCCGTCACCGCGCCCCTCGCCGTGGAGGCCGTCCACCGCGTCCTCGACGGACGGACCGGCAGGACGGGCGTCACCTTCGCCGGGGAGGTCTTCGACGCGCCCGACTTCCTCGACGCACTCGCCCCGCACATCACGTACTCGACGACGAAGTAGCCTCCGGCGGCGGGGCGTGGGGCGGCAACTACCCACCGGCTTACCGCGATTGCCGCTATGCATAGGGTGTGGGCTGCGACAGCCGCCCGCACCGGTGCGGCGGTCACGCACGAGAACGCAGTCGAGGGGAAAACCGCCGTCCGATGAACCAGATCCTGTTTGCCGGGGCCATAGGCCTGTTCCTGACACTCGGCGGCACACCACTGCTGATCAAGCTGCTGGCCCGCAAGGGCTACGGCCAGTACATCCGTGACGACGGACCCCGCGGCCACCACGGCAAGCGCGGCACACCCACCATGGGCGGCATCGCGTTCATCCTGGCCACCCTCGCCGCGTACGCCCTGACCAAGGTCATCACCGGTGAGCCGCCGACCTTTCCCGGTGTTCTGGTGCTGTTCCTGATGGCAGGCATGGGCGTCGTCGGTTTCCTCGACGACTACATCAAGATCGTGAAGCGGCGTTCGCTGGGGCTGCGGGCCGGTGCCAAGATGGCGGGCCAGCTGATCGTCGGCATCCTGTTCGCCGTCCTGGCGATCCGGTTCGCCGACGACCGCGGACTGACTCCCGCCTCGCTGAAGCTCTCGTTCGTGACCGACTTCGGGTGGACCATCGGGCCGGTGCTGTTCGTCGTATGGGCCCTGTTCATGATCCTGGCCATGTCCAACGGGGTGAACCTGACCGACGGTCTGGACGGACTCGCCACCGGCGCCTCGGCGATGGTCCTCGCCGGTTACACCTTCATCGGCCTGTGGCAGTTCCAGAACTCGTGCGCCAACGCGATGAACCTGACCGACCCCGGCTCCTGCATCGAGGTACGCGATCCGCTCGACCTGGCCGTCGTCGCCTCGGCGTTGATGGGTGCCTGCATCGGGTTCCTCTGGTGGAACACCTCACCCGCCAAGATCTTCATGGGTGACACCGGTTCGCTCGCCCTCGGCGGTGCGCTGGCGGGTCTGGCCATCTGCTCCCGCACCCAGCTGCTGCTCGCCCTGCTGGGCGGCCTCTTCGTCCTGATCACCCTGTCCGTGGTCATCCAGGTCGGCTCGTTCAAGATGACCGGCAAGCGGGTCTTCAAGATGGCCCCACTGCAGCACCACTTCGAACTCAAGGGCTGGTCCGAGGTCCTGGTCGTGGTCCGCTTCTGGACCATCCAGGGGATCTGCGTCATCGTCGGGATCGGTGTGTTCTACGCGGGCTGGGTGGCGGGCTGAGGGCCGGCGTCACTCCGGCGTCACATGAGTCGCGCCGCCTGCCCACTTCACATCGCCTACTTCACATCGCCGGTGAAGACGGCCGTCTCCGATTCGTAGTCGGGTGCGACTTCCACCTGTAAGTACTTCTGCTTCTTGGGGAGTTCGCAGGCCCAGACGACGGAGAGGGAGCGCCCGGCGAGTATGCGGGTCTCGGGGAGCCCGTCGAGGCCTTCGTCGAAGATGGCGTCTCCTTCCTTGCCCTCGTCACCGTAGGCGCAGTTGACGCTGAGTTCGTCGGCGTTGACGCTGGCGTCGGACTCGTTCACGATCTTGATGGTGAACTTGGCGTACGGCGTGTTCTGCGGGGACGCGTAGTCACTGGACATGCCCCGCGAGAACCTCGACAGGCTGACCTCCACGTCGGTCTCGTAGACGACCGCCTCGGTGAGGCTGTGGACGCCGTCGCCCGACTCCTCGGCGACCGGTTCGGTGTCGCCTTCGGACACGGCGGGGGCGTCGTCCGCCGGCGCGACTTCGGTGACCGTGACGGTCGGGCCCGGCTGGGCCGCGCCGTCACGGCTGCCGCTCACCGCGAGGCCCGTGGCGACGACAGCGACGACGACGGCAGCCGCGGAGCCGATGACGACCGCGTTCGAGTGGTTCTTCCTCACGGGTGGCGGAGGCAGCGGCGGAGGCGGGAGACCCGGCATGAGTGGCGGTGTCGACTCGTGGCTCATGTGTCCCCCTGTGTGGTGCTGCCGAGGCATGCATCATGACGTCGCGAGCGAGACTTGTGGACCCTCTGTGGCCAAATAGTTCTCATGATGCGCGAGCGCTGTCCGGTTCCGGCATCAGCCGTCCGTGGACGGCGGCTCAGGCCCCCGCCAGTCGGCGTGCCAGGTACGGCGCCGTCGCACTGTGGCGTGCTTTCGCCACCTTCGCCGGCGGGCCCTCGGCGACCACACCGCCGCCGGCGTCCCCGCCGCCGGGGCCCAGGTCGATGATCCAGTCGGCGGTGGCGATCGTGTCCAGGTCGTGTTCGACCAGGACGACCGTGTTGCCCGCGTCGACCAGCCGGTGCAACTGGCGCAGCAGCAGGGCGATATCGGCGGGGTGGAGTCCGGCCGTCGGCTCGTCGAGGAGGTAGAGCGCGTGGCCGCGACGGGCCCGTTGCAACTCCGTGGACGGTTTGATGCGCTGGGCCTCACCTCCACTGAGCTCCGTCGCGGGCTGCCCCGACCTCAGGTACCCCAGCCCCACTTCCCGCAGCGTCTCCAGGCTCCGTCGGGCGGCCGGGAGGTCGGCGAGGAACCCGGCGGCCTCGTCCACGGGCATGGCCAGCACGTCCGCGATGTTCTTGCCCCGGTAGGTGACTTCGAGCGTCCCGGGGTCGTAACGCGCGCCGTGGCAGGCCGGGCACGGGGCGTACGTTCCGGGCCGGAACAGCAGCTCGACCTCGACGAACCCCTCACCCTGGCAGGTCTCGCAGCGGCCCTCCGCGACGTTGAAGGAGAACCGCCCCGCCGAGTACCCGCGCTCGCGTGCTTCGCCGGTCGCCGCGTACAGCTTGCGGACCGTGTCGAACATGCCTGTGTACGTGGCCAGGTTGGAGCGGGGTGTCCGGTCGACGGGCCGCTGGTCGACCCGTAGCAGCCGGTCGAAGGAGTCGAGTCCCGACGCTCCCCGCAGGTCGACCTCCAGCTCCGCGCCCTCCCCGTCGCTTTCGGTTCCGTCCGGGCCCTGGCCCAGGTGGCGGCCTACGACCTCGGCGAGCACCTGGGTCACCAGTGTGGACTTCCCGGACCCGGACCCGGACACCCCGGTCACCGCTGTCAGCACCTGAAGCGGTACGTCGACCGAGACGTCCCGCAGGTTGTGCCGAAAGACCCCGCTCAGGCGCGGCCGGCCCCGCGGAGCCCGGAGATCTCCTGGACGTGTGGGGCGCCGACCTGCTGGAGCAGCCGCCGGGCATACGGCGCGACGGACTCGAAGTACCGCCGCTGAGCCTCGGCACAGAGCGTGGGCGAAGGCCAGCGAGGACTTGCCCGAGCCCGAGATCCCGGTGAAGGCGACCATCGCGTCGCGGGGAACATCCACGTCGACGTTCTTGAGATTGTGCTCGGCGGCACCTCTGACACGCACGAACGGGTCGGACGCGTCACGCTCCACCACCCCTCCTCACCCGGCGGGTCCGCCCCCACACATCCACCCTGCCGCTCCTGCCCCGCTTCGGCACCCGGGGAGGGAGGAACCGGGGCGCGGCCCCGTTCCTCCAGGGGCGCGCGGGGCTGCGCGCCCAGCCCCGACCGAGCCCGCGGACGAAACCCATACCCCTGCAGGGCCTCGCTTGCCCACCCCGGTACCTACTAGGTACCATCCGGGCATGCCGTCCTTGAACATCACCTACAGCGACGAGGAGATGCAGGAACTGCGAGCCGCCGCCGCAGCCGCAGGCACCTCCCTCAAGCAGTACGTCCACGACCTCTCACTCCGCGAACGCCAGCGCCAGCAGTTCGTGCGCTACGCCGTCTCCTGGGGCGAGCTGCGGCGCGCCGAGTTCGACGAGGCGTTCCCGGACGAGATCCCACCGGCCGGCCGTCACCAGGGAGCCGAAGCCGCCTGATGCTCCATGTCGACATCGCCTGGCTGCTCGACATCCAGGAGCAGGCGGTCCCGGAGGACGTGACGGTCGGGGACTACTCGGCTCTGGTGGCCGCGGTCGCCCGCCACAAGACCCGTATCCCCCGCCCCGGCATCGCCACGCCGGACGCGTCCTGGCGGGCGGCGGCGCTCCTGCACACGATCGTCCGGCTGGAGCCCCTGCCGTACCGGAACTCCCTGTACGCCTGTCAGGTCGCCGTCGCCTACATGCACACCTCCGCCGAGGGCATCGATCCGCCCTACGGGGCGCTTGTGGAGCTGGTGCGCGACATCCAGGCCCGCAAGGCCACGGTCTACCAGGCCGCCGACCGGATCCGTACCTGGCGCATCTGACGCCGGGGCGGAACGGTCGACGTAGGCCTGGCAGCAGGCGGGGGCCGCCCGGTGAGCAGCGGGGAGGCATCTCACCGGGCGGCCCTGGCGTCGGCCGCGTCAGACGTCAGACGCCGGCGCCAGACGTCAGACGCAGCCCACCGGAACCGCCCGCGACACGTCGTCGATCAACGCCTCGTGGGCCGCCTTCACCCGCCGCACATCGGGCTTGACGACCGCACGGTCGTACGTGATCAGCCCGTTGAGCTCGCCCTCGACGTCCGCGATCTGGGTGTACACCGCACCGTTGCCGCCCTCGCAGGCCAACGCGTGCACCTCGGCGAGCTTGGTGAGGTAGTCGTCGGTGTACGTGGCCGGGTCGACGTCGACATAGGACTGCTGCACCGACCAGGCATGTCCGGGCACGGCGAGTCCGAGGCCGCCGTACTCACCCATGACCAGTGCCCGCTTGCCGTCCGGACGCGGTGGCAGCGCGGGGCTCGGATAGCCGTGCTCGTCCATGATGTCGCCCGTACCGCCGTCGGCGCCGAGGTTGAGGCCCGACTGGTTGTTGACCAGACGCGTCGGGTCCCAGGCCTTGGCCTGTTCGGCGATGCGGCCCACGTCGTACTGGCCCCACCCTTCGTTGAAGGTGACCCACATGACGATCGACGGGCTGCTGATGTGCTCGTCGATCATCTGCTTCATCTCGCGCTCGTACGTGGCTCGGGCGGCGGCGGACGGGTTCACGCCCGCCGTCATGGCCGGCATGTCCTGCCACACCATCAGGCCGAGCTTGTCCGCCCAGTAGAACCACCGGTCGGGTTCGACCTTGATGTGCTTGCGGACCGAGTTGAAGCCCATCGCCTTGTGCATCCTGAGGTCGTACGCGAGCGCCTTGTCACTCGGGGCGGTGTGCAGTCCGTCCGGCCAGAAACCCTGGTCGAGGGTGGCCATCATGAAGACGGGCTCGCCGTTGAGGACGGTACGAGGGGTTCCCTCGACGTTCTCCACCGCGATGGACCGCATACCGAAGTAGCTGTCGACCCGGTCCTTGCCGACGCGGACCTTCAGGTCGTACAGGAACGGGTCGTCCGGCGACCACAGGCGTGCGTCGCGGATCCTCAGGGTGAGCGGGCTGCCCGTGCGGCCGGAGACCGTGGCCACCTTGCGCTTGCCCTCGTACGCGGTCGCGGTGACCGGCACCCCGTCGCGTACGCCCTTCGGCGCGACCGTCAGCGTGCCGGCGTCCACGTCCGGGGTGAGGGCGAGCGAGTCGACGTGGTCGGCGGCGACGGGCTCCATCCACACGGTCTGCCAGATGCCGGAGGACGGCGTGTACCAGATGCCGCTCGGGTCGAGGCGCTGCTTGCCGATCGGCGGGTTCTCGCCGTTCGCGGCGTCCGTCGGGTCGTAGACGCCGACGATCAGCTCCTGGGTGCGGCCCGGCTTGAGGGCGTCGGTGACATCGGCGCTGAACTTGTCGTAGCCGCCCTGGTGGTCGGCGACCTTCGTGCCGTTGACGTAGACCTCGGAACGCCAGTCGACCGCGCCGAAGTTGAGCCGCAGACGCTGCTTCGAGCCGATCTTCCAGTCCTTCGGGACGGTGAAGGTGCGCCGGTACCACATCCGGTCCTCGTGCCGCTCGATGCCCGACAGCTGGGACTCGACGGGATACGGGACGAGGATCTTCTCGGCGAGCTTCCTGCCCACCGGGGGCCGCTCCCCCGCCTGTGCCGCGGCGAACTGCCAGCTGCCGTTGAGGTTCTTCCAGGTGTCGCGGGTGAGCTGGGGCCTCGGGTACTCGCGGTGGGCGTTGGCCGGGGTGACGTCCTTGCCCCACTTGGTGCTCAACTGGTGGGTCGAGCTGTTGGTGCCACTGCTCCAGAAGGACTTGACAACGTTGCCGTCCTGGGCGGAGAGGCCCCCTGCCCCGTCGTAGCGCACATCGGCGCTGCCGCGCGCGGTGCCGGTCCTGTTGCCGACAACGGGTTCCTTGAGCGCGATCAGCAGGGACCTGGAGTCGCCCGGGTCGAGTGTGATGCGCCCGAGCGGCCAGGTGGCCCCGCCGATGACCGCGTCCAGGTGATCGACGAGACCGGCCGGGGGCGCCTTGAGTTCCTGGGCGAAGTCGAGCCGCAGCGTGCGGCCGTCCTTGAGGACGGTGGTGGCGATGGCCCCGTCGTAGTCGTAGCCCGCGGGCAGCAGGAACGCCGACTGCGGGATCGCGGTCTTGGTGCCGCCGGGCGGAGTCCAGCGCAGGTGGAGGTTGGAGCCTCCGTAGTGCTCGAAGTACTCGACCTTGATGTCATACGCTGTGCCGGCGGTCAGCTCCACCGGTTCCGCACTCTGTTCGCGGTCCCAGTCGTCGACCCAGTGGTCGATGGCGAGTCTCCCGTCCACCCAGAGGCGGAAGCCGTTGTCCCCGATGATCGAAAAGGTGGTGGGGCCGGTCTTCTCGGGCACGATCCGGCCGGTCCAGCGCACGCTGACGTCGTCCGACCTCCCGGTCGCGGAACGCAGCCGGGACTCCAGACTGTCGAAGTCGAGCCGCGCGTCCATCCCGGTGGCCTTGAGCTCGTGGAAATCGAAGGCGCCGGGGGCGGACTGGGTGTAGTACTCCCCCTTGAGCCCGTGGACCTCGACAGGAGGCTCCACAGCTGTCGCGACAGGTGCGGCGGCAAGTCCCGCGGCCCCGAGTAATGCCGCGACGAGCAGAGCGAGTCGGTCTCTGAGTGGTCTGATGCGCACGCATCCTCCTAAGGAGCTTCTGATGAGAGCCGGTGTCACATCCACGGCCGGACCTCGCGCGCACGGCCGGGGACATGACACAGGCTCCGGATCTCCGCGGCGAACCCCGCTCCTTCACCCGCGAAGACCCATCAGAAGCCCCCTAGGGTGAGGAAGGGTGGCGGCTCGGAGCTTCAGTCTGTACAACGTTGGAAGCAGAGGCAGTTGGCATGAGAGCACGGGCTCCCACCCGCTGTCCAGGTTCATGACACAGCTCCGGTCGCGGAGTTCCCGTCGATGCCGAGGAGATCCCTTGCGGGTCAGCCTGAAGGACGTGGCCGAACGGGCCGGCGTCTCGATCAAGACCGTTTCCAACGTCGTGAACAACTATCCGCACATCACCCCGACGATGCGCGCCAAGGTCCAGGAGGCGATCGACGAGCTCGGCTACCGGCCGAACCTCACCGCGCGGCATTTGCGCAAAGGCCGCACCGGCATCATCGCGCTGGCCGTTCCCGAGCTGGGCAACCCCTATTTCGCCGAGCTCGCGGGAGCGGTGATCGACGCCGCCGCCGAGCACGAGTTCACAGTCCTGCTCGACCACACACGGGGCGAGCGCCAGCAGGAACTGCTGGTCAGCCAGGGGTTCCGGGCCCGGGTGATCGACGGGCTGATCCTCAGTCCGCTGGAGATCGAGCCCGAGGACCTGCAGGGCCGGGCCGACGACGTGCCCCTGGTCCTGCTCGGCGAGCGCGAGTACGGTCTGCCCTTCGACCACATCGCGATCGACAACGTCGCCGCCGCACGGGCCGCGGTGCGCCACCTGCTCGACCGCGGCCGGACCCGGATCGCCTATCTCGGAGTCCGCACGGACTCCGCGAACCGTCCCGCCCATCTGCGGCTCGACGGCTGGCGTGCGGAGCTGGCGGCGGCGGGCCTGACCCCCGACGAGGACCTGATCGTGCCCGTCGGCGGCTGGGACCGGGACGACGGCGCCCGGGCCATGGCGGAGCTGCTGGACGCGGGCCATCGGCCCGACGCGGTCTTCGCCTTCAACGACCTCATCGCGATCGGCGCCATGCGGGTGCTGCACGAGCGCGGACTCAGGGTGCCGTGGGACATCGCCGTGGTCGGCTTCGACGACATCGCCGAGAGCCGTTTCGGAGCCGTTTCGCTGACCACCATCGCGCCGGACAAACAGGCGATCGCCCGCCTCGCGGTGGCCTCGCTGCTGCGCAGTCTTTCGGGCCGCCAGGACCCCGGCGGACGTGAACTCACGGCGGAGTTCCGGCTGGTGGAGCGGGAGAGCACCCTCGGGCGGCGCTGACGGCGGGTCGAACGAACCGGTCGAGATTTCGGACAGAGGGGTTTACACGGTCTCTCCAACGATGTAAAAACCTCCCCTGAACGCCGTGCACGCCTATCGACCGTCAAGTGCCGAACTCCCGGGAGCGCTCTCAGCTCCGGGGCCGCGCCGTTTGGGGATCTCCATGAAGTCGACCGCATCTTCTCGTCGCACCACCGCTCGCGCCCTCCTCGCCACCGGCATCCTCACGAGCCTGGCACTCACCGGATGCACCAAGTCCGAGGACTCCTCCGACGACAAGGCCACCGAGCAGCAGGCCGACGCGGGTCAGGAGGTCGCCTCGCCGAGCGCCGGTTCCGGGCCCTCCTGCACCATCGACACGTTCGGGGGCGAGAAGCTCGACCTCAAGAACGCCACGGTCGGTTTCTCGCAGTCCGAGAAGGAGGCCAACCCCTTCCGGATCGCCGAGACCGCCTCGATCAGGGCCGAGGCGAAGAAGCGCGGCGTCAAGCTCCTCACCGCCAACGCCCAGTCGCAGTTCTCCAAGCAGATCAGCGACGTCCAGGACCTCATCGCCAAGGGCGCGGACGTGCTGGTCGTCGCCCCGCTCAACTCGGACGGCTGGGAGCCGGTACTGAAGACGGCGGCGGCCAAGCACATCCCGATCGTCACGGTCGACCGCAAGATCAACGCCGAGGCCTGCAAGGACTATGTGAGCTTCATCGGCTCCGACTTCGTGGAGCAGGGCAAGCGGGCCGCCGACCAGATGATCGAGGCGACCGGCGGCAAGGGCGAGATCGCCATCCTGCTCGGCGCGGCGGGCAACAACGTCACCACGGAACGGACCAAGGGCTTCGTGGACCGGATCGAGGCGGAGGCCCCCGGCCTCAAGGTGGTGTTCCAGCAGACCGGCGAGTTCGCCCGCGAGAAGGGCCAGTCGGTCACCGAGAACCTCATCCAGTCCAAGCCCGGCATCAAGGGCATCTACGCCGAGAACGACGAGATGGGCCTCGGCGCCGTCAACGCCCTCAAGGGCGCGGGCAAGAAGGCCGGCGATGTGAAGATCGTGACCATCGACGGCACGCGCAACGCCGTCCAGGGCATCGTGGACGGCTGGATCAGCGGTGTCGTCGAGTCCAACCCGCGCTTCGGTCCGCTCGCCTTCCAGACCCTCGACAGCTTCACCAAGGGCGACGAGGTCTCGCAGGACATCGTCATCAAGGACACCGAGTACACCGAGGCCAACGCCGAGTCGGACATCGCCAAGGCCTACTGAGATGCTCTCCGTCACCGGCGTGTCCAAGCTCTTCCCCGGCGTGAAGGCGTTGTCCGACGTGGACTTCACCGCCCGCGCCGGGGAGGTGCACGCCCTCGTCGGCGAGAACGGCGCGGGCAAGTCGACCCTGATCAAAGTACTCACCGGTGTCTACCGGCCGGACTCCGGCGAGGTCGTCCACAACGGCTCGCCGGTCCACTTCACCACACCCCTGCAGGCCCAGCAGGCGGGCATCTCCACCATCTACCAGGAGGTCAACCTCGTCCCGCTGATGAGCGTGGCGCGCAACCTCCTCCTCGGCCGTGAACCGCGCGGCCGGCTCGGTCTCATCGACTTCCGGCGGATGCACCGGGAGGCGGACGAGGCACTGCGGGGCCTCGGCATCCGGGTCGACGTGAGCCGGCCGCTGCGTGAACTGGGCGTAGGCGCGCAGCAGATGGTGGCCCTCGCGCGAGCCGTCGCCATCGACGCACGTGTCGTGATCATGGACGAGCCCACCTCCTCGCTCGAACCGCGCGAGGTGCGCACCCTGTTCGACGTGATCGCCATGCTCCGCGAACGCGGCATCGCCGTGGTCTATGTGAGCCACCGCATGGACGAGCTGTACGAGATCTGCGACGCCGTCACCGTGCTGCGTGACGGCCGGGTGGTGCACACCGGGCGGCTCGCCGACCTCGACCGTCTGCGGCTGGTCTCGCTGATGCTGGGCCGGGAGATCGGCGAGGTCCGCACTGAGGGACTGACCAAGTTCACCGGCTCGCACCAGGCATCGGCCGAACCGGTGCTTCGAGCCGATGGGCTGACGGTCCGTCACCGGCTGAAGGGCGTGTCGCTCACCATCCGTCCGGGTGAGGTGGTGGGTCTGGGCGGGCTCCTCGGCTCGGGCCGCAGTGAGACCGCGAGGGCGATCGCGGGAGCGCTGCCGACCGACTCCGGCCGGGTGTCGGTCGGCGGCGCGCCCGTGCGCACCGGCTCCACACCGGCCGCGATCCGCGCCGGCATCAGCCTGCTGCCGGAAGACCGCAAGGCCGAGGGCATCTCGCCCGGACTCTCGGTACGGGAGAACATCGCGCTGGCCGCCCTTCCGGGGCTCTCACGGTTCGGCCTGGTGGACAACGCCCGCGTCGACAAGGTCGTCGACATGTTCGTCAAGCGGCTGCGCATCAAGTCCGCGGGGCCGCACCAGAAGGTCGGCGAGCTCTCCGGCGGCAACCAGCAGAAGGTGCTGCTGGCCCGCTGGCTCGCCATGCACCCGAAGGTACTGCTCCTGGACGAGCCCACCCGGGGCATCGACGTGGGCGCCAAGGCCGAGGTCCAGTCCCTCATCGACGAACTCGCCGAGGAGGGACTCGCCGTGCTGCTGATCTCCTCCGACACCGAGGAACTGATCGAGGGCAGCGACCGGATCATCGTCCTCAAGGACGGTGTGGTGGTCGACGAGCTGACCGGCGACGCCGTCACCGAGGACGCGCTGATGCGCGCCATCGCCGCTGAACCCGCAGGGCTCTCGGAGCCCGCAGAGCCTTCGAAATCGCCCGACGTCCCGAAGTCCGCGGAATCCGCTGGGAGCGCCCCATGACCGACCTGACGCTCACCCGCGGTCAGGTGGACCGCGAGCGGCTGCTGCGCCTGCTCCAGGAGTACGGCGTCTACGCGGGCGTCGTGGCTCTGCTCGTCTTCAACTCCGTCTTCACCTCGCACTTCGTCTCGGCGGAGAACTTCCGCACCCAGGCCGTCCAGGTCGCGCCGGTGCTCATCGTCGCGCTCGGCATGGCGCTGGCGATCGGCACCGAGGGTGTGGACCTGTCGGTGGGCTCCGTGATGGCCCTGTCCACCTCGCTGCTGTCCCTGTACCTCGGCTACGGCCTGTGGATCGCCATGCTCATGGCGGTGGCGGGCGGCATCGTGATCGGCCTGGCGAACGGTTCGCTGATCGCCTTCCTGGGCGTCCAGCCGATCGTCGCCACCCTGGCCCTCATGGTCGCCGGCCGCGGAACAGCCCTGGTGCTGCTCCCGCAGCTGGAGGACGTACGGGACCCGGGAATGGCGTCGCTCGGCTCCGGTGACGTGCTGGGCGTACCGTATCTCGTCCTCGTCGCGGCGGCCCTGGCGTTGCTGGTGGCCTTCGTGGTGCGGCGCACCACCTTCGGGCGCCAGTTGCTGGCCGTCGGCGACAGCAGGCCCGCGGCACGCCTCGCGGGGTTGCCCGTGCGCCGGGTCCTCATCGTGGTGTACGCGTGCTCCGGCGCGCTGGCCGCGGTGGCGGGCGTCCTCGCCACCGCCCGGCTGACGGCCAGCGATCCCACCTCGCTGGGCAACCTCATGGAACTGTCGGCGATCACGGCGGTGGTCGTCGGCGGCACTCCCCTGTCCGGGGGCCGTGTACGCATCGGCGGCACGGTCGCCGGGGCCGTCCTGATCCAGTTGCTGACCACCACGCTCATCAAGCACGACCTGCAACCGTCGTGGACGCAGATGGCCCAGGCCGTGGTGATCATCGCCGCCGTCTACGCGGCCCGTGAACGGGGGAAGCGATGACCACCGAGACCACGGAGGCCGAGATGCGACCGGCCGCCGCCCGCCAGGAGGCCGACCCGTCCGACGCCCCCACCCGTGCGGAGCGCTTCAGCGCCCTCGCCCAGCAGCACGGTGCCCTGGTCACCCTCCTGGTGGCCATGGTCGCGGCGTCGCTCAGCTTCGACACCTTCCTGACCGGTGACAACCTGGAGAACATGGCGCTGTCCTCGGCCTTCCTCGCCGTGGTAGCGCTCGGTATGACGTTCGTCATCGTCACCGGCGGGATCGACCTGTCGGTCGGCTCGCTCTTCGCCCTCGGCGGAGTACTGGCGGCCTGGGGCTCGCAGTACGGCACGGCGGTGGCACTCCTGCTCCCGCTCGCGGTGTGCGGGCTGATCGGAGTGGTCAACGGCCTGCTCATCGCCCGGTCGGGCCTGGCCCCGTTCATCGTCACCCTGGCCGCCATGCTGGGGGCGCGCGGCATCCTGCTGGCCATCACCGATGAGGGCTCACGCACCTATCTCGTCGACAAGGACTCGTTCTTCGCGACCCTCGGGCAGGGTTCGCTGCTCGGCATCGGCGTACCGATATGGATCACGGTGGCACTGTTCGCGCTGGGCGCCGTCGTCCTGCGGCTCACCAGATTCGGGCAGTACGTGTACGCGGTCGGCGGCAACGAGGACGCGGCGGCCCTGATGGGTGCCCCCGTGGCGCGTACGAAGATCACCGTGTACGCCCTGTCGGGGTTGTGCGCCGGTCTCGCGGGCGCGCTCAACGCGGCCTGGCTGGTGTCGGGCGTGACGATCCTCGGGTCGGGCATGGAGCTGGAGGCCATCTCGGCGGTCGTCATCGGCGGCACCCTGCTCTCCGGCGGCTTCGGCTTCGTGAGCGGTTCACTGGTCGGCGTGCTCCTGTTGAAGGTGATCCAGAACGTCATCAACCAGATCGGCTCACTGGACTCCGCGTACCAGCAGGTGGTCAGCGGTGCCTTCCTCGCCGTGGTGGTGGTGGCCCAGACATGGCTGGGGCGCAGGCGCCGGGTGCTGTGAACCGGCCCCGTTCGGGCGGCGTCGACGCCGCCCGAACGGGGCCGAGCCATGTCCCGGGCCGGGGTGTCCCTCCGCTGTTCCAGGGCATTCGGAACCCCGGAGGAGGTGTCGGCCTCCGCCTTCCTGGATTTCTCGTTGTCGCCCCCGGCAACCCTTATGAGAGGCTTTATCACGTGCGTACCGTGGGAGTGGAAGAAGAACTTCTCCTGGTCGATCCCGAGACCGGAGAACCACAGGCACTGTCCGCCGCGGTACTCGCTCGCGCCGCCAGGGACGATCCGTCGGAGGAGACGTTCGAGAAGGAGCTGCACACCCAGCAGCTCGAATTCGCCACTCACCCCCAGGCGGACATGACCGAGCTCGGCGCGGAGATCGTCCGGTGCCGGAAGGAGGCGGCGCGTGTCGCGGGGGACATCGGAGCCACTGTCGTCGCGCTCGCCACTTCCCCCCTGCCGGTCAGGCCGTCGGTCAGTATGAGTTCCCGTTACCAGTGGATGATCGAGGAATTCGGCCTGCCTGCTCAGGAGCAGCTCGTCTGCGGCTGCCACATCCATGTGTCGGTGGAATCCGACGACGAGGGCGCCGCGGTGCTCGACCGCATTCGCCCCTGGCTGTCCGTGCTGACCGCGCTCAGCGCGAACTCCCCGTTCTGGCAGGGAAAGGACAGCCTCTACAGCAGTTACCGGAGCCGGGTGTGGATGCGCTGGCCGATGGCCGGTCCCACGGAACTCTTCGGTACGGCGGACGCCTACCACCGGCGGGTCGACGACATGGTGGCCACGGGGGTGTTGAAGGACAGGGGCATGGTCTATTACGACGCCCGGATCGCCGAGCGGTACCCCACCGTCGAGATACGCGTGTCGGACGTCTGCCTGGAGGCGAGCACCGCGACCCTGCTGGCCACCCTCACCCGTGGACTCGTCGAGACGGCGGCGCGCGAGTGGCGTGCGGGAACCGCACCGGCGGCGCACCCCGTGGAGCTGTTGCGCCTGGCCGCCTGGCGGGCCGCACGGTCGGGTCTTGAGGGGGAACTGCTGCACCCGTCGACCATGCGCCCGGCACCGGCCGGGGACGTGGTGCGCGCACTGCTGGAACATGTCGGCCCCGCCCTGGACGACAGCGGTGACACCGACCGTGTGCACACGGCCGCGGCGGAGTTGCTGCGTGACGGCAACGGCGCCCGGGTCCAGCGCGAGATCCTGGAGCGGACCGGAAGCCTGGGCGACGTGGTCACGGAGTGCGTGCGGCGCACACAGACCTGAGCGCACCGACCGCACCGACCACCGACGGGTCGCGTGCGGTCAGTGCGGTCAGTGCGGTCAGTGCGGTCAGTGCACGGTCGCCCGGGTGGGGCCGTCGTCGAGGAAGCCGCCGGACTGGTGCTGCCAGAGCTTGGCGTAGGCGCCGGCCGAGGCGAGCAGTTCCTGGTGGGTGCCCTGTTCGACGATGCGTCCGCGGTCGAGGACGACAAGCCGGTCCATGGTGGCGACCGTGCTCAGCCGGTGGGCCACCACGAGCGCCGTCCGTCCCTCCATGAGCCTCCACAGCGCCTCCTGGACCAGGACCTCGCTCTCGGAGTCCAGGGCGCTGGTGGCCTCGTCGAGCAGCAGGATCGGCGCGTCACGCAGGATCGCCCTGGCGAGCGCGACCCGCTGGCGCTGTCCGCCCGACAGCTTCACCCCGCGCTCACCCACCATGGTGTCGAAGCCGTCCGGCAGGGCGTCGGCGAACTCCGTGACGTGCGCCGTCTCGGCCGCGCGCCGGATCTCCCCGTCCGTGGCGTCCGGGCGGGCGAACGCGATGTTGTCCCGCAGCGAGCGGTGGAACATCGCCGGATCCTGCGGCACATAGGCGATCAGGCTGCGCAGTTCGGCCTGGCGCAGCCTGCTGATGTCCTGCCCCCCGATCAGGATCCGGCCGGCGTCGAGGTCCGTCATCCTCAGCAGCAGCCGGCTGAGTGTGGTCTTGCCTCCGCCGGACCGGCCGACGAGACCGATCCTCGTCCCGCTGGGCACCGCCAGTTCGAGCCCCTGGAAGAGGGGCCCCGCCCCCGCGTGGGCGAAGGTCACCTCCTCGAAGCGGACGTCGGCGGCCCTGGACAGCAGCGGCTCAGGCGGCACCGGGTCCAGCACGGTCGGCGGCATGAGCAGCAGTTCGGTGAACTGCCCGGCCTCTGTCATCGAGCTCTCCAGGCGGCGGTACACCTGATTGAACTCGAACATGATCCGCGTCGCGTTCGAGTAGTACGTGAAGGACACCACGACCGCCTCCACACCGTGCCCGCCGCCGGCGAGGGCGACCGCGAGCAACAGGCCCAGCGCGTTGGTGAGTACGGACATGGGTGCGACCAGTGTGTCGATGCGCAGGTTGCCGTAGTCCCACGCCCGCAGGGTGAGCCGCCGTGACTCGGCGACCCGGGACCGGTGTTCGGCGGCTTCACGTTCCTCGGCCGCGAACGCGCGGACCGTGTCCATGTTCATCAGACTGTCGGCGACATGACCCGACACCCGGGCGATGGCCTCCTCGCGCCGGTCGACCAGTGCCTGGCGACGGCGGATGAGAGGCACCACGCACAGCGCGGTCAGCACGAGCATGGTCAACAGGCCGACCACGAGCAGCGGTTCGTACCGCCAGAGGATCACCGAGCCGAACGCCAGTGGCACCACGCGGCCCACGACCTGGAACGTCAGCGTGTCGACGAACTCCTCGAACCGGGAGGCGAAGCTCAGCACCCGCTTGGTCAGCGACCCGGCGAAGTTGTCGTGGAAGAAGGCCGCGTCCTTGGCGAACAGCTCGTCCATGCCGATCACGTAGAGGTTCTCGATACCGCGGGCGGCGAGCCGGTTCAGGCAGTGCAGGCCCAGGCGCCACAGCGTCTCCCCGAGCAACAGGACACCGGCGAAGCCGAGGACGTAGGGGAGCGCCTCGGTGACGGTGATGCCGCCTTCGGTGGCGATCCTGGCGACGAGTTTCGCGACGATGAGCGGCGCGATGTAGTTGATGCCGATGTTGCCCATCGCCGGCAGCAGCATGGCCGGTACCGAGAACAGCCGTAACCGTGCCAGTTCCCGTCCGTAGTGACGAAGTGCCAGAAGCACCGCACCCTTGCGCGGTTGCACCCTGTGTGTCCCAGGCGATCCCATCCCACCCCCGAGTGGTCGTAAGGCGGCCCGTCGCCCGTTTCCCCGGTCGATCGCCGTTGCCGCACGCCGACAACAGGTGCGAGTACGGGTGGGCCGGAACTGGGATTGTCCCGCGACGGCACCCGCTGAGTCCAAGTGTTTTGCGGCCCGTACACCTCTACGCATGTGCGAAGTCGGTGAGCGGATTCCCCTTCCGTCAACGGCATGCCACAGCCCTCATGCCTCGCGGGAGGCACACATGCAGGTGCGGGCATACAGTGCCACCCAGGCTCCGTACACGTACGAGTGGGGAATACGACGTGGTGCACACACTTGTCATCGGTGGTGGGATCGCCGGCACGGCTGCCGCGCTGGCTCTGCACAAGGCGGGTTCGGACGTCACCGTGTACGAGACTCATCCCGACTCGGCCGAGGACATCGGGGCGTTCCTCACCCTCGCGAGCAACGGCATGCGGGCCCTCGCCCAGATCGACGCCTCCGCCGCGGTCGCGGCGGTCGGCTTCCCCCTGCGTTCGATGCGTGTCCTCGACGACACGGGCGCCGTGGTGGCCCATGTACCGCTCGGTGAGGCCGGCGACCCACTCCTGCGGTACCGGTGCCTGCACCGTGGCGAACTCGCCACCGCGCTGCAGGCGGAGGCCGCTCGCCGGGGCATCGACATCCGGCACGGAGCACACCTCGTGTCCGTCCGGGACACCCCGGACGCGGTCACCGCGCACTTCACCGACGGCAGTACCGCGACCGGTGACCTGCTCGTCGGAGCGGACGGACTGAACTCCGTCGTACGGCACGGATTCGCCCCTGCCGTGCGGCCCCGTCACGCGGGACAACGCGTCTTCTACGGCTGCACCGACGACGCGCTCCTGGCCGAGGAGAACGCCGGGGAGAGCGAGCGCATCACCATGGTGCGGGGCAGCGGGACCGCCTTCGGCTACGCGGTGTCGCCGGTGGGGGAGACGTACTGGTTCGCGCGCGTGGCCGGTGAGCCCCTGGCCGCCGAGGCGATCGCCCACGGCACACCCGGTCACTGGCGCGAGCTGCTCCTGCCGCTGCTGCGCAAGGACACCACCCCTGCCGCGGGTGTCGTCGCGGCCACCACCGACCGCCTCATGGTCACCAACGCCACGGAGCTCCCCACGGGTACACCCTGGCGCTCCGGCCGCGTCCTGACCATCGGTGACGCGGCCCACGCCGCCTCCCCCGCGACCGGACAAGGAGCCTCCATGGCACTGGAGGACGCGGTCGTTCTCGCGAAGTCCCTGCGCGACGCACCCGATACCGAGGCCGCGCTCTCCCACTACGAGTCACTCCGCCGCCCGCGCGTCGAGGAGAACGTCACCGTCAGCGGGAACATCTCCCGAGGCACTCCCCCGCCACCCCGGCCCGGCCGGGGAGCCCCCGTGTCGCGGCCGGGCGACGACGACCTCGTCCGGCACCTGGACTGGCACACCGACCTCTGGACCGAGGCCGGCGGCAGCACACCTGGATCGCGGACTCACTAGCCGGCACAGGCACTCATCGGAAACAGCCCGTTCCACCCATGCGTACTATCTCTACACTGGCGCAAAGCGCGCAGTTGAGTCCTTCGGACGGACCAGCCCCGACAGACACCATCCCGCTCTCCACTCACGCACGGACGTGCGGCCCCCTTTCGCACATGTTCCGGCGGACCGAGAAAGGCTCCACTCATGTCTGAGAACCAGATCTCCACCACAGAACTCACCTCGCAGTACATCGCACAGGTGACCAGCGACCTGGAGCGCAACAGCAAAGAGCAGGAGCGCATCGCGACGGACATCTCGGCCCTGCAGGAGCAGTTGCTGGCTCTGCAGCACGACCACACGGTGCTGGTGAACATGCACCAGGCGCTGGGTGGCACGAGTCCCGTCGCCGCGGCCACCCCCGCCGCGCCCTCCGTGCCGAGTCAGTCCTCCGCCCGGACCAAGCAGTCCAAGGCCGCCAAGCCGAAGAAGGCGACCGCCACGGGCGCGAAGAAGGCCGAGGCCAGGAAGCCCGGGACCGGGAAGACCGCGGCCAAGGCGCCGAGGACAACCGATCGGCCGAGCCTCGTCGACCTGATCCGCGGCCACCTCGAAGCGCAGAACGAGCCGCGCTCCGCCGCCGAGATCACCACCGCGCTCACCGCGGCCCACCCGGAGCGCACCATCAAGACCACCGTCGTGCGCACCACCCTCGAAAACCTGGTCGCCAGGAGCAGCGCCCAGCGCAACAAGCAGGGCTCCTCGGTCTTCTACACCGCCACCGCCGAGGCCACCGCCGAGGCCGAGCCCGCCGCGGCGGCCGGCTGACCTTCCTCGTCGGCGCCCTGCCCCGAGGCTGCCGGCACGCTCACTGGCGCCCGTTCGCGTACGCCATCGCGTGCCGGGGCCGCCGACGGCACAAGGCGTCCGCGGCCGGTCACAGCACCGTTCGACCGGCCGGGTGCGGCGGGGTGAACTCCTCGGCGAGTACGCCCATCATGACCACGTCGTGATGCCGGCCGGCGAAGAACACATGGTCGCGCAGACGCCCCTCCTCGATGAAACCGAGTCTGCGTTGCAGTGACAGCGATGCCTCGTTGTGTGCGAAGACCCGCGCCTGGCATCTGTGGAAGCGCCGCTCGGCGAACATGTAACGCAGCAGCAGTGCCGCGGCCTCTGTCGCATATCCCTTGCGCCGGTGCTCCGCGCCCAGGGAGATGCCGTACTCGAACCAGCCCGCGCGCGCGTCGGCGTGGTGCGAGCCGACCACACCGGCCAGTTGTCCCGTGTCGAGCGCTTCGACCGCCAAGGTGAAGCAGTCACTGTCGGGCCCGGCGACCGCCAGTTCCTTCGCCCGGGCACGATGTCCCTCGGCGGAGCGGGGAGGCTGCACCAGGTCGCCCAGGCGCTCCTCGTCCACCGCGAGGCGCATGAGCGCGGTCCAGTCGTCGGGCTCGATACCGCGCAGTCGTACTCGTTCACCGGTCCAGAACGATGCCATCCCCCATTGGATCACGCCGTGTCCGCAGCCCGATCCGGAGCCGTTGTCAGTGGTGGCGGGCAGGATGACCTGCATGACCTCACCAGTTGCAGTGATCGTGGACGCCGTCGCCTACGCGCAGGCCGTCGAGGACGCCGTGAAGGCATCGGCCGCCTACTACACGGGCGGCACCTCGCCGATGGACGACGACACCTACGACCGGCTCGTGCGGGCCATCACCGGTTGGGAGGCGGAGCATCCCGACGAGGTGCTGCCCGGCTCACCGAGCGGGAAGGTCGCCGGCGGCGCGGTGGACGGCGATGTGCCGCACACGGTGGCGATGCTCAGTCTGGACAATGTGTTCTCGGCCGACGAGTTCACCGCCTGGACCGCGTCGCTGGCCCGGCGCGTCGGCCATGACGTGGAGCGGTTCAGCGTCGAACCGAAGCTCGACGGCCTGGCGGTCGCCGCCCGGTACAGGGCCGGCCGCCTGGAGCGGCTGATCACCCGTGGGGACGGCACGGCCGGGGAGGACGTCTCGCACGCGATCGGCACCGTCGAGGGCCTGCCCGAGGTCCTGACCGAGCCGGTGACGGTGGAGGTGCGCGGTGAAGTCCTGATGACCACGGCCCAGTTCGAGCACGCCAACGAGGTGCGCACGGCGCACGGCGGACAGCCGTTCGCGAATCCGCGCGGCGCCTCGGCGGGCACCCTGAGAGCCAGGGAGCGTGCCTACACCGTGCCGATGACGTTCTTCGGTTACGGTCTGCTGCCCCTGCCGGACACGGACGCCGAGCCGGCCGGGCGGCTGCGCGAGTTGTCCCACAGCGAGCTGATGGACCGTGCCGCCGGGCTCGGGGTGAACACCACCGCGGGCACCGCCGTGCCCGGCACCACCGCAGGGACGGCCGAGCAGGTCCTGGCCCGGGTGCGGGAGATCGCCGCGCTGCGCGCCTCGCTGCCGTTCGGCATCGACGGGATCGTCATCAAGGCCGACCTGGCCGCCGACCAGCAGGCCGCCGGATCCGGTTCGCGCGCCCCGCGCTGGGCCATCGCCTACAAGCTGCCGGCGGTGGAGAAGATCACCCGGCTCCTTGAGGTCGAGTGGAACGTGGGCCGCACCGGCGTCATCGCCCCACGCGCCGTACTCGAACCGGTCGTCATCGACGGGGCCACCATCACCTACGCCACCCTGCACAACCCGGCCGACATCACCCGGCGCGATCTGCGCCTGGGCGACCACGTCATGGTCCACCGAGCCGGTGACGTCATCCCCCGTATCGAGGCGCCCGTGGCCCACTTGCGCACGGGTGACGAACAGCCCATCGTCTTCCCCGAGGTGTGCCCGCGGTGCGGGAGCGGCATCGACACCGGCGAGCAGCGCTGGCGCTGCGAGAACGGCCGCAACTGCCATCTGGTCGCCTCCCTCTCGTACGCGGCCGGCCGCGATCAGCTCGACATCGAGGGCCTCGGCCACACCCGCGTCGTCCAGCTCGTCGAAGCGAACCTGGTCACCGATCTCGCGGATCTGTTCACCCTGACCCGTGACCAGCTCCTGAATCTGGAGCGGATGGGTGGGACGAGCACCGACAACCTCCTCGCGGCGCTCACCACGGCCAAGGGACGCCCGCTGTCACGGGTGTTGTGCGCGCTCGGCGTACGGGGCACGGGGCGGTCGATGTCCCGCCGCATCGCCCGTCACTTCGCCACGATGGACCACGTCCGCGCGGCCGACGCCGTGTCGATGCAGCAGGTCGAGGGCATCGGTACGGAGAAGGCCCCGTCCATCGTCTCCGAACTCGCCGAACTGGCCCCGCTCATCGACAAACTCGTCGCCGCCGGGGTGAACATGACCGAGCCCGGCGCCACTCCCCCGAGCGCGCCGACGGCCGAGGACTCCGAGGGCGCCTCGGGCAGCGACCGGGACGCCGAGGGCTCGGCCGGCTCAGGAGGTCCCGAGGGTGCGGAGGGTTCGAAGGGGCCGGCACCGGCGGACGGGCCGCTGAGCGGGATGACGGTGGTGGTGACCGGCGCGATGACCGGCGTACTGGAGAAGCTCAGCCGCAACCAGATGAACGAACTCATCGAACGGGCCGGAGGGCGCTCCTCGTCCAGCGTCTCCAAGAAGACCACCCTGGTGGTGGCGGGAGAGGGCGCCGGATCCAAGCGCGCCAAGGCCGAGACGCTCGGCATCCGCCTGGCCGGCCCCGACGAGTTCGCCACGCTCGTCACCGACCACCTCGAACAGTCCGCTCAGTAGTCCACCTGCGGCCGGCCGTGCTCCGCGTGCTCCCGGCCGGGGCCGCTGGCGCAGGACCGGGCCACCGTGACAGGCTCTGCGTCGCTCGTGAACAGGCTGTTGGTGAGGGGAATCCGTGGACACGCAGACGTGGGACGCACTGGTCGCATCGATGAAGAACGCGTACACCGCGGATCTGGCTCAGGGGAGGGCACCCCGCCCGGTCATCATGCCGCTGGTCCGCGGCGAACTGGTGGGACTCGTCTGGCTGCGCCCGGCCGAGACCGGCGAGGACGCCATGACCGCGATCGTCGAGCTCTCGAACGTCGCCGCGGCGGCGGGCGCGGACGAGGTCGTGCTCGCCTGGGACACCCAGAACGTCGCGATCGCATGCGGGCTTCCGGTGATCGGGCCGGCACCCTGTCTGAATCTGGTGCACGCCACGAAGGACGGCCACGTACTGCATCGACTCCCCTGCACGCACCGGCCGGTGGACTCCTCACCCGAGGGTCCGGACACGGCCGAGCCCTTGTGGCTCCCCGCCCCGGGACCGCAGCCCGGTGGCGAGCTGGCCCCGCCGATCCAGGCCGCCCTCACGTACTCCTTCACCCCGCTCGATCTCGACCACCCCTCCCCTTTCGGCGTCACCGTTCTCCTCATGGAGGACGACGGCTACGCCGTGCACCTCACCGACACCTTGGCCCCGTGACGCGGGTGTCTCGCACCGCTGTCCTGAGGTTCCGCGAAAGAGGTCCGGGCAAGAGCGGCGGCCTGTTGCCGTTGTTGTCTCCCCCTGGCGGGGTATACGGAGCTGTGCACGGACCGCACCACCGCCCCCGGCCCAGGAGTAGAGCCATGGCAGGCATCATCAACAAGATCAAGCAGTTCGCCCGGAGCCCGCAGGGACGGCGCACCATCGAGCAGGCACGCCGTGCCTCCGCCGATCCGCGACGCCGGGCCCAGGCCCAGCGACTGCTGGGCAAACTGCGCGGACGGCGCTGACCTCGACCGAGCGGCCCGCCCTCAAGCAACGCGAAGACCCCACCCGCGGAACACGGATGGGGTCTTGTTGAGCGCCGGGCAGGCCTTGCACCTGCATTTCCCCGCAGGAAGCGGGGCGTCTTTCCTTGGACCACCGACGCGAGACGCGCCCGCACTTGGCGGCTCGCTCAAGATCGAGTCTAGCAGCATCGGCGCCCCGCTCCGCACACGCGAGCGATGTGAAGATGTGAAGACGTGGAACACAATCCCCGTTTGCCGAACGCAGAGCCGGATACCCGGTGTTCATGGCTGGAGCGAACAACAAAACCACGAACGGACAGTCGCCCACCGCGCATGCGCGAGCGGCGAAGACCACCGTGACCGAAGGTGCCACGGCGCCCGCGAAGGAGTCACAGAAGGCCGCCACCGAGGCGGTGAAGAACGCCGGGGACGCTGCCGGGGCCGTCGGCCGTGGCAGCAGGGAAGCCCTGGTGAACCTCGGCGGAGTCGCGTCGCAGAAGGCCAAGGCAACGGCCAGGACGGTGCAGGGCGGTGTTTCCACGGCCGCTCAGCAGACAGTCGGGAAGGCCGGCCTTGCCTGGACCCTCCTGAAGGCGAGGAAGGTCGTGGCGGCCGGCGCCGGCGCGGCCACCGCGGCTGTGGTCCTCTGCTCCTACACCGTGGGCCGGCGTGCCGGTCTGCGGCAGCGAGGCCCGCTCTCCCGTCTCAGCGGCGGTCGTCTCTGAGCAACAGGACGCCGCCAAGGCACCTGCTCACAGGCCCGTCGGAGCTTCGCTCCGACGGGCCTGTGAGCGTGCGGCTGTCCCGCCCTCCCCCGGTGCGCGGGGACCGCTGCCGGAACCCATACCACCGCGCTGTGCGTCGCCACAGGCACGTCGTGCGCATGACGTGGGGCGACGGACGGTTCCGGAACGGATACGGGATCCCGGGACAGAAACGGGTGGGGCCTGGTGGAGCGGACGGCGAACGGCAGTGCGGCGACGAGAACGAAGGCCGCGGTGCCCGGCCGATGGCATCGGAGGCTTCCCCGGCGACGCCCTTCTCGGCGGCCTTGGGGCCCGGACGCGGACGGCCGGTCGTCCTGGACGCGTGGGCGTGTGCTCGCCTCTCTCGCCGTACTGACCGCCGCCCTGTCGGCCTTCCACTCGGTGGTGCCCAACACGGTGGGCCGCTTCGGCAGCCTGCTGGAGACGTTTCTGCCCTGGCTCGGCCTGGCCGTGCCCCTGTTGCTGGTGCTCGCTCTGCTGCGCCGCTCGGCGATCGCACTGGTGGCCCTGGTGCTGCCCGTGGCCGTGTGGGGGCAGTCGTTCGGCGCACGGCTCCTGCCTGCGGGCCGCGGCGCGCACGACCTCACCGCGGTGCAGCACAACGTCAGTGACGTGAACACCGATCCCGCGGGCACCGCGGTCGCCCTGATCGAGGCCGCACCGGATCTCGTCGCCCTGGAAGAGCTGACCCCTGCCGCGTTGCCGGCCTACGAGAGAGTCCTGGCATCGCACTACCCCCACCACGCGGTCGAAGGAACGGTCGGACTGTGGTCGAGGCATCCCCTGTCGGACGTGCGCCGACTGGACATCAAACCGGCGGCGATCGAGGAGGGTTGGAGCCGCGGGATGCGGTCCACGGCTCGCACTCCGTGGGGCGACATCGCGGTGTACGTCGCCCATCTGCCCTCGGTCCGCCTCGGCTGGAGCGGTCTCGGTTCCGCTCTGCGGGACGAGAGCGCAGGCCTGCTGGGAGCGGCCCTCGCCGCCGAGAAGCTGGACAGAGTGATCCTGCTCGGTGACCTGAACAGCACCCTGGACGACCGGGGCCTGGCTCCGGTGACCTCACGGATGGACCGTACGGACTGGACAGGGCAGGCCTTCGCCTTCAGCTGGCCCGCCTCCTTCCCGGTGTCCCGGATCGACCAGGTCCTGACCCGCTCGGCCACCGTGTCGAACGTGCGGACCCTGGCCGCCACCGGCAGTGACCACCTCCCCGTCGCCGTCGACATCAGGCTTGAGCGCGGCTCCGACGACCCGCCACCGACTCCCTGACCCGCTCTCCCGAGGCCCGAGTTCCTATGTCTGCTGCAACGGCTCGTAGGCCTCCGCGCCGACGCCGAACGTCCATGCCACGCCCTCGCGGGCCGTGCGGGTCGACGGCGGCACCCTCAGCCAGTAGGTGCGGCTCGTACCATCCGGTTCCGGTGTGGAGTTGACGACCTCGACCATCATCACGTCCTCGTCACCGACGAGTCGGACCCGCCACAACACGCCCGTCTCGTCGCGGTGGACGGGGACCGCGCCGGACTCGTCCAGATAGCGGTCGTAGCCGTAGTACTCCAGCATCACGCGGCGCAGTTCGGCGTTCTCCTCGCCGCGGATCCGCTCGGGAGTCAGTCTCGTCAGCTCGTCGAGGAAGTCGCGTGGGACGGGCATCCCCCGCCACGCGTACAGCTCGAACCCGTCCCCGTAGCCCAGTGCCGGGCCGTCGCCGCGGTCCAGGCGTCCGGCCTCGTCGCGGTGCAGCGTCAGGGGGCGTTCGCTGATGACCGCCACCTTCTCGTACGGCCACCACCAGCCCGCGTGGCGCGCCACCGCGGCCGGACACCAGTCGGACGGCAGAAGGACAGCGGGTCGGGTGCGGCAGGAGGACCCCTGATCCATGCGTTGTCAGTGGGGCTTGGTAGAACTCCGGTACCTGGATGCGGTCGGCGCGCGCCGGGATCAGGACCCACGACTGCCGACCCACCGACTTCAGCACGAAGGAGCAGGCGCGCATGACCATCGGTGACCACCTCCAGGAGTTCCACGGCCTGCCGGCCTTCAGCTTCCCGGGTCTCGACGACCCGACGCCCGACGCGGCCTCGCTTCCGTCGCCCGAGTCCGTGGCCTGGCACATCGCGGTGAACTCCTACGACTCCGACGAGCATTGGGAAGAGGCCTTCGGCCGTTTCCTGGCGGCCGTCGACACCGAGCGGGTGCGGGCGATCGTCGTGGGCGCGTGGAGCGACGTGTACGACTCCGCCCCCGACGAGGTGGTCAAGGCGCTGGTGGCGGCCCGCGACCGGCTGCCCGCCCTGCGCGGGCTGTTCGTCGGTGACATCGTGATGGAGGAGGCCGAGATCTCCTGGATCACCCAGGGCGACATGGGTCCGCTCCTCGAAGCCTTCCCCGACCTGGAGGAGTTCGGGGTCCGCGGCGGCAACGGACTGGTCTTCCCCGCCGTCCGTCATGAGCGGCTGCGGAAGCTGACCGTCGAGACCGGCGGTCTGCCCGTCGAAGCGGTGCGGGGCATCGCCGCCTGCGACCTGCCCGCCCTCGTCGAACTCGACCTGTGGCTCGGCACCTCCGAGTACGGCGGCGACTGCGACATCGCCGACCTCGAACCCTTCTTCGCCGGCACCAGGCTGCCCACCCTCACCCGGCTCGCCCTGCACAACAGCGAGATCCAGGACGCCATCTGCTCCGCTCTCGCGTCCGCTCCGGTGGTGGCGCGCCTGGAGGAACTCGACGTCTCCATGGGTGTGCTCACCGACGACGGCGCGACGGCGCTGCTGACCGGTCAGCCGTTGACGCACCTCAAGAAGCTCGACCTCCACCACAACTACCTCAGCCCCGCCCTGCGGACCCGGCTGCTGGAGACCCTCGAACCCGCGGGTGTGGAGGTCGACATCGACGAGGACGACGCCGAGTCCGACGAGGACGGCGACGGCGAGGTCTGGCGTTTCGTCGCGGTGGGCGAGTAGCGCGCCGCGAAGTCCGGACCAGGGAGGGGGAAACGGCATGCGCCGTACGGGATCGGCGGACGCACCACCGAAGTGGGTGGTCGTCGCCAACGGGGACAACCGCAGGGCGAGCCTGTTCGCCACGGCCGCCGAGGCCGCCGGCCACGGCACACCCCGGGTCGTCGAGTGGCTCGACGTCCTGCGCGACGGCGGACACGACTTCGCCGACGACGAGATCGTCCGCCTCGACTCCCCCGGTGAGAACGCCGACGTGGACGCCATGCTGCGCGGAGCGGACGATCCGACGCGGGTGGAGGGTTCCGCGCGGTGGTACGCGCGGTTCCTGGACTGCGTCGCCTCGCTGCGCGGCGGAGTCCGGCTCGACGACCCGGCGGAGCTGGCCGTGATGTTCGACAAACGGCTGTGCCACGACCGGCTCGCGCGCGCGGACGTGCCGGTGCCGCCGTCCCCCACGTCCGGTGCCGACCACCTCGCGCCGCTCCGGGGTTGGTCGGACGTACGGGACCTCATGGCGGCGGCGGGCATGCGGCGTGCCTTCGTCAAGCTCGCCCACGGCTCGTCCGCCTCCGGTGTCCTGGCCGTCGAGACCGCTGCTGCGGGCCGGATCCGTGCGACGACCTCGGTGGAGCGCACCGAGGACGGTCGTCTGTACAACTCACTGCGGGTACGCCGCTACACGTCGGAGCCGGAGATCGCCGCGATCGTCGACACCCTGGCCCCCGACGGGCTGCATGTCGAACGTTGGCTGCCGAAGGCCTCCCTCGGCGGCCGGTCGGCCGATCTGCGCATCGTGGTCGTGGCCGGCCGGGCCACCCACGCCGTGGTCCGCACCAGCCGTACCCCGCTGACCAACCTCCATCTCGGCGGGACGCGTGGCGATCTGGCAGCCGTGCGCGCGCTGGCGGGCGACCGGTGGACCACGGCCATCGAGGTGAGTGAGCAGGCCGCTGCCTGCTTCCCCGGCACCTTGTGCGTCGGCGTCGACCTGCTGCCCGCCATCGGCTGGCGTCGCTTCGCCGTCGGCGAGGTCAACGCGTTCGGTGACCTGCTCCCCCGCCTCACCGGCCTGCCGGGCAGTGGGGCGGAGGGCAGGGACACGTACGCCGCGCAGACAGCCGCGGCGGGCTCCTGGTGCCGCGGCCCGCGCCCCGCGCCCGCCGCACCGACCAGGGAGCCCGGCCCGCCCGCGACACCGCACGATCTGCCAAGGACAGCCCATGCCACAGCCTGACCCCGTACCGCCCTCGGCCGACCTCACTGACACCACGCCCAGTACGTCCACCACCACACCGGACATGAACGAGGTCGTGGGCCGGGACGACCTGCTGCTCCTCACTCTGGACACCCTCCGGCACGATGTGGCGGTCGAGCTCGCGGCGGCCGGCCGGCTGCCCCACCTCACCGCCCATCTCCCGGGCGGCACCTGGGAGAAGCGGCACGCGCCGGGGAACTTCACCTACGCCTCCCACCAGGCGATGTTCGCCGGCTTCCTCCCCACGCCGGCCGGGCCAGGACCGCATCCGCGGCTGTTCGCGGCCCGGTTCGCGGGCAGCGAGACGACGGCGGACCGCACGTTCGTCTTCGAGACCCCGGACCTCGTGTCCGCCTTGGCCGCGCGCGGTTACCGCACGGTGTGCATCGGCGGCGTCGGCTTCTTCAACAAGCAGGGCGCTCTGGGCGACGTACTGCCCGGCTACTTCCAGGAGAGCCACTGGGAGCCCGAGTTCTCCGTGGCCTCTCCGACCTCCTTCGAGGCGCAGGTGGCACGGGCGGAGAAGACGGTCGCCGAACTGCCGCGGCAGCAGCGGCTGTTCCTCTTCCTGAACGCCTCCGCGCTGCACCAGCCGAACTGGTTCCACCTTCCCGGCGCGACCCGTGAGACGGGCGACAGCCGCCGCACCCACGCCGCGGCGCTGGAGTACATCGACCGCCATGTGGGGCGGTTGTTCAGCGCGATGAGTTCGCGCCGTCGCTGCTTCGCGATCGTCTGCTCCGACCACGGCACCGCCTACGGGGACGACGGCTACACCGGCCACCGCCTCGGCCATGAATCCGTGTGGACCGTGCCCTACGGCCACTTCTTCCTGGAGCCGCCCACATGACCGTCGTCACCTCCGCGGGCACCTCCACGGGCACCGCTGCGAGCCCCGCCGCGGACGCCTCCGCCGACATTCCCGCACGCACTTCCGTGGGCACCCCCATGGGCACCCCCGTCGCTCTGCCGCGCCCCTACCAGAGCTATACATACGCGTATCCGCACAAGACCGCCTACCGGCCGCTCGCCCCCCATCCCCATCTCGCGGACCTGTGGGCCGGAGAGTCCCGGCAGGCGCTCTCGCTGTACCTGCACATCCCGTTCTGTGAGATCCGCTGCGGTTTCTGCAACCTCTTCACCCGCATCGGCGCGCCGGACGGGCTGACAGGCCGCTATCTGGACGCCGTACGGCGTCAGGCCGCCGCCGTTCGCGAGGCTCTGGGTGACGAGGAGCCGCCGCGTTTCGCCAACGCGGCGTTCGGCGGCGGCACTCCGACCTACCTGGAGGCCGCCGAGCTGGAGCGGCTGTGCGACATCGTCGAGCAGGAGATGGGCGTGGACCTGCGGGTCATTCCCCTGTCCGTGGAGGCCTCCCCGTCCACCGCCACCGCCGACCGGCTGGCCGTCCTTGCGGAACGGGGAACCACGCGCCTGAGCCTCGGCGTGCAGAGCTTCGTCGAGGAGGAGTCCCGCGCCGCCGTACGCCCTCAGCGCAGAAGCGACGTCGAGGCGGCACTGACCCGCATCCGCGAGGCCGGCGTCCCGGTCCTGAACATCGACCTGATCTACGGCATCGACGGTCAGACGGCGACCAGTTGGCGGTACTCCCTCGACGCGGCTCTGTCCTGGCGCCCCGAGGAGATCTACCTCTACCCCCTCTACATACGTCCGCTCACCGGCCTCGACCGCCACACCGACCGACGCACGGCCGACCGGCAGTGGGACGAGGAACGGCTGCGCCGCTACCGGGAGGGGCGCGACCATCTGCTCTCCCACGGGTACGAGCAGGTGTCGATGCGTATGTTCCGGCGGGCCGACGCACCGCCGCAGGGGCCGGACGACTACGCGTGCCAGACCGACGGCATGATCGGCCTGGGCTGCGGCGCACGCTCGTACACCTCGCGGCTGCACTACTCCTTCGACTACGCGGTGTCGATGCGGGAGATCCGCGGCATCATCGACGACTACACCGCCACCGAGGACTTCTCCCGTGCCCTGCACGGCAGGTGGGTCGACGAGGACGAGGCACGGCGTCGGCATCTGCTGCAGTCACTGCTCCAGGCGGAGGGCCTGCCCGTCACCGACTACCGCCGGCGGTTCGGTACGGACCCGTACGACGACTTCTTCGGGGAACTGGACACCCTTGTCGGCCGCGGCTGGCTCGACGACGCCCGGCCGGAGCTGCTGCGCCTCTCCGCCGAGGGGCTCGCGCACTCGGACGCCATCGGCCCCGAGTTCTTCTCGCCGGCCGTGCGCGAGGCCATGGCCGCCTACGAGACGAAGTGAGCGCCGGTGGACCTCACACTGCTGTACCGCGGCCCCCTCTCCTCCTGCGACTACGACTGCCCGTACTGCCCGTTCGCGAAGCGGCGGGACTCCACGGCCCAACTGCGCGCCGACCGGGCGGCACTTGAGCGCTTCGGCGGCTGGGCGCGCGAGCAGCGGCAGGACCGTCTCTCGGTGCTGTTCACCCCGTGGGGCGAGGGGCTGGTGCGCTCCTGGTACCGCCGCGCCCTCGTGGAACTGTCGAACCAGCCGCACGTACAACGGGTAGCCGCCCAGACCAATCTGAGCTGCCGTACCGACTGGCTGAGGGACGCGGACCTCGACACCCTCGCCCTGTGGTGCACCTACCACCCCGGACAGACACCGTACGAACGTTTCCTGGCCAAGACGCACACCCTGACCGGCCTCGGTGTCCGTTTCAGTGTCGGAATCGTCGGTGTACCCGACCACTTGGAGCACGCGCGCCGGCTGCGCGCGGAACTGCCGCGACACGTCTACCTGTGGGTCAACGCCGCCGAAGGACACACCTATACGGACACTCAAGCCGCCGAGTGGACCGAGCTGGACCCGCTCTTCCCGTTCAGTCGGCACCCGCACCGCTCCGCGGGCATGCCGTGCCGCACCGGCGAGTCCGTCCTGTCGGTCGACGGAGAGGGCACGGTCCGCCGCTGCCATTTCGTGCGCACCGAACTGGGCAACCTCTACGACGGCTCCTACCGTGCCGCGCTCGGCCCCCGGACCTGCCCCAAGGAGCTGTGCGACTGCCACATCGGATACGTCCACCTGGAGACACTGCCGCTGTACGACGTGTTCGCGGGCGGCATTCTGGAACGCGTACCCGCCCTCCCCGACCGCCCGCTCCTGCCCCTCATATCCACAACCGGGCTCGGCTGACGTCCAGTCGGCTGTCGTGCCGTCAAGCAGCACCCGTCGGCCGCGGTCGGCGTGGCTGGCAGGATGTCGCCGTTGACCCCTTTGTGCGGCACATGACAGCGTCGGTCCGCCCCGGGCATCACGCCCCAGGCATCACGCCCCAGGCATCAAGCTCCGGGCGGCAGACTCCGGGCACATCCACAGAGGGGACCGATCGGTATGGGCGGCAGACAGGTCACGTACGCGGCGGCACTCACGGCGGCCGTACTCTTCCTCGGCGTCTCGGGCACCGCGGCCTCGGCCGTCGCCGGACCGGCCGCGACTCCGGCCACCTCGACCGCGGCGGTCGGGACGGCGTTCGGCCAGAGCAGTTTCACCCCGGAGGAGGAGGCTCACCTGCGCGAGATGGCCGCAGCCATCTGGAACGCGGACCTGGCCGCCGGCTGGAACATGAACCCCGAGGTCGCCGACGTGCTCTCCACGGCGACCGGGGAGATCCTCCGGTGTTCCGAGGCCTTCGCCCTCGTGCCCCGACCGGCCGGCTTCGTCCCGGGCGTCGGATATTTGCTCAGCTACTGGAAGAACCTCAAGGACTACTTCCTCGCGGTGAAGGACAACCGCACCTACCGTGCCTGCGTCGTGACCGCGGCGGCCAACTACCGCTCGGCGGTCGAGATGGCCTCCATGGGTATCTGATCCACTGATGCACAGGGATCGGCTGCGCGACAGCGGGAGTGCCGTCAGCCGAGCACGCCGGCACGCCGGGCACGCCGTGCACGAGACTGGGAGGCGAGACCGTGACCGGTGAGCACGCACCTTCGCTCACCGGCACACCCAGCCACGCCGGCCACGGCGCGCCCGAAAGGAATCACCGCGTGATCATCTTTGGCACCAAGGGATATCTCTACCAGTTGGCGATACTGACCCTGGTGTGCGGCCAGTGCGGCAACCCCGCCGCGCACACGCTCAGCAAGCGCGTCACGAAGTTCACCCTGTTCTTCGTCCCGCTGTTCCCCGTCTCCACGAAGTACGCGACCCAGTGCACGTTCTGCGGCGCACAGCAGAAGATCGGCAAGGAGCAGGCGGAGCAGTTGCAGGTGCAGGCCACGAGCGCTCAGACCCACGGACAGCAGCCCCAGCAGCAGCCGTACCAGGGCTGATCCTGCCCCCCGGCTCCCGACGTTCGTCCCCCGAGCGCCGGGCACAGGACCGCGAGGCGCGGGGTGACCGCTGCAGGAGCCCCGGCTCCGCGGCAGCGCCCCGGCCCGGGCGGGCTCGGACCCGTCCGCGGCGGACCCCCGTGCCGCCCGCACCGCCCTACTTCGCGGCAACGGATGTCACGTGTGAGAGACCTTGACGATCACTGCGACGGGTGCCACGATCCCGGCGCCGCCATGTTTACGTAAACATCACCACCGACCCAGCCCTGAGCACGCCTTAGGGCCTGTGTGACGTCGTGATCAATCTCGGGTTTTGGTCCCGTGCGTGGGTAGGACCTGGTAGGACGATGGGTGTGACACGTAGGCAACTCACCGACGAGCAATGGGAGTTCATCGAGCCGTACCTGCCGATAGGCGAGTACGGCCCGTACCCCGAGCGGCTGCGGGAGCAGTTCGAGGGGGTGATCTGGCGGTTCCGGTCCAGCGCCCAGTGGCGGGAGATGCCTGCCGAGTTCGGACCGTGGCCGACGGTCTACGGGCGCTTTCGCGTCTGGCGGGACGCCGGGGTCTTCTCTGCTCTCCTGGAAGGCACGATCGCGGAGGCCGCCCGCCGGGGGCAGACGGACTTGTCCCTGGTCAGCGTGGACTCCACCACCGCCCGCGCCCACCACGATGCCGCCGGGATGTGCATCGGCAAGGAGGTCATGGGCGCCCTTGAGGAAGCTGCCGCCGACCAGGAACGGGCCCGGCAAAAGGGGGCGGCACGCCGGAACAGAACAGACAGGACGGAAGCGACGCCCCCGACCGGGAAAAGCGGCGGCGCCTCAGACGACGGCACATGCTCCGTCTGAAGGAAGCCCTGCTCGGGAGATCCCGTGGCGGGCTGACGAGCAAGGTTCATCTCGCCGCGGACCGCAAGTGCCGTCCGTTGTCGTTCGTCCTGACCGCGGGACAGGCCGCCGACAGCCCGCAGTTCGTCCCCGTGCTGCAGAAGGTGCGGGTCCGTCTGCCGGTCGGCCGTCCC
>NZ_JBIUVD010000013.1:0-261515 GCF_044742785.1 Streptomyces sp. NPDC087844 | reverse complement strand
GCGGCCGTCGAACTCGCCGCATGACCCCAGCAAGCCTGAATCACCCCAAACCCGACAGGGGTGCCTTGACGAAGGACATAGAGGCACCCCCCCCCACACCCGAACCCGCCGACGATGACCTCGTACCAGTGCCGAGAGTCGTCCACTATGCCGAGCAGGCGCTGCTCGGCGCGCTCCTCCTCGAACCCGCACGTCTGGCCGACACCGGAACACTGATCGCCACTCACTTCGACAACCACTCCCACGCGAGCCTGTTCACCGCGATCCGTACTCTTCCGCCTCCCGACCCGGACCTCCACGCCAAGGACCCCACCTGGCTCAACCAGGTTCTGGACAACGCCCGGCCCGACGCTCCCGGCCTGGACGCCCCCTACCTGCACGCCCTCATCCAGTTCTGCCCGCAGCCCAGGCACGCGCCGGCCTACGCCCGGATGATCCGCGCCGACCACGCCCGCCGGACCCTGCGACTGCATGCCGAGCGTCTCACACAGACCGCCACCGACAGCACGGGGCCCGACCCGGCGACCGCCGTCCTGACGCGGGCCGACGCCTTCGGTCGGGTCTTGGACGACCTCGCCGGGCAGTTCGCCCCGCATCCCGGCTCGCTGCCCCGCACCCTCCCGACCGCGGATGTCGTCCGGCAGGCCGGTGAAGAAGACCTCGACGAGGAGCGCCTCCTCCTGGCCACCGCCATCGCACGTCCAGAAGAGACGCAGCGGATGCGGTGGCTGGCCCCGCAGGACTTCACCACTCCGCTGCACGCCGCGCTGTGGCAGTCCGTCACGGCGCTGGTCCACCGCGGCGACATGGTCGATGTGGTCACCGTCCTCGGCGAAACCCAGCACCGCGGGCTGCTCACCACCTCCCTCACCCCCCGCGATCTGATGGACCTGATCTCCATGCCCACGGGTTCCCCCGAGTACTGGGGCGAACGGATCCTCCAGCGTGCTCTCCTCGCCCGCGCCCGCACGGTCGCCGAGCGGATCACCGCCTACACCGACGACTTCGCCAACACCCCCCACCAGCTCATCACCGGCAGCCGCCGCGCGCTCGCCGACCTGACCGCGGTGCGCACCCGCTGGCACCACGCCACCAGCCCCGGCCCCACGGCCAGGGCGGCGCGCGCCGGGGCCACGGCCCCGCCCCGGGCCGGCCCGCCGCGCACCACGGCTCCCGCAACCCGCATCTCCCGCTGACCCTCAGACCCGCGGGTGGCCCACCCCCGCGGTTCGGCCACCGGCAGAAGAGAGCACCTCCACGTGACGGCTCCCGCCATCGACGCCCACGTCCGCCTCGACACCCACCCCACCCGCTCCAGCCCTGTGACCGCCACCCTCCCCCCCACCGACAGCCGACAGGACCTGGCCCGTGGGCTGCTGACCGCACACGGCTTCGATGCCCTCGACGAGAGCACCCTGGTCCTGGCCCGCATCGACCGCGAGGAGCCCCGCTGAGTGGTGTGCATCGTGAAGTTGCTGGTCACGGATCTGGTGTGGAGGTCGGGAGAGCTACTCGCGCTGGTCGTCGGCCGGTGTCCACGGCGAAGATCGTCTGACATGTCGTTCGGAGTGGTCCTCGGTTTGTGCTGCGCCGACCGCTGTGCCGCTCTTACGATCCGTGGCCGGGCCGGGCCGGGCCGGTACGCCGGGAGCGCGTGGGAGGGTGGGGATGCGGGAGCTGGAGCGGATCACGGCTCGCCGCAGCGAACTGGACACGCTCGCTGCGCAGTTGGCCATACACCTGAAGGAGGTCCAGGCCGAGAAGGAGGAGCTCGTGATCGCCGGGTACTGAACCGGCCCACCGAGCAGGACAGGGCCGCGGCGGAGGCCGCCGTGGCCGTCGTCCCGACGCCCGCCCGGGAGGCGGCTGACCCGGACGAAGCTCGCCCGCGACTGAAGAAGCCGAGTTCCATTGGCCGAGTTGGCCTACGAGGAAGACCCGGGGCCGTCGGCGCCGAACTGCCGGTGCCGGATCATCGAGCGGTGAGGACGTGCGCCCACGGCTCATCGATGTCGGCCAGACCCAGCACGGCGACCACGTTGTCGAGCATTCCGGCGCCGAACCAGCGCCGCACGGCCTCGTCGTCGCCCAGCAACTGCCGAACGGTGTCGACCTGCTTGGCGTAGCACCGGCGCACGGCCTGCTCCACCAGCGGCTCGCCGACGGCACAGTTCGCGTGCATGAGGAAACGCAGGATGTTCCGGTCCGCGACGAGCGCGGCATAGGCGCCGCGTGCAGCATCCAACGCCGCCCCGGGCGCCGGCCCGGCCCCACCCGACGCCGGCGAGTGAGCGACCAGCGTGTCGGTCATGACGACGGAGACGTGGTCGACCACCGCCGCGAACAGTGCTTCCTTGTTCGGGTACAGGCGATAGAGATACGGCTGAGAGACGCCGACCCAGTCTGCGATCTCGTGCGTCGTCGTACCGTAGAACCCTTTTTGCGCGAAGCAGTCGACTGCGGCGGCCACGATGGCCCGACGTCGTTCGTCGCTCTTCGTGCTGGTACCGGCGGCAGGCATGGGCGTCAGTCAAACACGGCTCCCCTCAGCCTCCAAAAGCCACGCTGCGGTCCGAGCCGGACGGCACGTCGTGGGGCGTGAGCGCCTCGATCGCCACCAGCGGGTTCCAGTAGTCCAGGTAGTGGGTGATGCGTGCGTCGTCATCGGTGTGGACGACGGAGATGCATGTCTGCTCGTACGGCTTGCCGGTCGGCAGCGCCGTGCCCTTCGAGCGGAATTCGGCGATCACCAGACTCGGATCGACCGTCTCGTGGAACACCAGGTCGACGAACTCCACGTCAAAGGTCTCGGGAAAGTTGCTCATGTGCGCGCGCAGTGCGTCTCGCCCAATTACCCGCTGGGGCACGCCGACCGGCGCGTACGGGAACTCGAGCACCGCGTCCGGGGCGAACAACTTCACCCACTCCTCGGTGTGTCCGGCAGCGGTGAGGCGCAGGTGCTCGGCCACGGCGTGCTGGGCAGCGGCACGGCGGACGGCGTCATTTTCCTGGACTGTCATTTCCACTCCTTCATTAGTGGTCGACCTATAACCTACCATGTCGTGTGTCGTTGTGCGGGTAGTCGAGCAGGAGGCGACGCCAGGATCCCGGTCCGGTTCACGCAGGGGATGGCGTTCAGAAAACCCCCTTTGCGGCGGGCGGCGACCCGGCACCATCGGCGCCCGTGGCGCTTCGGCGAAGATCGTCGATCACGAGGAGACTTCGCGGTTCGTCAGGACCAGCAGAGCCCTCACCAGGGCGGTCGCCCACTTCGGGTCGGTGCGTAACGTGCCGAGTACGCGCCAGACACCTCACGTCGCCAAGGCGTCGAGCGGCAGCAACGAGTTCGCTGGGAAATGCGGTGCGTTCGTCGAACAACTCTCGCTTCTGCAGGCAGTGGTGCAGCTGGCCGAGCATCCGGTTGAACAGGTTCCTCCACGCGGCGGCACACCGCTCATTGAGCACTCCACCGCCATCCCTTGACCGTCACGTCGGAAGGCAACGCCACGAAGCTCTGACCGAAACCGCACAACCCGCACCACCGCTCCAGCCCGTGCACTGGGATGCGCCGGTCTACACCGCGGTGTAGCTGAGGCGGAGCAGGTCCTTGGCTCGCTCCAGGTCCCGCTCCGTACGCAGCCGCAGCTCCAGGTCCCCCGTGCCGTGGTGGCCGAGCCCCGTCACATCCCGGGTGAAGCCGGGAACGAGGTCGACCTGTTGCGGGTCGGCCTTGAGGTAGACGAGAAGCTTGGTCTGCTGCGGCGGGCAGACGCAGGCGAAGTTCCGCAGCCGCTGGTAGGCCCGGTACTGCTTGCGCTGCACCCGGGTGATGCCGTCCCCGAGACCGAGCAGGCCTTCGTCGACGGCCGCAGACAGCTCAGCCATCGCCCCATCCGACGTGCGCACCCGCGCCGCCTCCGGCGTACGACGACGGGCTGCTCCGGGAACTGCTGCCAGGCCGGTAACCGAAGCCACCGTCTCAAGGCCGAGGTGCTCGGTACCGAAGTAGCGGTAGCGGACCAGATCGATGCTGCGCCGGTGCTCCCGTACGGCGTGCGCGTCGTAGCGGGTGAAGTCGCCGGCCACGCAGATCAGCCTGTGCGCGCTCCACAGCACCTGGGCCGCGGCCGTCGCCCCGAGCCGGTCGCGGACCAGATGCCCGAACTCGGCGCGGTGATCCATCAGCCAAGACAGATAGAACAGACCCTGGTTGATGACGCCCGCGTCGGTGCCGCGCTTGTACTCGACATTACCGACCGCAGGAGCTCGGATACCGACTCTGAACTGCGACGATTCATAGATTACATGTCTGTGGCGGCGAGTTGCGATCGCTGGCGTAGCTCGTCTGGGTGGTCTCATGGGACGAGCCGTTGGGAACCTGCCTCAACTCATGGATCCAGCGGAACCATGCACGGTCCACCTGTCTACGTGGAGGAGGCACAATGCGAGGCATACGGCGCGGTCAGCCCCCGCGCGCCGTCTGTGCGCTCCTCTGTGCTCCCAGTGGCACGTAACGATCCCAATGACCCAAGCGTGCGGCCGGTGTAGGGCTGTCATCATCAGCGGCTATGACACCACTCGTGAAGCAATCCGCCTTCACGCCCAACACCTGCGAAAGTGGCGTCGGCGGAATCGACTGGAGCTCTATAGCCTCTGCGGAATCGATGAGTGCCTTCTGCGGGATCATGGCGGGCTTCGTTTTCGCCGGCTTGGTCACCGTCATCGGTCAGAGAAATGCGGTCAATGGGGACGGGCACGCCTCGCGCGGCCTGAAACTTCTCCTCCCCTGTTTTGTCGGCCTGGCGACGGCGTCGTATCTGTACGCGCTCACATCCGGGGAACTGGTATGCATCCGCGCAGTCACGGAGCAGTTGTTCTCCGGCGCTATCCTCGCGGCCGACGCTGTCGTGGTGATCATCGCGCTTGCCTGGCTGCTGCCAGCCTATGACCGCAACAAGCACGGCGAAGTTGTCTTCTTCCGAGGGCTGATCCAGTTCTCGGCGCAGTTCTCCTCTCTGATGCTCATCGTCTCCTCGGACGCCTTCAAGAACTCCGTTCTCCAGCAAAGCGCTGCTGGATGGTCAACCGCAATGGTCTGGGGCAGCGGCGTCGCCCTCATGGCGGCTGTCTTCTTCTGCTGGTGGAAGCCCCTTCCCGCAGCACCACCCGTAGTACCTAGCCCACCGCCACCGGGGGTGACGACGACTGCTGAGTGGTCTACACATTGGCGCGACGAAATCCTCCTCAATGGCCGGGTACGCGTGGCATCCAGGACTACCGTGGCGGTAGGTGGATTCCTTGCAGTAGCGGCCGGATGCGCAGTCGGAGTCTCGTACGATCACTGGACGGCGATGCCTCCGTGGCTGGTCTACACGCTCGCCGAGGCCGCGCTCGTGTTGCCCGGAGTCGTCATCGTGACTGCGGTCTGGGCCGTTCCACGAGACTGAACCAGCCCGCATGCCCTTAGGGGAGCGCCGGACGCGTTGAATTGGTTAGTGTGCCGCCCACTACGATTTCCCCGACCACCATGCGGTGGACCACGTCACCGAACTGACGACACGTGATCACTTCGCACCGGGTGACGGTTCCGGCGATGGCGTACTCGATCATCGTCAAAACGCCCAGGCCCTCTTCGCACATGTACCTGTCCAGGTTCAGCTCCCGCGGGCCGAGCCAGACTTCATCGTCAGTGTCGAACTTCCCCTTGAAT
Organism: Streptomyces sp. NPDC087844; assembly: GCF_044742785.1. Lineage (NCBI taxonomy): Bacteria > Bacillati > Actinomycetota > Actinomycetes > Kitasatosporales > Streptomycetaceae > Streptomyces > Streptomyces sp. NPDC087844. The sequence continues at coordinate 255,805 of NZ_JBIUVD010000013.1, read as the reverse complement.
GCCTGAGTGGACAGCACGACACCTTCGCCCAGGGCATCCTCCTTGACCTCTTCCATGGCCTCCTCCCACACTCTGAGGGCATCGGTGGACATGACCTTGAGGACGCGCTGAGCCTTGAGCCGCACCGCGGTGTCGATTACGTGTCCAGGGGCAGGGAACTGCATAGTCAACTTGTATTCCTTCACCGGCTTCGGGGAACAACGAGGCGTCCTCATTGTTCCCCGAAGCCGCGTTCAGCGGGACTGGATCACGTTGCAGATCCCGGGTCGACGATACGGGCTTCGAGGTCGGCGACGCGCCGGTCTTGGAAACGGAGGTTGGAGCGCGCCGCCTTGAGCCGTTCGTCGAAGGTGCGGTTGTCGGTAGTCAGTTGACGGACCCGTTGCTTGAGGGCGGTGTTCTCGGTGGTGATCCGCTGGATGGCCTCCTCGGTCCACTCGGCTTCCAAGTCGCGTATCTGACCGAAGAGTTCGCCGATGCGGGTGCGCTGGGTGAGGATCTCGGCGTGGGCGGCTTTGAGGGCGTCCTCGGCATTCAGCGCCCGTTCGCGCCAGGTCGCCTCGCGTTCATCGTCCTGCTCGACGAGGATCGCCGTCTGCCGATCGCTGGTCTCCGCCAGGGCCGCAGCGATGACATCCCGGGCCTCGGGGTTGCCATAGAGAAAGGTGCGAGAGACGTCTGCTCGGCGGGCGATGGCGGCGACGCTGACCTGGGCCTTCTCACGCCGGATCCGGGCGATGGCCTCATGAACGCGCTGGAGAGCGGCTTCGGTCCTCTGGCGGCGAGCCGCCAGGGCCGCCGCCGTGCGCGGTTCGGGGACAGTGGCAGCGTTCATGCGACGTCCTGTTCCGGATCGGTGTCCTCGACTGCGCACGTATCGCTGTACTCGCTCTGCTCGTCCTCCTCGTCGCCGCCCGCGTCGGCGAGGTCGGCGGCACGGAAGGCGGTGGACCACACGCGGTGGAAGTAGTCCTGGGGTTTGCGCAGGTCCAGGGCTAGGGCATCGTCGAGGAGGCCAAGGCCGGCCAGCGCCTTCTCCAGCCCGTCGATCGCGCGGGCGGTGGGTTCGAAGTAGCGGTGAAGGTAGTCGGCAGTAGCGTCGTCGGGCGCGCGCTCGGCCAGGAGCCGCCACTGCTCGCGTTTGCGGCGCCAGTAGAGCAGGTCGGCGCCGGAGAGGACGAACTTGTCGCAGTTGTGGCAGTCGAGGCTCCAGGGGCAGGCGCCGCCGTCGACGACGGGCTGGAAGGTGCAGAAACCGCCCTCGGCGGGAGTGCTGCGGCGGGACAGGTCGATGGCCAGAGCCTGAGCCTGTTCGCGAGTGAGCGGGGTGGTGTCGCTGGTGAGGAGGTCGCCGGGGTGGGCGGTGCCGGGGCCGGCGACCCACACGTGCTGGAGGACGTTCTCCAGGTCCGACTGGGTCAGGTGGACGTAGTGCTCGGCCATGCGGTCGGAGACATGGCCGAGGTAGCGGCGGATGTGGGTCAGGCTCGCGCCGTGCCGCAGCAGCCGGGTGGCCAGCGTGTGCCGGGCCTGGTGGGCGACGTAGTGACCGCCGAGGTCGAGGGCGGCGACCCAGGCGCGGAAGCCGGTGTGGAACCAGGTGTAGGACAAGGCGCGTTGGCCCTCGGGGTTGAGGATGTCGGTGGGGAACAGAGCCAGGTGAGCGCGCTCGGCAACAGTGGGTGGGCGGCCGGCGTGCCGGTCGGCGAAGTGGGTCAGGGTCCTGCGGCGGCGTTCTTCGAGCCGGTCCAGGAGATGGTCGGGGATGCGGACGGCCGCGTTCAGGTTGCCGACCTTGGTCTGGTCGTGCCAGAGCAGGGGCAGTCCGCCGTAGCGGCCGACGCAGTCCAGGCGGAGCTGGATGACCTCGCTGGCGCGCCGGCCGGTGACGATGATGGTCTCCCACATGTCCCTGAGGCCGCGGTCGTGCGGGTCGTGGCCGTCGGCGAGTTGCTGCAGGTTGGCCTCGTCCGCGAGGGCGCGGGCGACTTCGTCGGGGAAGGGGTTGCGGCTGCGGGGCGTGCCCGGGCCGCCGACCGGCATCGCGGCGATGAAGGCGCGGTCCAGGCCGATTCTCTCGGCGCTGCCGCTGTCCAGCGCGCTGCGCAGCAGGGAACGGCCGTAGTTGAACACCATCCGGCGCATGTGCTCGGTGACCTTCGACTTCCTGCCGTCCAGGCGGGCCTGGCCGCGGAAGACCAGGCCGAGACGTTCGCGGTTGCGCAGGTCCGCGACGAAGCGGTGGACGTGCTCGCCGCGCAGCACGGTGGGGTCGTGGCCGCCACCCGGCGCCTCCGCCTCCAAAAACCCGGACAGTTCGGCGCCGGCGCGGCGCACGAAGTCCACCGGCTGGGCGCTGCGCGGGCAGGTCGGCGAGCGCAGCACGTCGGCGATGTGATCCCACAAAAGATCGCGCAGCCACTGCTGGGCGATGCAGGTCAGGTCGATGTAGCTGGAGCGGTGCGGGAAGCGCACCCCGAAGTGCTCGGTCTCGATGTAGCCGGCATCCCGGGTGTCGGCAGGGGTGAAGTAGACCTTCCGCAGAGCTTCCTGCACCTCCTGAACCATGCGCTGGTGGTAGGCGCGGTGGAAGACGGACGCCTCCAGGCCGGCCAGGGACACCACGTCGCGGCGCTGGCACTCGTCCGCGAGGGACTGCACCCACGTCAGATGCCACACGGCGACGGGCTGCAGGCCGTGGACATACATCCCCCACTGCAACTCCGCCCGCAGCAAGGGCCGCAGCCCGCGCAGGTTGACCGTCCCCGTGCGGTGTACCGGCAGCTGCGCGCGGCACCAGGCACGAAAAGCAGCCCGGTCGTCGCAGTCAATGGGAACCGGGCGGCCGCGCCGCTCGTAAGTGGCGAAGAAGTTCTTCGGCGGCCTCGCACCGCCAGGACGCCCGTCCCGGATGTAGCCGCGCTCGTGCGCGCCGCACAACCCCAGCGGCGAGGCTGCCAGTTCGTCGCACACGTCCGCGCGGCACTCCCCATAGCCTGGAAGTGTCGGTTGGTCGGCCAGCCACCGCTCGAACTCGCCCTCGCTCACACGTCCTTCGGGGTGCCGCTTCAGGTAGCTCAGCCACCGGTTGCGGTGCCGGAAGCACAGCACCCGCTGCAGGCTGAAGGCCGGACGCTGCGGGCAGATCCGGCACATCATCGCCTCCGGCATCTCCGTGGCCAGCAGCGGCTGCGCGGTCAGTAGGAACTGAGCCCGGCTCATGCCCCGCGTTTCCGCCTCCTGCCACTGCTCGGCGTGCACCGAGCACATCGCGTAGCGCCGCCAGCGGGGCCGCGCGCAGTCCACGACCGTGCAACTCCACGGATAGACCGGGTGCGTCGGCGGGATCTTCAGCACCCCGCCGCGCAGCACCGGGTCGAACTCCGGTCCGCCGATGAGGGTGGTGAGCACCTCCAGCCGGTCCCGTCGCATGCGGGCATCATGCTGCGGCAGCAGCGACGGCTCTATCACTTCGTCTCTCCCCAGACCGTGCGCAGGGCTGCGTCGAAGACCGGGTCGTGGACGTCGATGTGTCCGTAGACCTCATCCACCATCGCGGCCGAGGCCCAGCCGCCGGCGTCCCGGGCGATCAGCAGGTTGCCGTCGGCTGCGTCGAGAACCGCGGACGTGAACGAGTGCCGGAAGGCATGGGGTTTCACGACTCCGAGTCCGGCGCGTTTCCCGGCCCGGCCGAGCATCCGCCTGGCCCCGACCGGCGCCCACGGCTGTCCGGTAGCGGCGCCGTGCAGCTGGACCAGGAGCATGCCGTGCCCGACACCGCGCGGGTACTCGGTGGTGACGTACTCGAAGTAGGTGTGCACCATCGCGGGACTGACCCGTTTGATCAGCCCGCCGGTCACGATGCCGTGCTCGACCCGCCAGGGGTGCTTGCTCTTGGCCTCGGCCCGGTTCGGATTGCCGAGCCGGTGGCAGACGTGCAGGTGGGGGGCACGGCACTCGCCGCATCCGGCGTTCTCACGCAGGTGCAGGTCGACCAGGTGAAGTCCGCAGAGCTCGCCGATACGAAGCCCGCCGTCGGCGAGCCAGGTGACCACCAGCCGGTCCCGGGCAGCGTTCACCGTCTCCAGCAGCCTCTCCCGGGCGCCGTCCGGAAGCATCTTCGGATGCCGGCGGTACGGCCCCTTCGGCGCCAGCGGGTTGTTGGGCAGCGACGACTTCACATGCCCGAGGAACGCACGACGCCGGTCCACCCGCGACGGCAGCCGCGACGTGCCGAGCTTCCTGCCGAGCTCCCCGTTCACACCGAGGGCGGACTGATGCAGGTAGAAGCCCTTCAGACAAGCAGCCGCGGTCGACAACGCGGAGCGGCCGTAGGGGCGCTTGCCGACCCGCCACGGTTCCCCGAGCGGCATGCGGACCTCGGCACCGACGATGCCCATGTACCGTTCCAGGTCCCGCAGTTGGACCGCAGCGAAGGCCAGGCACTCCCGCTCCAGCCACCGCAGATGGTCCACCAGCAGATACGCGTACGTCCTCTGCGTTCCCGAACCATCATGCAGACGCAGGAACCGGTCCGCCTCCGCGTGGACTATCCCCTCGGGCCACACGATCGTCCACGACCGCCGCCCGTCCTTCCGCTCAATCTGCTGGACCCGCAAGTCCCCGACCACCACGTGCCGTGCCACTCGTCCTCCGTACCGACTCCAGAACATGACAGACGTCCCGGACACGGTCGGTAAACAAGCCCGGGACGTGCTGGTCACAGTCCCAGACGGACATCACGGGCAGGACTACCTGCGGTCGGTAAACTCGACGATCACAGGGGCACCGTTCTCGTCGAGGCCGAGCGAGTCGATCCGACCCCCGTGCACGGGGCCGGTGCTGTACTCGCTCGCCAGGAAACGCACGCCCAGCATCGTCTCCATGTGCGCCTCGATGAGGTCCTGCACATCCGCCTCGGCCTCAGCAAGACGCGGAGCAACCTCCGTCGCGCCGCCGTTCGCCGTATGGAACAGCTTCAGTCCCGACACCTTCCCCTCCTCCGCTCGAAGATCGAGAACACCGGAGAAGGCCGGAATTATTTCCGCGCTCACCTTCGAGCGCGTGAAAATGGTGTGCAAAGCTACGTCCAAACTACTGAAGCGCGCTGGTGCCCCACGAGTCCCACAGATCGCCTGATCCCACATACGTCCCACAAAATGACTGACACCACGTCAGGGGCGCAGAAACCAGCAGGTCAGGGCAAGTGCACCCTGGACACAGCAGGCGCCTCCTAAGAGGACGTTCGTGGTACTTACGTGATGGTTTGTAGTTGTGTCGTGCCGGGTTTGGCCGTATCCAGGCAGAACAAGTGATTTGCGGTTACAGCTTCAGCGGGCGTGACCTTGCGTTTCAGACCGGTTTCAGCTGATAGCTCCTGTCCGGTTCGAGGAACCTACTGAAAGCGGCTTTTTGCCTCGCTCGATCGAGCGATATGACCGGTCCGGGACCCCATGCATGAGTATCCCCATGACTTCTTCGCAGCCGCGCCTGCCGTACCTGAGTGATCTCTCCGATGCCCGCTGGGAGTTGATGGAGCCGACCTTGACGGCCTGGCGGGCCGAGCGGCAGAAGACCTCGCTCAACCTCGGCGGCAGGGTTACGGACCTGCGGGAAGTCATGAACGCGATCCTCTTCCTCAACCGGACCGGCGTCCCCTGGCGCTACCTGCCGCACGATTTCCCGCCGCACACCACGGTGTTCGGCTACTTCAGCGCCTGGACCGCCGACGGCACCATCGAGAAACTCGGCGTCCACCTACACCGGATGGTCCGTGAGCAGGCAGGACGCACCGCGGAGCCCACCGCGTGCGTGATCGATGCGCAGAGCGTCAAGACCGCGACCAGCGTCCCCTCCGACACTCAGGGCACGGATGCAGGGAAGAAGATCGTGGGCCGCAAGCGCAGCATCGTCGTCGACACGCTCGGCCTGTTACTGCTGGTCATCGTGACCGCCGCCAGCGTCTCCGACAACGAGGCCGGCAAGCAACTCCTTACCCAACTCGCCACAGACCACCCCACGATCACCAAGGCATGGGTCGACACCGGCTACAAGACCAAGGCCATCGAGCACGGCGCCACCCTCGGCATCGATGTCGACGTAGTCCCACGAAACGAGCAGGTCAAAGGCTTCTCGGTGATCCCCAGGCGCTGGGTCGTGGAGCGAAGTTTCGGGTGGATCATGATGCACCGCCGCCTCGCCCGCGACTACGAGACCAAACCTGCGCATTCCGAGAGCATGATCCGCCTCGCGATGATCTCGAACCTTGCGAAACGAGCAACCGGAGAAACACCCATAACCTGGCACAACCCATGAACCATACAGTTTTTAACCGGAACGTCCTCTAAGCACCTGCTCCATCCTGTGCAGTACTGCCAGCAGTGTGTCGATGGAGGAGGTGGCAATACCGACACCCCGTGAGTTTCTTCGAATTGGTTACCGATCAGGTGACGGCCCGTGAGGCGCAACGTGCGAGGCCCCGGAGCTGTCGATGGAGATGTGGTGCTTGTCCTTGGGGGTTATTGGAGTACTGGCGGCGCAAGGGGCCATAAACACAGGCGGCCTGGTGGGGCGTCACCGGTTTGGCCACGGATACGTACGCACCTTGTGCCCGCTCCACGTGTCGTCAGCGCCTGACGGTTGTTGCAGGACGCCGACGCGCCTTGCGCGCCCAGCCCAGCGTTTCCCCACCTCGCGGGCAGTGACCGTCCTACCACGGAACGGGGACGTACAGACATCGAGCGCTTCAACGAGAGCAGCGAGCAGAAGACCGCTCTGAGCGTGCCCGGTGATCAAGCCACCCCGCCGGGAAACCCCACGAGCCCCGACAGAGTCGCTCAGTTTGCCGCATCGCCTACAGGCGAAGAAACGTCGAGGCGGAACGGATCACGGTCTGGCACCGGGCAGGGCGGTCATGATGTCGCGCAGGAAACCCCTGACGTCCTGTCCCCGCTGCGGGTCCATCTCGTTTTCATCCGACGCACGGAAACCCAGCACCACATTGTGTCCGCCGAAGCCGAAGGAGTTGTTCAGCGCGACGACCGGGCCCTCGGGCAGAGGTCGCGGCGACGCGGAGATCAGGCCAGGGTCGACCTCGTCGTCCAGATCGGTGACATTGATGGTGGGGGGCGCGATGCGGTGGTAGAGGGCGAGAACGGTCGCCACCGTCTCGATACCGCCCGCTCCGCCCAGCAGGTGCCCGGTCATGGACTTGGTTGCGGACACGGCGACCTGCTGCCGGTTCGGGCCCAGGACCTGCTCCAGCGCCCGGATCTCGGCCAGATCGCCCTGCGGCGTCGATGTGGCGTGCGCATTGACATGCGCGATCTCTTCCGGGCTGACGCCGGTGGACTCCAGCAGTTGCCGCATCGCGGCCACGATCCCTCGGCCGGTGGGTTCGGGTTGGGCGATGTGATGGCTGTCGGAAGACAGCCCCTGGCCCAGGGCTTCGCAGTACGTCCCTGCTCCGCGCCTCTCGGCGTGCTCCGCGCTCTCCACGACGACCACGCCGGCGCCTTCGCCGAGGACGAATCCATCACGCCCCTTGTCGTAAGGGCGGGACGCCGTCGCGGGGCTGTCGTTGCGTCGTGACATCGCCATCATGTTGCCGAAAGCGGCCAGGTTCAGTGGAACGATGCACGCCTCGGTCCCGCCCGCGACCACGACGTCGGCCCGGCCCGCACGCACCATGTCGATGGCGTGACCGATGGCTTCCGCGCCTGACGCACACGCACTGACCAGGGTCTGCACACCCGCCTGCGCGCCGATGTCCAGGCCGATCTGCGCGGCCGGGCTGTTCGGCATCAGCATCGGCACAGTCAAGGGCGAGACCTTGCGCTCGCCTTGATCGCGCAGGACGTCGTACTGGCTGAGCAGCGTCGACACCCCGCCGACGCCCGTGCCCATGACCACCGCCAGCCGCTCGGGCCGTACCGAGGTCTGGCCCGGCTCGCCCGCTCGGCCCGTGAATCCGGCGTCCGCCCATGCCTCCCTGGCCGCGATGAGGGCGAACTGGCTTGCCCGGTCGAGCCGTCGTGCGACATGCCGGGGCAGCACCTCCGACGGGTCGACTGCGGCCGGCGCCGCTATTCGCACCGTCAGCCCTGCGGCCCAATCCTCCTGCAGAGCCACCGTCGCCGACTGCCCGGCGAGCAAGTGCTTCCACGTCGACACCGCGTCACCTGCCAACGGTGTGGTCGCCCCGACGCCACTCACGATGATCCGACGGTCGGCCTGTGACATTCCCATGGATGTGCAACTCCGTGCTGGTGAATGGGAGGGATGGGTTCGGTACCGAGAGGGCCGGTACCGCCGCTTGGTGTTTCCATTGGTGGTTGCCTCGCCACCTGCAAGGTGGTCGTACCGCAGGCTTCGGCCCCGGACCACGCACCAGCGCGGTCCGGGGCCGAAGAACTACTACTGGATCCTGAAGCCGGTCAGGATGTCGTTGTACATGCCGACGTTGGAGGCGGAGGCGCCCGGCAGCTGACACATGTAGCTGGAGCTGGGTTTGAACCCGGAGTCCGCGAAGAAGCAAACCGTACGGCCCGTACGGTTCCAGAAGGAACTCATTCGGTCGTTCATGTAGTCGCCGACATTGGAATGGCTGTACTGGCTGCCGGCGAAGCGGCCGCTGTAGTTCGTGTCGTCCCAAAGGCAGAATTGCCCTGTCTTGCACTGGGTGTAGTCCGCCTGGGCCGGAGTCGCGCCGATGGCGAGAACCGCGCCACCGATGAACGCGCCGCTCACCAGCAGTCGGCTGATCCGCTTCTTGAACATGCTCTTCCTTACTTCGCTACTCGCTCACAGTCGTGTTCGGCCTGAGAAGCCGCCACAGCCGCTGCGACGGGTCGGGCAGGCTGTGCCTGTCCCCGTCTCGCATCGCCCGGCCAATGGTGACTATCCGTGAGGACACGCCAGGTCACCAGGTCAGCAACCGGTCAAACGCTGCTCAGGTACGAACAGCCCCCGGCCGACGCCGGCGGCGGTGATGCGGGTGGGGTCGCCCTACGGGTTTACCCAGGAGAAACGAGGTGTGTCGGTGCGGGGAGCCAGGAGCATGGCGGGGTGGCCGATCTGCTGTGGGACGACGTGAGCTGCTTGTTCGACCCGGACTTGATGGGGTCACTGCCGGACGTACGTGTCCCGAACACCTCGGTGAAGGACTGGCAGACGGTCCTCGACCTTGTCGCGGAAAAGGGCTGGAGGTGCCAGTACTCCGAAGGAGAGGCGGTGCGTCCGGTACCCCGGGCGGATGCCGTGTTGTCCCGCCCGGGGAATGCCGAGTGCCCGGCATTGCGAGTGTGACCGACTACCGATGTGCTGGCGATCTTCCGCTTCCGTGCGGGCGAGGAAATCGACTTCGACGTCGACCTGCGGGAGTTACAGGGCCGGGAACGACTTGACGTGTTCCGCGGTTTCCTTCGGGAGATCGGGCGGCGGTTGGGCCGGCCCGTGCTGATGGACCCGTAGGGCGGCTATGGCCGTCCGATACTCGGCTTCGATGTCGAGGCCGATCGAGTCGTCGTCCTCGAAGACCCGCAGCTCAGGTGACCGAGACCGTCGGCTGTGGTTCGTAGAAGGCAGCCGCGCGACGCATCTCGAAGTCAAAAGCGAAGGCGGCTTCAGCTCAGCAGGAGGAACGCCTGGGACAAGACGTCCCCGAGATGGGTCCGGTCGTGGCGGCGCTTGCCCGACACCCGGATCCCGTGCAGCAGGGTCATGAGGCATCGGGCCAGGGCGCGCGGTTCGCGGTCTTCCGCCAGCTCACCCTGCGCGCGCGCTCTGAGCAGGGAAGCCGTCAGCGCGGCCTCCGTGGCACCCCAGGCGCCTTCGACGATCCTGGCCACCTCGCCATCGCCGGGCATCAGCTCGGCTGCCGCGTTGACCGCGAAACAGCCGAGCCGTTCCCCGTCGGCCTCCACCTCGTCCGCGTACCGCTGCATCCAGCCGCGTACGACCGGGAGTACCGGACCGGGTCGGGAGAGCAGTTCGAGGTCGAGCGCCACGCGTTCCTGCGCGTAGACGTCCAGGGCGCGCAGGTAGAGCTGGTGCTTACTGCCGAAGGTCGCGTAGATGCTGGGTCTGCCGACTCCCAGGTGTTCGACCAGATCAGTCAGGGAGGTCGCTTCGTATCCCCGCCGCCAGAACAGCGCCAGGGCATGCCGAAGTGCTACCTCCGGATCGAATTCCTTGGGACGAGCCATGTCTGCAGAGCCTAGCTCATTCTGAACCGTTCAGTTGAATACCCCTGACGTGGAGTGGCTGCCCGTATCGGCCAGCAGGAGGGCAGCCGCCTCGGGGCCCGGCGCCATTTCGCGTGCCTCGATCCTGCGTGCGGCCTCGACCACGCGCTCGTTGACCGGCGCCCGTCCGCCGAGCCGGGCCTGCTCGGCTGCGATGTGTCCGTTGATCTGGTGGACCTCGCTGCGCCGACCCTTGATCCAGTCCTGGAGGACGGTGGTCTGCTGTCCGGGCGTGACGAACCTGTCGTGGACGATGTCGAAGAGTGCCGTCGCGACCTCCTCGGGATCGGAGACATCCTGGGCGGTGAGCCCGAGCACGGGGCGGATCGTCCGACCGAGCGCGAGTCCGGTGCGTACGGCCTCGTTGCCCGCTTCGAGCATGACGTCGCGCATTCCCGGGATCTCCGCGGCTTCGTGCACGGTCAGGTCGAGGACGGCGGAGGTGACCAGCTCGGTGCAGTTGGCGACGAGTTTCATCCACTTCGAGGAAAGGATGTCGTCGGACACCTCAGCGGTGCCGGAGTTGCGCAACAGGCGCGCTACGTCCGGGGCATTGTACTGGGCCGCGGCGGTGAGACCGCCGACGGAGAACCACGACTGGGAGCGCGGGGTGTCACGGCGCACCACGCCGGGCTCGAACATGTTGGACGCGATCTCGATGACGGCGCCGAGTGAGCGATCGGGCCCCATCACATCGACGATCGTGTCCAGGGTCATGCCGTTCTGGATGCCGACGACGACCCCGTCGTCGGCGACGAGGGGCTTGATCAGCTCGCACGCCCAGCGGGTGTCGTAGGCCTTGACCAGTACGAGGACGACGTCGAACCGCTCGCGCAGCGTGGCCACATCGCACAGGTTGAACGCCCGTACCTCGGTGACCTCTTCGGCGTCGGGCATCTCGACCCGGATGCCGTGCCCACGCATCGCGGCGACGTGCTCGGGCCACTGCTCGATGAAGGTGACATCGAGCCCGGCACGGGTCAGGTCCGCTCCGATGGAGCCGCCGTTGGCGCCGGTGCCGAGCACCGCGATTCTGGTCACTGGTTCTCCTGCCCGGCCAGAGCGGCCACGCGGACCGGTGCCCCGGTGGCTGCCTGGAGTTGACGGCGGTCGACGCCCGGCGCGGTCTCGACGAGAACGAAGCCGTCAGGGGTGACGTCAAGGACGCCGAGGTCGGTGATGATTCGGTCCACGACGCCTCGGCCGGTCAGCGGCAAGGAGCACCGCGGGAGGAGCTTGGCCTCGCCGGTCCTGGTGACGTGCTCCATGAGGACGACGATGCGGCGGGCGCCGTGCACGAGGTCCATCGCACCGCCCATGCCCTTGATCATCGCTCCGGGTACGGTCCAGTTGGCCAGGTCGCCGCCGGCGGAGACCTGCATTCCGCCGAGCACGGCCACATCGATCCGGCCGCCGCGGATCATCGCGAAGCTGTCCGCGGAGTCGAACGTGCTGGCCCCGGTCCGCAGGGTGACGGTCTCCTTGCCGGCGTTGACCAGGTCGGGGTCGACCTGGCCGGCGGCCGGGTACGGGCCCAGCCCGAGGATGCCGTTCTCGGACTGCAGCACGACCTCCACCGAGGGCGGGATGTGATTGGGCACGAGTGTGGGCAGCCCAATGCCGAGGTTGACGTAACTGCCGTCGGGCAGCTCGCGCGCGGCGCGGGCCGCCATCTCGTTCCTGCTCCAGGGCACGGTTACCTGCTCTCCTCGGTCACGGTCCGCTTCTCGATGCGCTTGTCCGCCGCGTCGTCCGGGGCGAGTGTGACGATCCGGTCCACGTGGATGCCGGGCAGGTGGATCGTGTCGGGGTCCAGCTGTCCGGGCTCGACGAACTCCTCCACCTCGGCGATCGTCAGCCGGGCGGCACGGGCGCAGAGCGGGTTGAAGTTGCGGGCGCTGCGACGGAAGACGAGGTTGCCGTACCGGTCGCCGCGCCACGCCCGGACCAGTGCGACGTCGACGGTCAAGGCCCGTTCGAGGACGAAATCGTGCTCGTCGAAGACGGCGACGGGCTTGGGGGGTGAGGCGAGGGCGACTCCGCCGGTGCCGTCGTAGCGCCACGGCAGGCCGCCCTCGGCGACCTGGGTGCCCACGCCGGTGCGTGTGTAGAAGGCGGCGATCCCTGCCCCGCCGGCACGCAGCCGCTCGGCGAGGGTGCCCTGCGGTGTGAGTTCGACCTCCAGCTCGCCCGCGAGGTACTGGCGGGCGAACTCCTTGTTCTCCCCCACGTAGGAGGCGACGATGCGGCGGATCCGGCCGGCCGCGAGCAGGAGACCGAGCCCCCAGTCGTCGACACCGCAGTTGTTGCTCACGATCTCCAGGTCGCGGGCCTCGGGCCGGTCGACGAGGGCTTTGATCAGGGTCGCGGGTATGCCGACGAGCCCGAAGCCGCCGACCGCGACGCTTGAGCCCGCCGGTATGTCGGCCACGGCCTGCGCGGCTGTGGAGCAGCGCTTGTCCATGCTGGTGATTCCTTCGGGTCGGGAAGGTCAGAGCGGGAAAGGTCAGATGGGGGAGGGGAGGTCCGCGCGGCGCAGCCGGTGGGCGCGCGCGGCGACCGGCAGCCCAGCGAGGAGGCCAAGCGCGAGCGCCAGCGCGCCCCACGCCGGGCCGGAGAAGCCGGTGAGGCCGAGTGCGGCGTCGAGGGACCAGTCGCCGGGTCCGGTGAAGCCGAGGGCCGCCGCGGCGATCCCGTACAGCAGGGGTACTTCCGATCCCCCGCGTACGGCCCACAGTCCGTTGTTCGCGAGGGCCAGTGCGGCCACGGTCATCGTGCCGACGACGGCGGCGGACGCGAGGGGTGTGCCCAGCCCGAGGACGAGCAGGGTCGCGCCGACGGCTTCGGACATCCCGGCCACCACCGCCATGGCGACGCCCGGCCGGTGCCCCCACGATGCGAAGAGCGCTCCGGTGCGGGTCGGGCCGGCTCCGCCGAAAGAGCCGGTGAGCTTCTGCAGGGCATGGCCGGCCAGCAGGGCGCCGATGAGCAGGCGCAGGAGGAGAAGACCGACGTCCATGTGTGCGTCCTTCCCAGGTCGTGAACGGTCAGGGCTGTCTTGCGGTGGGCCCCGGGCCAGCGGGGCCCACTCACGCGGTGTCATCCGTTCGAGCGTTCCTCGGCCGCCGCGAGGGGCTCGTCCGTGGCCACGGAGATGAGCAGCTGGGCCGTGTGCGCGATGTGGTCGCGCAGCAGGTGGGCGGCGAGGTCGGCGTTCCTGCCGACGGTGGCGTCCAGCAGGGCCCGGTGCTCGCCAGGCAGGTCCCGGTCCGGCTCCTGGCCGAGGGAGACCGACCACTGCCGATACAGCTCGGCCTCGTCGCGCAGGGACCGCGCCGCGTCGAGCAGTCGGCGGTTGGTGCATCCGTCGATGAGTGCCATGTGGAACGCAGCGTGCGCGACTTCCCACTCATAGGTGGGGTGGTCGGGGTCGTCGTCACTGAGGAAGGGGGCCCGCTCCAGCACGTGATGGGCGGCGATCGCGCGTGATTCCCAGTGGACGTCGCCTTCGAGGACCGACATGCGCAGCACCAGGGACTCGATCTCGACCCGGGCCCGGGTGAGGTCCGCCAGGTCCTCGTGGGACAGCGGAGTCACCATGTAACCCTGGTGGGCCTGACTCTTGACCAGACCCTCGGCCGCCAGGCGGGTCAACGCCTCTCGGGCCGCTCCGACGCTGACGCCGTAGTTCTCACACAGCTCGGGGAACTTCAGGCGTGCTCCGGGCACTAACCGCCCGCCCAGGATGTCGCCGCGCAGCCTGCGGTGCATTTCCTCGGTGCGTGTCTTGGACGCTTTCTCCTTGGCCATGCATCGCACTTTACACAGAGAAACGAATACCTCAACAACTTTCGAAAGTTCGTTGACCTTTCGAGTTCACCGGCGTAGACATGGTCCACCGACAGCGAAGCCGGTGCGGTCGCCCTCTGTGGGCGGCCCCGTCACAAGGAGCAGTAGCGTGCGATTCGCCACCCTCTCCGGTCGGCTCCACCAGGTGGTTTCCCCTGGCCGAGTCCTCGACCTGAACACCGCGAGCGACGGTGTCCTGCCCGCAGACCCCCACCATGCCTACGAGCGATGGGACGAGGTGGTGGCCTTCGCGGCCGGCACCCGCCCCGAAGACGCACACGAGGCACCCGAGGAGACGTACGGCAACCCCGTCCCCCAGCCGCGGCAGATCTTCGCGATCGGCCTGAACTACGCCGACCACGCGGCCGAGTCGGATTTCGCGGTGCCCGACAGCCCGCCGGTGTTCACCAAGTTCGCCACTTCCCTGACCGGCCCGTACGGCGAGATCGTCGTACCGGAGGGCCATGTGGACTGGGAGGTGGAGCTGGTCGTCGTGATCGGCCGACGTGCCCACCGGGTGAATGCCGAGGACGCCTGGTCGTACGTGGCCGGTGTCTCGGTCGGGCAGGACATCTCCGAGCGTGTGCTGCAGGGCGCCGGACCGGCACCTCAGTTCAGCCTGGGCAAGTCGCACCCGGGATTCGGCCCGATCGGGCCCGTGCTGGTGACTCCGGACGAACTCCCCGACCCCGACAACCTGGAACTGGGTTGCCTGATCAACGGCGAGCAGGTGCAGAAGGGCCATACTCGCGACATGGTGTTCCCGGTGTCGGAGCTGATCGCCCGGCTGTCCGCGGTCACGCCACTGCTGCCCGGTGACGTCGTCTTCACCGGCACCCCGTCCGGTGTCGGCATCGGCCGCACCCCGCCGCGTTGGCTCCAGGCCGGCGACGAACTCGTGAGCTATGTCCGCGGTGTGGGCGAGATGCGCCATCGTCTGGTCGCCCCCGCGGTCTGACCGCCCGAACCACCCGCAGCCGTACGGCGGAAAGGACGGCGACGATGCCGCTCCACCGACTGACCGCAATCACCGTCGGAGTGCCGAACGTCGACGAGACGATCGCCTACTACACCGACTTCGGGCTCCGGCCGCACCCCGACGGCTGGCTGTCCAGCGCCGACGGCGGCCGGCAGCTACGAGTGATCCACGCACCGGTACGGCGACTGGTCGAGCTCGGGATCGGCGCCACGCATCTCGACGACATCGCCGCCGCGGGCCACCGCCTCCGACACGCCGGGGCGCCCGTGGAGCAGAGTGGCACAGGCCTCACGACCGTCGAGCCCGTCACCGGCACCCGGGTCACGGTCCGGGTCGCCGAGCCGATCCTGCAGCCGCCGAGTCCGGCCACCCCGTACAACGGGCCCGGCCGGACCGAACGGGGCACCACCCGCGCCCCGGGTGTCCTGCGCGAACACGGCGTACGGCCGCGCAAGCTCGGCCATGTCGTGCTCGGCTCGACCGACTTCGAGGCCACGATCCGGTTCTTCACCGACCTGCTCGGGTTCAAGGTCAGCGACCGGATCAAGGGGCACGGGGCATTCCTGCGCTGCTCGACCGACCACCACAACGTCCTGGTCCTCAACGCGCCCGTCGCCTTCCTGCACCACAGCTCCTGGCAGGTCGACGACGTCGACGAGGTCGGACGCGGCGCCACCGCCATGCTTGAGGACCATCCCGAGCGGCACGTCTGGGGCCTGGGCCGCCACCACGCCGGATCGAACTTCTTCTGGTATCTCAAGGATCCGGCCGGCAACTTCTCCGAGTACTACTCCGACATGGACTGCGTCCTCGACGACCAGATCTGGTCGCCGCAGACATTGGAGGGCGCGCGCGGACTGTTCAACTGGGGTCCGCCCCCGCCGCCGTCCTTCCTCGCCCCCGAGGACCTCGCCGAGATCATGACCGGCGCCCACCAGCCGCGCTGACAGCTCGTACCGGCCGCCCCGGCCCTTCCGTAAACCATGCCCGTACGCCCCGCCCGTATGCCCTGCCCCTTCGGCGGGCCGGTGGCTCCTCCCCCACATCAGCCCATGCCCCATGCTCCGCTCACGAGCGCCTTCGCCGTGCGCTCCACCGGCATGGACAGCCCTCGGAATCAAAGACGATCCGTAGGAGATCCTGATGACCCCGACACCCTCACGCGTGAGACCCCGGCTGCCGTGGCTCACCGGCCCGCTCGCCCTGCTCTGCGCACTCCTGCTCGGTGCGTGCAGTACGACGACCGGGCAGAGCCAGGCCGCTGGAACCGGCGCCCTGACCTCCGACCAGCAGAAAGTCCTCGACGACGGCTTCGCCGGCGTCTTCCAGGACCCACCCGCCGACGGCCCCGCCGCAGTCCGCGGCAAGACGGTCTGGTTCATCTCCTGCGGAGAGAACTTCGACGCCTGCCACACCATGTCGTCGTCCTTCACCGCGGCCGCCAAGAAGCTGGGCTGGCGAGTGCAGGTCGTGGACACCAAATACCAGGCATCGGCTGCCAACACCGCCATCGGGCAGGCGATCGCCGCCCGCGCGGACGGCATTGTCACGGCGGCCTTCGACTGCCCGCAGATCAAGAGCGGTCTGCTCGCCGCGAAGTCCGCGGACGTCCCCGTGGTCAACTACGCCGCACTCGACTGTGACGACAAGAGCCTGGGCGGCGGCACACCACTGTTCACGGCCACGCTCAACACCATGGGCTCGACGAGGACCAGCGACTACTACGCGACCCGCGGCCGCTACAACGCACGCTTTCTCGCCGCGAGGCTCGCCGAACGCGGCACCCCGAACCCGAAGGTGCTGGTGGTCAAGAACGTTGACCAGGCCATCCACGCCGTCGGCTGGAAAGCCTTCGAGGAGGAAATGGCGGACGCCTGCCCGAAGTGCCGGCTCGTCCCCGTCGTCTGGAACATCGCCGGATTCCCCAACCCGGCCGCCCAGATCTTCAAAACCGCGATGACCGCACACCCCGACGCTACCGCGGTCGCCTACGACTCCGACTCGTTCATGTCCGGCGCATTCGCCTCCGCCGTCCGGCAGTCCGGGCGCGGCGACCTGGTCGTGTGCTGCGGAGACGGCCAGGTCTCCGGCACCCAGCTCATCCGCGATGGCATCGTCACCGCCACGAGCCTGATCCCCTACGAGTACGACATCTGGGCCACCGCGGACACCCTCAACCGCATCTTCTCCGGGGCCGACCCCGCGAAGACGCCCAACCAGGGCGGTGGCTTCGTCTACGTCGACGCCAAGCACGGCCTGCCCGCCAGGGGTGCCGCCATCGCCACCCCCGTCGACTTCAAGGCCGCTCGCGAACGGGTCTGGGGCGGGGGCACCTCATGACCGGCACAGCACTCGCCGTCAGTCACCTGACCAAGACCTTCGGCGCCACCCTCGCCCTCGACGACGTGAGCTTCGAGGTCGGCGCCGGCCACATCCACGGGCTGCTCGGCGGCAACGGCTCGGGCAAGTCCACCCTGATCAAGATTCTCGCCGGGGTGTACACCGGGGACCCCGGCGGCGAACTGCGCATCGGCACGCGCAGCGTTCCCGCCGACGCCACGTCGCCGGACTCGGCCCGACGCTGCGGGCTGCGGTTCGTGCACCAGAGCACCAGCACCTTTCCGGAGCTCACGCTGGCGGAGAACATCGCCATCGGCGACCGGTTCCCGACGAGCGCGGGCCGGATCCGCTGGGCTCGACTGCGACGGCGTACGGCGGAGCTGCTGGAGCGCTTCGAGATCGACGCCCACCCCGGCGACCGGCTCGGCGACCTGCGCCCCGCAGACCAGACCATGGTCGCGATCGCCCGCGCCCTGCAGGACGTGGGGCAGGACGACCGGCGGGACAACGGACTCGACGGCCCGCGCATCGGCGGGCAGGACGGTGGCGGCAGCCGGCCGGTCCTCGTGCTCGACGAGCCGACCGCGTCACTGCCCGAGCACGAGGTGTCCGTCCTGCTCGACGCGTTGCGCCGGTACTCCCGCGCAGGCCAGACGATCCTCTATGTCAGCCACCGCATCGACGAGGTGCTCGACCTCACCGACGCGACGACCGTGCTGCGCGACGGCCGCCATGTCGTCACCCGCTCGACCGGGGCGATGACCGAGGCACAGATGATCGAGCACATCGTCGGGCGTCCCGTGGAGCGCGTCTTCGCCGAGAACACGGCGGCACCTACGACGGGCGATCCCGTCCTCGAAGTCGAGGGACTGGCCGGCGGACCACTGGCCGGAGTCGACCTGACCGTCCGCGCCGGAGAGATCGTCGGGATCGCCGGACTGCTCGGCACCGGCAGGACCGAACTGCTGCGGATGATCTTCGGTGACCATCCCGTCGACTCGGGCAGCATCCGACTCGCCGGGGACGACGTACGGCCCCGCAGCCCCGGCCAGGCCATGGCTCTGGGCATCGCCCATGTGCCGGAGGGCCGCGAGCGCGAAGCCGCGTTCCTCGACCTGTCGGTCCGGGAGAACCTCTCAGCCGCCGAAGTCACCAAGTACTGGTCCAGGGGCCGACTCGACCGCCGTCAGGAGCGCGGCGACGCCGACCACGCGATCACCGAGTTCGCGATCCGCGCGTCCGGGCAGGACGCCCTGATGTCCTCGCTGTCGGGCGGCAACCAGCAGAAGGTGGTGCTCGCACGCTGGCTGCGCCGCAACCCGCGGCTGCTCCTGCTCGACGAACCCACCCAGGGCGTCGATGTCGGGGCCCGCGCCGATGTCTACGCCGCCATTCGCGCCGCCGTGTCCGACGGGATGGCCGCGCTGGTCGTCAGCTCCGACTTCGACGAACTCGCCCACGCCTGCGATCGCGTACTCGTCCTGCGCGACGGCCGGATCACCGCCGAGGTCAGCGGGGCCGATCTGCACCGCCACCACCTCACGGAGCTGGTCTTCACCAAGGAGAGCACGTCATGACCACCTCGTCGGCCACACCCCACAGCGGTGCGTCTCCCGCCGCGCCACAGCAACCGGCCAACCCCGCGCCGCGGCGCCGCACGGCTCCCGCACCGGGCCTGGCTCTGGAGCGGTTCGGACTGCTGGCCCTGTTCGTCGTACTGATCGTCGTCTTCACCGTGCTGCGTCCGGACACCTTCGCCACCGGCGCGAACTTCCGCAGCATCGCGATCTCCCAGTCAGTGCTCGCCGTGGCCGCCCTGGCGCTGATGCTGCCGCTGGTCGGCGGCCGGTTCGACGTCTCCGTCGGCGCGAACCTGGGCCTCTGCTCCATCGTCTGCGCCGCCCTCATGAGCCGCGCCGGTCTGCCCCTGCCGGTGGCGGTACTCGGCACACTGCTGGTGGGAGGGCTGATCGGCGCCCTCAACGGCGCGGTCGTCGCCTACCTGGGTGTGAACTCGATCATCGCCACGCTCGGCGTCGGCACCGTCATCGGCGGCGCCGTCACCGCGTACACCCAGGGCGTACCGATCAGCTCCGGGCTCTCGCCCGCCCTCGCCACGATCAGCACCCGGCTGGTCGCCCAACTGCCCGTGCTGTTCGTCATCATGCTGGTCCTGGCGGTCGTCACCTGGTTCCTGCTGACCCAGACACCCTTCGGCCGGCACCTCACCGCGGTCGGATCCAACGCCGCGGCGTCGCGGCTCACCGGACTGCGGGTCAACCGACTGGTGCTGCTCAGCTTCGTGGGATCCGGAGTTCTCGCCGGCATCGCCGGTGTGCTCCAGGTGGGCGCGCAGGGCAACGGCGATCCGACCATCGGCGGACTCCCGTTCATCCTGCCCGCGCTGGCCGCGGTGTTCCTCGGCGCGACGACCTGGCACCCGGGCACCTACAACGTCCCCGGCACGATCCTCGGACTGTTCTTCCTGGGCACCGCGATCAGCGGACTGTCACTGCTCGGGGTGCAGCCCTGGGTGACCGATGTCTTCAACGGAGGGGCGGTCGTCCTCGCGATCGTCTTCTCCGCCCAGCTCAAGCGCCGCCGCACCGGTTTCCTCGACATCGGCAGCTGAGTCGCCCCACCCTTCCGGGGAGCCATCGTCCCGGAGAGCCACCCGTCCGGAGAGCCAAAGGAGTCCTCTCATGAAACTGCTGGTCAAGGGCGCTGACGTGATCACCATGGATCCCGCCGCCGGAGAACTGCGCGACAGCGACATCCTCGTCGAGGACGGGAAGATCGTCGCAGTCGGTCCCGGTCTGGCCGACACCGGTATCGACGCCGAAGTCATCGACGCCCATGGCATGATCGCCATGCCGGGGATGGTCGACACCCACCGCCACCTCTGGCAGACCCCCCTGCGCGGTGTCGGCGTCGACTGGGTCGTCCCCGACTACATCCGCGCCATCCGGCTGCAGTTCGCCGAGCTCTACCGCCCGCAGGACATGTACGCGGGCAACTATCTCGGCGCCCTGGACGCCCTGAACTGCGGCGTGACCACGGTCGTCGACTACTGCCACAACATCGTCACCGCCGACCACGCCCATGCCGCCGTCTCCGGGCTGCGCGACTCCGGCGTACGCGCCCTGTACGGACACGCGCTCACCCCGGTCACCTCCAACGGCTGGGACGAGTCACCGCCCGACGGCATGGCCGTCGGCGAACTGGGCCACTACGCGGAACGCCTCGCCCTCGCCACGGAGATCCACGACAAGTACTTCTCCAGCAAGGACCAGCTGCTCACCTTCGGCATCTGTCCCCAGGAGCTGCCGATCGCGCCGATGGAGGAGATCGCCCGCGAGGTCGTCGACGCCCGCGCACTCGGCGCCCGGATCGTCGTACACGCCAATCAGCACTGTGTCCGCCAGATGTACGCCGACATCGCCCACTTCGGCAAGGCCGACATCCTCGGCCCCGACATGCTCTTCGTGCACTGCAGCTTCATGAGTCAGTACGAGTGGCAGTTGCTGCACGACGCCGGGGCCTCGGTGTCCATCTGCCCGGAGACCGAGATGCAGATGGGCATGGGCTTCCCGTCGATCGCCGAGGCCACCCGGTTCACCCACGGCCCCAGCATCGGGAACGACTGCGTCATCGGCACCGGCGGCGACCTCATCGGCATGGCCCGACTCACACTGCAGGTCACCCGATGGAAGACCGACGAGCCGGGCTACCAGCAGTGGACCGCCCCGCAGACCAGGACCTGGACCGCCCGGGACGCCATGACCTGGCTGACCGTCAACGGCGCCCACGCCGCCGGCCTCGGCGACCGGGTCGGCTCACTGACCCCCGGCAAGCAGGCCGACATCGTCCTCCTCGACATGCGCGGGATCAGCCAGGCCGGCTGGTACCGCGACGACCCGATCGGCGCCGTCATCGGACACACCAACTCCGGAAACGTGGACACCGTCCTCGTCGCCGGAAAGGTCGTCAAACGCGCCGGAAAGCTCGTGCACGTCGATGTCGACGCCGCCCTGCGGACCATGCAGGACAGCCACGAATACCTCTACGAGCAGGCCGAGTCCCACGGCGGCGTCATCCCCCAGCCGCCGGTCGAGATCCCGATGTACAAGGACCGCGCATGAACACACCCCAGCAGGACCAGCAGGTCACCATCGGCGGCATCCCGACGGTGTTCCGCGCGCTCGGCTCCGACAGCGGCGGCGCTCTCAGCATCGTCGAACAGTCCATCGCCCCCGGCACACTGTTCTGGCCGCACGTCCACACCGACCACGACCAGGTCAACATCGTCCTCGACGGCGAACTCGGCGTCCGCATAGGCGACAGGGAATGGACCGCCACGGCCGGGGAGACGATCGTCAAGCCCCGGCTGATCCCGCACACCGTCTGGAACGCCGGTACGACAACGGTCCGGATCCTCGAAATCAGTACCCCGGCCACCTTCGAGGACTACTTCCTCGCCCTCTCGGCCCTGGGCCCGGACGACCACGACGCCCGAGCCGCCCTCCAGCAGCGCTATGGCGTGACCGGTGTCCCGGGTTGGGCCGAGGACCTGCGGGAGCGCCACGGCGTACGCCTCTGACAGGCCTCTCTGCCACAACCCCTCCGGCACCTCCGTTAAATCCGCCAGAGCACCACCCACCAGTAAGGAACACGCATGGACGTCCGGTCCGTCGACATGGAGGCCGTGCCCGAGCACCTCGGCACCGCCAGCAGCAAGTACCTCATTCCCAAGGAAGCGTTGCAGGAGGCCACCGCGGGCACCTACCTCGCCCTGGTCTCGGTCTTCGAAGTCGCGGGCGGTACCACCATGGCCGCCCATCACCACCCCACCCACGAGTTCTGGTTCGTGGTCCAGGGCGAGGCCGTCATGCAGGTCGCCGGCGAGGCCCGCGTCATCAAGGTCGGCGACCTCATCTACACCGAGCCCGGCACACCCCACCAGATCCGCGTCTCGTCACCCGAGACGTTCCGCGCCTTGGCCTTCGCCCTCGGCTATCCCGGGCAGGGATCGCAGCACATCGACGTTGAGCTGGACACCGTCGAACCAGCCTGACCGGCCGGCCGGCCCCACCGCGGGGCCGGCCTCACACCATCTCGCTCACCGTCCGGAGATGGCCACCGAATGAACAGGGACTGCTCTTTCACGGGCCCGCACGGCGCGCCAGGATGGAGGACAGGGGTGGCGACGCGACATGCCTTCCCTGCGGCCTGGCCTTCCGAGCCGGCGCACTCCCCCGAGTTGCCGCGCCACCCGGAACCCCGCATTCGGCTGATCGCCATGCATGTACGAGGAGCACAAGAAGATGCCAGAGCTACCCAAACGGGACGTAGCGCAACGCGTCAAGTCACAGCCGGACAGCCATTCCGGAAACAACAACGCGGCGAAACTCGCCACTGCCCGCGCGGCGCTCGCCCGTGCCGCCGCAGCACATCGTTCCAGCGGCGAAGTGGTCGACGGAACGACACCCCCTGGACCGCGCTCGCTCCCCGGCCACCTCGAAGAGCCCGCGACCGTCTCTCCGGCGCCGAACGACACCCAGCGACGAGGGCCGAGGCAGGCCGGCAGGTGGATCATCGCCTCGGCCGCAATCCTGATCGTCGCGGCGGTGGCTACCACCATTGCCGTCTCGGGCCGCAGTGGCGCTGAGCGAACCGGGCGTCAGCCCTACGACTGGGCCGATGAGCTTCGCCGTTCAGGTGTCACCGCAGGCCACTCAGCCGGTGCCTCTGAGGACGCTGCCATGCTGCCTTCCGGCACCGCGTCCGCCTCAGCCTCCGGCCCGGCGTCCAGCACTGAGACCCATCCGGACGACGCCCGGAACTCACCTCAGGCGGGCACAGCGGTCGGCGAAGGTGGAACACAGGATAAAAGCGGCGACAGCGAAGACGGCGACGCTGCAACCGAACCGGAGACGGCTCTTGTTGTCGAGTCCGGAGGCACATGCCTGACCGGATCCGGAGCGGGCTCCGAACTCTCGGTCGCGGCCTGCGGAAGCGCATCAGCCCAGTCCTGGAGTACCAGTTCGGGCAGGGCTCTGAAGCAGGGCGGACTCTGCGCCTCCGTCACAGGCACCGAGGACCGGGCTCCCGTGCTTCTCAGACCGTGTGACCAATCGACCGAGCAGGAGTTCGCTCTGGTCGGAAGCTCACTGGTGTCCGCCTCGAGCGGAAAGTGTCTGGACGTCTTCGGAGGCGCGAGCGGAACACAGGTGGTGCTCTGGGAATGCAACGGCCGCGACAACCAGCGGTGGAGCACCTCATGACGGTTGACCGTCCGGGAGGCGCTCAGGGCGTTGCGGAGGCGAGGTCGGCTCACGCCCCGGACCCTGCGATCTCCAGTTCCCAGAGCCGGTCGCTGACCAGTTCGAGGCCCCGGGTGTGATACCTGCGATATGTGCTGAAGGACAGGTGCAGGAGTTCCGCCGCACGTTCTTGTGACTGCACGGCGTCGAAGTAGGTCGTGGTGAGGACCTGGTGGTATCTCCGCTCCTGCGGATCGTCGGCCATCAGGTCGACTGCTTCCCTGATGACCGAGCGCAGCGCCTCGACGGGGGCGGGTCCCCTGTGGTCCACCAGTCTGCTCCGGATCAGCGGGCTCCGCTGCAGGTCGTGCGTCCGGTGCCACCACCGAAGCAGGTTGCGCACCTCCGCGTCGAATTCGGGTCGCGAGAGAACGATCAGTTCCGATTCGGCCGGGGGGCGACGCGCGTCCTGGCCGAACAGTTCCTCCTCCGCGGTGCTGTCGAGCCAGGTGGCCACCGGCGCGCTGCGCCAGTCGTGGCCGAAGAGGCTCCAGGTGCGGTCGCCGAGCATCGCGGCCTCCGGAACGAGTCGGTGCTCGGAGAATGACATGAGCGGTTCCCAGAAAGCGGTGTCCTCCAGGACGATGAACGACCACGCACGTCGTTTGGCATGAAGGAACCCTGCGAGCACCCGGTGCATCATCAGGTCCATCACCGGTGAGGGACGCTGGTATTGCCCGGGGTACACGATGAACCGGGCCAGAACGATGTGCTCGCCTTCCCGCACCGGCTTGGTGTGCAGGGCGTACCGCCAGGCCTCCGCCACGACGGGATCGGCTTCCATGTCCTCGCTCAGGGGTTCCTCCAGCGTCAGCCAGGCCAGGAACGCGACCGCCTCACCGGTGGCGGGGTCCCGGTGCACGTAGAAGGCTTCCGGTTGTCTGCGCAGCCAGTACTCGACGGCGGTCGCGGCTTCGGGGCCCTCGGCCTTGTGCGCCAGGCGGAGCACCGTCGGCGCGTCGGCGTCGGTGAACCTGTCCTCATAGGCCTCCGCCTGATCGTCGAAGACGAAGAAGCGGCGAGTGATCCCTCCGGCCCTGTGCAGGTACTTGAGCGCGTCCATGGCGGGCAGTACGGCGTCGCCGGTGGCGGTCGCGGCCTGCCGCAGGAGATGGGAGCGGAGACGGTGATGCATGGCCACGAACTCGTCGGGGTCGCGCCATCTCAGGTCGTGGTCGAGAGCGTCACGGACAACGTCGTGGGGGTACAGGCCGGAGTTGCCCGCCGCGACGAAGGGAAGTCTCTTCAGCCAGTCGAAGAGGGGCGCCGCATCCTCGATGGGCAGAGCAGCCCGCAGTAGGTCCTGGGTCGTCGTCCTGGTGTGGGCGCACACCTCCAGCGCCTGCCGGTGAAGTGGTGAAGGAACGTCGTCGACAACCCGGGCCAGCAGCGCGCTGATGACATCGTGCGGCGGATTCTCCCGTGCCCCGGCCGCGAAAGCACTGCCGGATCCGTCCGAGGCCAAGGCGAGGGCCAGAGGATGACCTCGCGCGAAAGCCATGATCGCCGCCCGTTCCTCTACCGGAACGGTTCGCGCGACCAGCATGGATTCCGCTTCCTCGGGAGTCAGATTGCGCAGCCCGAGGCTCTGCAGAGCCTGCCGCCAGCCGGGGTCCGTGCGCCAGCGGGAGCAGAGCGGCTGTCGGCCGGCCAACACTACGACGGCCTTGTCTGCCAGGCGGGGCAGGAAGGTCTCACGCAGCCAGTCCTCCAGGCCCTGACAACATTCGAACGTGTCGACCAGCAACACCGACCCGCACACTGTCGTGACCCACGACGCTTCCTGGCTGAAGGTCGCGGGTGTCAGACGCAAGGTGCGCGCGTCAAGGTGCACGACCGGGCGTCCCAGTGTTTCAGCCTCGTCGGCGAAGCGTTGCAGCAGCGTCGACTTGCCGACGCCGCCGGGACCGTGGACGTGCAGCACCACCGGTGCGCCCGGTTCGGCGTCGAGCGCCCGTCGGTAGAGCGAGAGTTCGGCGGCCCGTCCGACGAAAGCATCTTCACGTGCGGCACGCAACCGTGCGCTCAAGCCGCCTGCCAAGGGCTCCGTTCCTACCATCGTTCCATCCCTGGACGGGGCGGCGTTCAAGACTCACTCCTCCTGCGTCGGTCTGCGGTATTCGGCATCGACATACCTGGGCGTGCGACATGAGCGGCGTTCCTGGTTCATGCACAGCCCCTACGGATCATGGGACGCAAAACACGATAAGCGGGGTTGATCCGTCAGCTGTGCAGGGCCCCATTGCCACAGTGGTCAGGAGAGCGCCGTACCACGAGCACTTCGGCGGGACCGCAGGAGGATCAAGGTCGGCGGGCCGCCAGGGGTGACGGCGGTCAGGCAGGCTGCGGCCGCCCGCGGCAACGCGTCGAGACCTACGATGTCGGGTTCGAAGGCCACAACGCACGCGACAGAGACGGCCGCGAGGGGCGGAGTCCCTCCCCGGGGGCGAATCGTGAGGTCGCGGTCAGCGGCAGGTCGGCCGGTGCCCGGTGGCCCGGGTTCCGCCGCGTAGCGCAGAAGCATCCTTCCTACTGAGACGACCAGCCTGCGATCATCAGACGGGTTCTGCCGGAGCTCGTCTCGATCCTGGCTGAGGGCGAGTACGAGTCCGACCTCACGGCTCGGGGACTGGCCTCGGCAGACTGGCCGCAGTGGCCCCGCCCGCAGGCCCAGGCCGTCGTGGGTTTCCTGGACGCGTGGGGGACCAGGACCCTGCGGATGAAATCTCTGACAGGACGTGACGCTCTGACTGACTGGACAAGGCCGGTAGTCGAGCTGGGCAAGGGCGGCGGCCTTGCATGTGGATCTCCACCCAGTGCCGCGCCGGCCAACGTCGCCCGATCGTGAGATGACGCGCCCCTCGCGTCCGGTTCCGGGAGGCGTGTGGCCGTCAGGCTGCGCGGGTGGCAGAACGAGTAGGAGACGCTTTCCTCACAGACCAGGATGCGCAGGCCCTCGCGGCTGATGCCGTCAACCACCCCCTCGGCGACCAGGAAGTCGGCCAGTTTGACCAGGCTCCAGGTCGAAAACGGCAGGCCGTGCTCGACCGGCTTCGACTTGGCGATCTTCTTGATTTCGCGACTTTCGGGCAGTGTGCTTATCAACGCATACAGACCAGGAAAGCCTCCTGCGCCCCGGACTACGCCGCGAAGAAGACCAGTCGAGCACCTCTACTCCGACGCCTCAACCTGGACGGCGCAGCGCTACGGGACCTACGCAAATGACCAGGCCGAGGCGTCTCCGTGGCGGCCACGGGCCGTTCAACCGGCTCGTCCTGAGAGGCAGGTCAGACGGCTGCCTTGCCCTTCCACCTCAACCCACCACTCCCTAGCTCCCACTCCGTCCGCCGTAGACCCGCACGCTACGGAGCGGGCGTGGGCAATAGGTCCAGGTGGGGCGCTTTACTGCACCAATGACGCATGACTTGGAAGGAATTAACGGTGTCCTACCACGGGTCGGGACAGATTAGGATCCTGGCATGCCGATCAGGGGTGGGAAAGTGGCGCGCGCTTATTGGGCGGTCAACCGCGCTCTTGGAGGACAGCAGCCTCCGACCAGACAGCAAATGTTCGCGGCAAGACGGCCACTCGTCATCTGGCTCGTGGCAGGACTCTTCGTTTGGGGACCCATCATCCTCGCTGCCGGGGGCGAAGTCTTGTTGCCGCTTGGCATTGCCGTCGCGTACGGCACAGTGATGGCGATGTTTGCGTTGCTTGAGAGACGCCGTCAGCGCCGACTGGTGAGAGAGGGGGTCTGGGACGGTGTCCATGCCCGGCCTATCGGCTGGACCCGCGCCATGGATAAACGGCGAATTCACAGCCAGAATCTCCGGCCCCTGTGTGAGGTGCTGGCCTACTTCGCCGAGCGGGACTTCGTGGGTACCGAATGGGAGGTCGTCGAGGCAGCCCTTCCCGGGACGAACATCGAGAATAATACGTGGTACAGCCACCGGATCGCAGGGCCGCGACGCACGTTCATCCTGAGGATCGCGGCAATACCCAATTCGGGGGACACTTTTGTCGAAATCTACGGGGTATTGGGGGGCCGCGGAAAGTTCATGATGGTAGGAATCCTGCTAGTGCTCGACAAATACCGCGTGAGTTGACCTGCGGCGCGAGTGGGTCGACGCGCGGTATGGACAGGCTGAGCTGTTCGGTGACCATGGCCAGGGTGAGGGTCTGGCACAGGTCGAGCACGATCTGCTGTCGTACAGCCTGGCCTGGGTGAGGCTTCACGATGGCGCCGAACGCCTCAGTGCGGCAGACAGCGTCACGGGGCTCATGATCAAGGTCAATCACTGTTCAGAACCTGTTCACGTCCTCATCCGCTCGGCCTGTCGGTGCTGTGGCGGCCAGACAGAGAAGACGGAACCCGCTACGCCCGTGAGCAGTTCGCGGACAACGATCTCAAGGCGACCAGGCTGCTCCTCGTGGCCTGGGCCGGCGCCTCCATCGTTTAAGTTTGCTTCATGTCTCAACTTCCCCTGGGTCCGCTGGCGGAGCGCCTCCGGTCGGCACGCGGTGCATCGTTCGTCGGCCGTTCCGAGGAACTGTCACAGTTCGCGGCGGCGCTGGACGGCGCTGAGGGGGCCTTCCGCGTCCTGTACCTGCACGGCCCCGGAGGTGTGGGCAAGTCCGCTCTGCTCGCCCGGTTCGCCGACGAGGCGCAGGCCCGGGGGCGCCGAGTGATCAGGGTCGACGGCCGTGACCTCACCGCGCGTGAGGAGGACTTCGAGGCGGAGGCCGGCCCGGTGGGGGCCGACGAGCAGGTTGTCCTGCTCGTCGACACCTTCGAGCGGTGCCAGGCGCTGGAACGCTGGCTCCGGGAGAGCTACCTCCCCTCCCTGCCAGGCGACGCGGTCGTGGTCATCGCCGGTCGGCGGCCACCCGCCCTCGCCTGGCGGACCGACCCCGGCTGGGACGGCCTGCTGCGCGTCGTACGCCTCAACGACCTGCCACCGCACGAGGCCGGCACCCTGCTCACCTCGCGCGGAGTGCCTCCGGACGAGCAGGCCCCCCTGATCGCCTTCGCCGGCGGCCATCCGCTGGCCCTGCGGCTCGCGGCCGACGTCTCTCTGAGCGGCGAGCGCATGCACGCGCCATCCGCCGCCAGCACGGACGTCATCAAGACACTGCTCGGGCAGCTCGTGGGCGCGCTGCCGGACATCGCGCACCGCCGGGCCCTGGAGGTGTGCGCCCACGCGCTCGCCACGACCGAGGAACTGCTGAGGGAAGCACTGCCCGACGCCCCTGCTGCTGAACTGTTCGCCTGGCTGCGGGAGTTGCCCTTCGTGGAGACCGGCCGGCACGGCTTGTTCCCGCACGACGTCGTCAGGGAGGTCCTCGACACGGATCTGCGCTGGCGGGACCCGCAGACGTACGAAACCATGCACCGCGGACTACACGCCCATCTCCTGACCCGCGCGAAGGCGGCGGAGGGCGCGGCAGTGCTGCCCGCCATGTCGGCCCTCACCTATCTCCACCGCACCAACGGCTTCCTGTCGCAGTACGTGACCTGGCAGGCCGACGGCGATGTTCACGAGGACACCTTCGTGCCCGAGGACACCGACGAGGTGCTCTCACTGGTCCGGGACGCGGAAGGACCCGATACCGAAGCCCTGACCGCCTTCTGGATCGGCAGGCGGCCCCAGGCACTGCGTGTCTGCCGCAGGACGGACTCCCGCCGGATCGTCGCCGCATGGGCCTGTCTGACGATGGACCGGCCGGACCCGGCGGAACTCGCGGCCGACCCCGTCGTGTCGGCGGCCTGGGAACACAGCCGCGGCAGCACTCCGATGAGGGACGGGGAACACCTGGAGATCGTGCGCTTCCTTCTGGAGCCGAAGGAGTGCGAACGGCCCTCGCCGGTCATGGATCTCTTCCTGCACCGGGCGGTGTACGAGTTTGTGCTGGCCGACCGACTCGCGTGGTCCTACATCGCTATGTCGGAGAACTCCTTCTGGCACCCCTTGATGGCCTACATGGACCAGCACCTGCTGACCGAACCGGTCCGCACCGGGGAGCGAATCCAGTCGCTGTACGCCCACGACTGGCGGGTCATCCCGCCCCGGATCTGGCTCGACTTCAGCGTCACGCTGGAACTGGGCGGTCTCGAAGCGGGCAGGACGGCACACCGGACCGGCGGTTGCGTAGTGCTCACCCGCGAGGAGTTCGACGAGGCCGTGCGGGCGGCGCTCACCGCGTGGCACCGCCCGGACGAGCTACTCACCAACCCCTTGGTACGCAGCAGGCTGGTGGTCGAGCATCCCGAAACAGACGCGGTCGACGCCCTGCGCGACGCCGTCGCCACGTCGATCGAGACCCTGCATGGCACCGCCCGCGACGAGCAGCTGCACAAGGTCGTCACCACCACCTACTTCAAGCGCGTGCCCAACCAGGAGGCGGTCGCCGAGCGGCTGCACATCTCGTTCAGCACCTATCGCAGGCACCTCGCCGCCGCCCTGGAACGGATCTGCGGTCTGCTGTGGCAGTTGGAGATCCACGGCACTCCCCAGGCCGGGCAGCCGCGGTCAGGCTCCTGACGCGGACGCCGGCATGAGGAGGACGGCCGCAGCGCGGGCCTCCTCGCCGAACGGCGCGGGGCGGAGCGTCACAGGGTCCAGATTGACCTGGACGCGTTGCCCTGTGGCGTGCACCACGGTCCGGTCCGCCGACAGCACACGGAAGCCGTACGTGTAGCTGGTCCGGCCCATACGGTCGATCCAGAAGTGCACCTGGACCTCGCCGACCTCGGTGATCGGCAGGTCGTACGTGATCTCCATCTTGCGCACGACCTGCAGGACGTCGGT
Organism: Streptomyces sp. NPDC087844; assembly: GCF_044742785.1. Lineage (NCBI taxonomy): Bacteria > Bacillati > Actinomycetota > Actinomycetes > Kitasatosporales > Streptomycetaceae > Streptomyces > Streptomyces sp. NPDC087844. The sequence goes on along the minus strand of NZ_JBIUVD010000013.1, from coordinate 225,261 downwards.
GATCTGCGACTTCGCCCGGTCGAACGACACCCCGCGCTCCATCCAGTACGAGGTGATTCCCCGTTCGAAAAGTGCCGCGTACTGGCCGTGGTGAACCATTCCGAACGAGTCGAGGTCACCGAAGTGCACCGGGACGGACTGGTGGTGGCCGTCAGTGGGCGCGATACCGCGCTCGGCGGTGTCGTTGTTGCTCATGTTCTCTCCTGATGAACGCAATGAAGCACACCGGACACGGCTGCGGGGTCCCGCTACGGGAGTGTGTGCCGCCGTGATCGCGGCCCGTCGGCGGAAGCACGCGTGGATCCGCCTCGCTGCCTCTCATGTTCGGTCCGCCGGATAGTCATCCACAGGTCAAAGCCTGCTCAGTTCACCTGCGTACTGCGTTCGCGGTACGACCACGTGTCCGCGCAGGGACGACGACCCGACGCAGGTGAACGGGCAATCTCGACCGCATGGAAAATGTACCGACCGTCGGCCCACCCGCCCCCAGGACTCTCCCCCGCAGGCCGACCGGCCGCCTCACCTCGCCCGCACACGCGCTGGCTGTGGGCGGTACGGCGGCTGCCGCCCTCACTGTGCTGACGATCGTCGCGCTCGATGCGCGGCTCGCGATCGTGTCGCCCGGAGTGCTCCGTCACACGATCAGTGAGTACGGGTTGGGGCCACAGCGGTGGCTCTTCGCTGTGGCGGTGCTGTCGCTCGCGTTCGGTTCGCTGGCCGTCGTCGCCGCCCTCGTGTCCAGCCGGATCACTCGGTGGCGATCCGGCGCGGCGATGGCCACCGTGTTGTGGTCGGCAGGGCTCACCGTGGTCGCGCTGGTGCCCAAGGAGGACCGAGCTCTCGTGGAGGACACCCTCGGCGGCGAGATACACAGGGTGGCCAGCCTGATCGCATTCGTCAGTCTGCCGATCGCGGCACGGCTCCTCGCCCGTCCGTGGAGGCGGTCCGCCACCTGGGGCTCGTACGCCGGCCGGATCCGCCGGCTCGGTCTGCTGTCCGCTCTTGCCTTCGCCCCGATCCTGTACGCCGTGGGCCACATGATGCTCACAGGAACGCCGTGGTGGGAGATCCTCCCGCTCGGAATCGTGGAACGCCTGCTGGTCGGCGCCGAGGCCGTCACCGTTCTCGCCATCGGCGTCTGGGCTGTCCGCGCCTCCGGATCGCCGACCGCCCGTCCCGTACCGGCCACGCCGGTGCGGATCCACCCGGCGGCGGGCGACGAGAAACTGACAGCCGAGGAACTCCTGCGCGAAAGAGGCTGAGCCAACCCTCACGAGAACGCCCGCAGCCCGTTCCCCGGTCAGTTCCTGACCGGGGAACGGGCTGTGAGTTGACCAGGGATCGGGCTGGAGTTGACCGGTGGATCGTGCAGAGGTTGTCGTGCCGGTGGGGCTCAGTCCGGTGCGCCCCATCGGAAGAGACACGTTCATGCGGGACAGACCCAGAGCTCCTCGACCGTCAGGGGTTGCTTCAGGAGCGGGGGTCGGCGGCGCACCGGAAGCCGATGTGGTGATGCCCGCCCTGTGGCTCACGGGAGTAGCCGGAGCGGTAGGTGCCACGGAGTGCGTCGGCCTCGTCGTCGTGGGCGCCACCCCGGGTCACGCGTTCCTCGGCGGAGTAGGTGACTTCCTCCCTGCCGTCGTCAGCCTGGTAGGGGTACGGGCGGTACAGGGTGCTGGTCCATTCGTAGGTGTTCCCGGCCAGGTCATGGATACCCAAGGGGGTTGCCCCGTCGGGATGCGCGCCCACAGGGGATGTGCCGCCCGATGCGCGGCCGTACCGGGCTCGGCGATCGTCCGGTTCCTGATCGCCCCAGGGGTGGGTCCGACCCTCCACGCCTCGGGCCGCGGCTTCCCATTCCGCCTCCGTGGGCAGCCGTGCTCCGCGGTCACGGCAGTAGCTGTAGGCCCCCCACCAGGTCACTTCGGTCGCCGGATGATCGGCGTACGAGCTCTCGACGTCGAAACTGCCTCTGTTACGCAGAATATGCGAGTTGCCGTCCGCGTCGGCGGGGACGAACAGGTCACGGTCGTCGCTGTCCCGTACTGCGTCCGGTTCACGGGGCATCCGTGGGTCGGCCGGGACCTGTCGGCCTCCAGTGGCATTACGCAGCCGGTCCTTGTTGCGGTTCGCCCAGCGTGCGAGGTCCGCGTTGGTCACGGGGTAGCGGTCGAGGCGGAAAGCGTCCAGGTGCACGCTGTGGGCGGGGCGCTCGTCGGCGGGCCCGGCCTCGGCACCGAGGCGGTAGTCGCCGGCCTGCACGAGGACCGTCCTCGGGGCTCCCGCCGGTGTACGGGTGGCGGCCGGATCGGGTACGCGGCCGCTCGCCCCGGGGCTTTCGGACCCGGTCTGGCAGGCGGCCAGTACCAGAACCGCGGTGGCCCCGAGCAGGAGGGCACGCAATGGCCGTCGGCCAGCTTTACGGTCCGGTCGGCTCGCACCCGAGAGTGTGGTCGGTTCGGCAGGGGTCATGGGCGCTCCTGAAATGAGACGGGGTGCGTCCAACCCTCGCTCCCAGCCTGGACGTCCGCGTCAGCCCCTCGCAGACAACGCCCGCTGCTGCGACCGCAGTACGAGCCGGTGCCACAAGTGTCTGCGGTTGGAGGACGTGCGACACGGGTGCCCGGGGCCAGTCTTGGCGGCATCGGAACACCTTCCCGCTCCTTGGAGACATTCATGTACGCCCTCACGTCCGACCAGGAGAGAGGACGCCGTCCACCCGCCGCGATCGCCGCGATCTCAACAACCGCCCACCGTGAGCGTCGCGTTGTCGACGCGACGCACCCGCTCTCACTTCCCCGCGGCGAGCGCCTTCGACAACAAGGTCTGGAGGGCTGTGCGTTCATCGGTGTCGAGTGCACTCAGCGACGGCGTGGCATGGGCTCGCTCCAGCAGCCGGTCCCGGACCACGCGACCCGCCTCGGTCGCCACCAGCGTGCGTACACGGCCGTCCTTCGGATGCGGCCGACGCTGGGCCAGCCCCTTCTCCTCCAACTTGGCGCACATCAGGGTCACGTTGGAGGGGTCGCAGTGCAGCCGCACGGCAAGCCTGCGCAGCGGGACGGGGTCGGCCTGTGCATCGGCGTACCACAGGAGGTTGGCCAGCGGTTCGGTGATGTCCAGCTCCTGCAGCAGGTCACTCATGTGTTCCCTGATCAGCTGCGACAGGGTGGCGACCTGGTGGGCGAGAACGGCCGTGTCGGCTTGCGAAGGCATGTCCATAGAGTATCGCTTGACAAACTCATTGAGTAGCTCAAAGAATAACCTTGAGGCGCTCAATAAAAGGAAGGTCCTCCGGGACCGGCCCGGCCGCGTCGTGCGGCACACCCCCCTCGACGCTCCCTGTCCGGTCAACAGCTCGGCCGATGCCGACACCTCAACCGCCGGCGGCCGGAGCACTCTCCGGCACCCGTCCGACGTGCGTCAGCCCTCCTGGTCTCCCCCAATCACCGCGTGATCACCACCCCGTCCGCCGCCTGTACGCCCTGGCCGCGACCCCATATGCCTCTTCCGCTTCATGTCTTGGAGTTCTTCATGGCTGTCCTGCTCTACCGACTCGGCCGGTGGTCGTTCCGGCGACGACGTCTCGTGCTGCTGATGTGGCTCGTCCTTCTGGCAGCGGGTGTGACGGGAGCCGTCACCCTGTCCGGTCCCACCTCGGAAGCCCAGCGGATCCCCGGTCTGGAGGCCCAGCGCGCACTGGACGCGCTAGAGGAGAAGTTCCCGCAGGCGGCAGCCGACGGCGCCACGGCTCGCGTGGTGTTCGCCGCCCCGGACGGCTCGACGCTCGCCGACCCGGCGTACCGGCGGGTCCTCGACCGAACGGTGGCCTCACTCGCCGGCGGATCGCAGGTCGTCGGTGCGCAGGACCCGTTCGACGCGGGCACCGTCAGCCCCGACAAGGCGATCGCCTTCAGCGAGGTGACGTACAAGGTCCCCGGGGAGAAGGTGAGCGCGGGCTCCCACGACGCCCTGCTGAAGGCCGCTGACGAGGCGCGCGAAGCGGGGCTGACCGTCGAGATCGGCGGGGACGCCATGGAGGGTGAGGAGCCCGGCGGCTTCACTGAGATCATCGGTGTCGCCATCGCCGCCCTGGTCCTGCTCATCACCTTCCGGTCCATGCTGATGGCGGGCCTGCCGCTGGCCACCGCGCTGATCGGCGTGGGCATCGGACTGACCGGCATCATGACACTGACCGGGTTCGTCGAACTCTCCCCGGCGACCGAGACCCTGTCCCTGATGATCGGTCTGGCGGTCGCGATCGACTACGCGCTGCTCGTGGTCTCCCGCTATCGCAATGAACTCACCGAGGACTCCGACCGCGAGGAGGCGACGGGCCGCGCCATGGGCACCGCCGGGTCCGCAGTCGTGTTCGCGGGACTCACCGTCATCATCGCCCTGGCCGGGCTCTCCCTGGTCGGCGTTCCGTTCCTCACGCAGATGGGCCTGGGCGCCGCGGCCACTGTCGCCGTCGCCGTCCTGATCGCGATCACCCTGCTCCCCGCGCTTCTCGGCTTCGCCGGCCGCCGTGTCACCGCACACAGTGCGGAAGGGAAGGAACGGAAGGAAGGGGAGCGCGCGACCATGGGACGCCGGTGGGTAACCCTGGTGACGCGCCGCCCGGTGGCCGTACTCATCGTGGCGACCCTGGGGCTGGGAGTCGCCGCGCTGCCCGCTCTCGACCTGCGCCTCGGGCTGCCCGACGACGGCATGGCCTCGCGGGAGACCACTCAGCGCAAGGCGTACGACCTGGTGAGCGACGGGTTCGGGGCGGGATTCAACGGACCGCTGGTCATCGTGGTGAGCACCGGGCCCGGCGCCGACCCGAAGGCCGCGGCACAGCAGGTGAGCGAAGACGTCAAGACACTGCCCGACGTGAAGAGCGTCTCCCCCGCCAACGTCAACCCGGCCGGCGACACCGCCCTGTTGCAGGTCGTTCCGGACGGCGGCCCCAATGCCCAGTCGACCACCGACCTGGTCAACACCATCCGCGACCAGGGCCAGGACCTGCGCGCCTCGACCGGGGCGACCATCGCCGTCACCGGCCTGACCGCGCTCAACATCGACATGTCCGACCGGCTCCAGAGCGCGCTGATCCCCTACCTCGCGGTCGTCGTGGGCCTGGCGATGCTGCTGCTGATGCTGGTGTTCCGCTCCGTGCTCGTCCCCGTCAAGGCCGTCCTGGGCTTCCTCCTCACCGTCGCCGCGACCTTCGGTGCCGTCGTCGCGGTCTTCCAGTGGGGATGGCTCGCGGAACTCCTGGGGGTCGCCCAAACCGGGCCGATCGTCAGCATGATGCCGGTCTTCCTGATCGGCATCGTCTTCGGGCTCGCCATGGACTATCAGGTCTTCCTGGTGGCCCGGATGCGCGAGGAGTACGTCCACGGCTCCGGTCCGACCGAGGCCGTCGTCTCCGGCTTCACCCACGGCGCACGGGTGGTCACGGCTGCCGCCGCCATCATGATCAGCGTCTTCCTCGGCTTCGTGATGTCGGCCGACGCCATGGTCAAGATGATGGGCTTCGCCCTCGCCGTCGGCGTCCTCGTGGACGCGTACATCGTCCGCATGACGCTCGTACCGGCCGTCCTCACCCTTCTGGGGCGCTCCGCCTGGTGGCTGCCCGGCTGGCTGGAGCGGCTCCTGCCCGACGTCGACATCGAGGGCAGCAAGCTGCGCGGGCAGCTCGGCGCGGACCGGCCGGAGCTCGCGCACGACGACACCGGCTCGGCTCCTGACCCGACCTCCGGCCTGACCAAGGTCTGACCGTCCGACCCACCGGTGACCCGGCCGTCCGCTCCGGTCACCACATATATCGACAGCCGTACCGGCGCTCGCAGTTCAGCGCCCTCACCCGAGGTGACTCCATGAACCAGCACATCAGCTCCCCCCGCCCGCCCACCGCGACCTCCCGGCCCGCGCACATCACGGCCTGGGTCATGCAGGCCCTGCTCGCGGCCGTCTTCCTGTTCAGCGGCGTCACGAAGTGGCTCGGCGGCGAGCAGACCCGCCAGACCTTCGAGGAGGTGGGAGCCGGCCAGTGGCTGCGGTACGTCACCGGCGCCGTCGAGATCGCCGGAGGCGTCGGCCTGCTCGTCCCCTTCCTCGCCGCACTCGCCGCACTCGCCCTCTCCGGCGTCATGGTCGGAGCGGCAGTGAGCGAGACGGTCCTCGTCGACGACGGAAACCCGGTCATTCCTCTCGCGGTCCTCGCCCTGTGTGGCGCCCTGGTTTGGCTGCGCCGCGGCAGCCTGAGCGAGTACACCGCCCGGCTCGGTCGGCCGAGCGCCGCGCGAACTCCCGCCGGCTGAATCGTCCGCGAGCGGTGACACCCTCCCGCCCGCCGAAGGGCAACGGTCGGCTCCGCCGCAGCGCAGCATGTCGCGCTGCGGCGGAGCCACGGCCGTGCCCGCTCGCCGTATCCCGACCCGTCCCGAGCCGCCGACCCGGCCGACATGAGGTGCCCCGTGACCCGCATGCGAACCTTTCTCAAGGGACCCCGCCGCCCGACGCGCGACACCCCGGCCGCCGGGACCGCGTGCCGGCCGTCGGCTCCTGAACGGCAGCCAGGAGTCCTCGACTTCGCGGGAGCCACCCTCGACAGGCTGCGCCTGCTCGCCCGGCGGCAGCCCGGCGCACTCGACGCCTTCGCCGCCGCGGCGCTCTATCTCCCCCTCGCCCTCTCCCCCGACGACTACCAACCGGCACCGACCAAAAGCCTGCCCGCGCTCCTCATGCTCGCGGTCGCCTGTGCCGCGCTCGCCGTCCGCCGCCGGTGGCCCCTGCACACCCTTGCCGTCACCTCGGCCATCGCCATGATCGCTGTCGCATGCGGCTCCGGTCTGGAGACCTTTGTCGCCCCCGTGGTGTTCGCCGTCTACACCGTCGCCGTCCGCACCGACCGGCGTACCGCCTGGGCCTGCGCCATCCCGGTCGCCGTCGTACTGGCCACGGTGGCCATCCTGTTCAGCCCCGAGCAGTCGGACCCCAGGGATCCGCTGGGACGGTTCGGCTGGATCGGCATGGCGGCCGCGGTGGGCGACGCCGTCCGCAGCCACCGGGCCTATATCGCCGCGATCAAGGAACGCGCCGAACGCGCCGAACGCACCCGCGAGGAGGAGGCACGCCGCCGGGTGGCGGAGGAGCGTCTGCACATCGCCCGCGAACTGCACGACGTCGTCGCCCACCACATCGCTGTCATCAACCTGCAGGCAGGGGTCGCCGAGCACTTGCTGTCAACCCGCCCCGCCACCGCGACCGAGGCACTCGGCGAGGTCCGCAAGGCCAGTCGTACCGCTCTGAAGGAGCTGGGCGGACTGCTGGGCGTCCTGCGCTCGCAGGACGACGGCCGACCACCGACCGAGCCCGCACCCGGTATCGCCCAACTGCCGCGGCTGATCGGCACCTACCGTTCCGCCGGGCTCCAGGTGCGCTGGACGCCGGCTGACGACATGCCCCCGCTCCCCGCCGCCACCGACCTCGTCGCCTACCGCCTGATCCAGGAGGCGCTCACCAACTCCCACCGCCACGGCACCGGGACGGCCGAGGTCACCGTGGCTCGGACCCGCACGGCACTGACCCTGGACATCGCCAACCCCACCCCGCTCCGGCCCGCCCTCCCGGAACGCGGTGGCACCGGCCTCGGCCTGATCGGCATGCGCGAACGCGCTCACGCGGTGGGCGGCACCCTTCGCACCGGCCTCGACGACGACCAGCGCTTCCACGTCCACGCCACTCTCCCGCTCACCGGTCTCACCGGTCTCACTGGTCTCACCGACGGCAAAGACGCATGACCACCCCGTCCCGTCCCTTTCGACCTCCCGGGAAGCAACGATGACCACTCGCATCCTGATCGCCGACGACCAGGCACTCATCCGCGCGGGCCTGCGCTCGCTCATCGAATCCGACCCCGAGTTCGAAGTCGTCGGCGAGGCGTCCACCGGCCGGGAGGCTCTGCGCCTGGTCCGCTCCACCCGCGCCGACGTCGTCCTGATGGATATCCGGATGCCCGACATGGACGGGCTGGAGGCCACGCGTGCCATCAGCGCGGACGAGGACCTCGCCGGAGTCAAGGTTCTCATCCTGACCACCTTCGAAGTCGACCACTACGTCCTGGAGGCGCTGCGGGCCGGCGCCGGCGGGTTCCTCGGCAAGGGGGCCGGCCCCAGGGAACTGATCGAAGGCATCCGGACCATCGCACGCGGCGACGCCCTCCTGTCCGCCACCGCCACACGGGGTCTCATCGCCCGGCTCCTGTCACAACCCGAGACCGAGCAACTCGCGACGCCCCAACAGCTGGCCACACTCACTCCGCGCGAGGCCGAAGTGCTGGCCCTGGTCGCCGCCGGGCTCAGCAACGACGACATCGCCGCGCGCCTGTTCGTCGCCACCGTCACGGTCAAGACGCATGTGAACCGGACCATGGCGAAGCTCCAGGTGAGAGACCGGGCACAACTTGTCGTGATCGCGTACCAGAGCGGCCTGGTGGGAGCGCCCGCTCCTCCGGCGGAACACCATCCCACCGCGACGTGACGACGATTCCTCACAGCCGCGCTTCACACAACCTGGAAGTACGCGTCCAAGGTGTTCCTGAGGCTCCCTGTTCCGGTACGACTGCACCAGGGAGACAGCGTCGATCAGAGGTGAGGCACACGCCCCCGACTGGTGAGTCCCGGCAGAGTCAAGGTGAGCCAGCGGGCCCGTGCCTCGGACGACCGGTCGGAGGGAGCGGTGGAAAGGAGCAGGTAGAAGTCCTCGACTGTGACATCAGGGTGAAGGTCCCCAGAGCTCTGCGCCGCGGTGATCAGTGTGGCCAGCGCGGCACGTGCCCTCGTCTCCTCCGCTGTGTCGGTCGAGGCGGCACCCAGGGCCTGAGCGGCTGTCTTGACCACTCGGTCCCTGGCGGACTTCTCCACCGTCCGGCCGAGAAATGCCTCGACCTCCCGCATCGCGTTCGCTCCGGACTCCACCCGCTCCTGAGCGGCCTCCGCGTCGTCCGCCACCTCTCCGATGCTCTCGGCGATCACGGCGGCCACCAGGTCGGTCTTGGTGGGGAAATGGCGGTAGAGCGTTCCCACGGCCACAGCTGCCGCCGCGGCGATTTCGTCCATGCCGACGCCGGGCCCGTGCAGGGTGATCTGGTCCCTGGCTGCGACAAGGATCTTCTTGCGGTTGCGAACGGCATCGGCGCGGGGCGCTCGGGCCTGTGTCATGAACCCTCCAAAGGGCGCTTGCGAAAAGATGAATCATGGTTCACTATAAAAATGAACCGCAGTTCACCTTATCTTGCGGGCCCGTCACACGTGCAGCGCGTGGACACCTTCAGCGGCTCGGTCGGTACGCCCGCCGCCTGAAGGACTGCTTCATGCCACGGCCGACCGGTGGCCGACACACCCCACCGGTGGCCGACACGCACCCAGACACCGCCCCGTCCCATCGTCACGACCACGGAAGAGATGCCTCATGCACCAGCGCACAGCGTGGACACCGGGAAACATACCGAGCCAGACAGGCCGCAACGTCGTGGTCACGGGCGGGAGCTCAGGTCTCGGCCTCGCCATCGCGACCGCCCTGGCCCAGCACGGGGCGCACGTCGTCCTCGCCGTGCGCGACGCCGAACGCGGAGCCGGGGCCGCCGACCGGATCACCGCCGACACGCCCGCCGCCTCCGTGGAGGTGCAGCTCCTTGACCTCTCCTCCCTCGCATCCGTCCGCGAGGCAGCGCGGGACATCACCGCCAGGCATTCCACCATCGACCTGCTGATCAACAACGCCGGTGTCATGTGGACACCGCTGACGCGCACCAGCGACGGCTTCGAGCTGCAGATGGGCACCAACCACCTGGCTCATTTCGCCCTGACCGGCCTTCTCCTGCCCCACATGCTGACCACCGCCGACTCACGGGTCGTCACGATCAGCAGCAACAGTCACCGGGGCGGTCACATCTCGTTCGAGGACCTCAACTCGCACCACTCGTACGACCGACAGGCCGCCTACTCCCAGTCCAAACTGGCCAACCTCCTCTTCACCTACGAACTCCACCGCAGGCTCACTGACGCGGGTGCTCCGACCTCGGCCCTGGCCGCACATCCCGGCGGAGCATCCACCGGTCTGACCCGCAACGCGCCCGCCCACATGCGGCTCCTCAACACCGTCCTCGGGCCGCTGCTGACGCACAGCGCGGAACGCGGCGCACTGCCGGCGCTGCGGGCCGCCACGGATTCGGACGCTCTCGGCGGTGAGTACTACGGTCCGAAAGGCCCCGGTGAGATGCGCGGAGACCCCCGTCGCACCGACTCCCACCCGCGCTCGCACGACGTCGAGGCCCAGCGACGGCTGTGGGCGCTCTCGGAGGAGCTCACCGGCGTCCGCTATTCCGTCTGAAGTCCGCTGTCCCCGTAAGGAGCGGCACCCGGCCGCCGCCGCGCGGTCGGCGCCGGGCAGACGTTCAGAGGTGACCGGCACGGAAGCCGTAGGCCACGGCATGAGGGCGATTGTTCAGGCCCAGGCGATCGGTGAGCCCTTGGACCACGTTGCGGACGGTGCGCTGCGAGCAGGACAGCTGTGCGGCGATCTGCTCGGTGCTGAGACCGTCCGCGATGAGTCGCAGCACGCCCAGCTCCCGCTCGGACGGTCGGTCGGGGCCGGCGGCCCCGGCGGCGGGCGTCTCCGCCCTCGGCACGCCCGAGCCGGGTGCCTGCCGGGCCAGCTGGCCGATCACCTGGCTCAGCAGGCTCCGAGGCAGGTCCACGTCGTCGCGGGAGGCCGCTTCAACGGCCCGCCACAGCCGCTGCGCGGTGGCCTCGTGCCGATGGAGGATGACCTTCACTCCGTTCGCGACCACGATCGGCAGCTCGTCGTCCCGGAGTGCGGTCACCACGAGTGCCACCCGTAGACCGTCCCTGCTCAGCTCCTGCAACGTGAGCAGAGTCGGCACATCGAGCGTGTCGGCCACCACGAGTCCGACCACGGTGTGGCGAGTGTGCTGCGAGCCCGTACCGGCCAGGGTCTCTTGCGCGCTCGTGGTGACAAGGACCGCCGCCTTGTCCCCGAGCAGGGTGATCGCACCGGCCCGGCTGATGGGATCGGGCGCGTGGACGACGATCCTGATCCGGTCCACGCCAAAGACCTCGGCCGAAGCTCCGTTCGGTTGTTCCACTGTGCTCCTGGGCCCGTTCGGCCCGGCCTCCCTCCTGCGGGTACCGGGCGCCATCGCGAAGTGTCCTGAGCATGCCGGGGCCGCTTGCCCTGCCGACAGCTCAAGAGGTGTCCAAACGCCGCTCACGTTCCGCGCGCCGCGACAGCGCCCGGTACGGCCGACACGCCTGCGATGCCCCACCCCGGCCGGCGGGTTTGCCGCAAGCGGCAGCCTCCCAGCCTCCGATGCCGGTCAGGGATGAGCACAACTACTCATGCCCTGGCACAACGATCACGGACAAGCTGAACCCGCAAGCAACCAAGTGGTCAACGGGTGAGAAGAGAGAGCCATGTCGAACAACAAGCTGATCGGCACCATCGCGGGAAACCGGTACTCGATCGGTTACCTCGCCGTCTGCGCCGTCCTGCTGCTCTGGGCCGTGGGGGACGCGACGCTGGTGGACCACGAGGACGGGTCCTTCGCCGCGGTGATCCCGCTGCTCGCCACAGCCCCGGTCAGTATGGCTGCCCTCGCCCTGCCCGACGGCTGGACGGCCGGCCTCTTCGTCGCGAGCGCCGTCGGTGCCGTCGTCAACGCGTGGCTCATCAGCAAGATGGTGGGCGCCAAGCGCCGCAGCACCGTCAGCGCGTGAACCCCATTGCCGTGCGGGTGATTTGGACCGGCCCTCGGTTTTCCGAGAGCCTCAGGGCCGGTCCAGGGCGTGGTCGACGAGCTCACGAGCGTACGCGGCGTCCAGCAGGCTGGGACGGAACAGGATCCGGTACATGATGGGAGCCACGACACGGTCCATGACCCGCTCCGTGCCCGGGACAGCCTCACCACGTTCCGACGCCCGGGTCAGCACTATGTCGATCTGGTCGGCGGCGTACTCCGAGCACTGGCCGGCGTTACTGCCGTCCGGGTCGCCGAGGAGCGCGTCGCGGATGTAGGCGCGCCCCGGCGGGGAAGCCATCTCCTCCAGGAATTGCTCCGCCCATACGCCGAGATCCTCACGCAGGTTGCCGAGGTCGGCCGGAAGTTCCTCGGGACGCAGGCGCTCCACGGCGACATCGGAGAGCAACTCCTGGAGATCGCCCCACCGGCGGTAGATGGTCGACGGCGTCACCCCGGCTCGTGCCGCTACCAGCGGGACCGTCAAGGCCTCGCGCCCCAGTTCGGCCACGAGTTCACGGACTGCCGCGTGTACGGACTCCTGCACGCGTGCGCTGCGCCCGCCGGGGCGAACCATGGGCTTGGGGCTCATGAGATCCACCTTAATGCAATTCCATTGCCTCTAGTCGAGCCCTTTCCCGAGCCCGGCAGCCGGCCCGGCCGACCTGCTCGTCGGCCGGGCAGTGCGCGTCGCACGCTCAGGCCGCGATCGGGGCGAGTCTTCCCGCGTCGGCGCCCGCCAGTTCGTAGGCGCGGCCCACACGCAGCACGGTCGCTTCATGCAGCGGGCGGCCCATCAGCTGCATGCCGATCGGCATGCCCGCGTGATCATGGCCGACGGGCAGGGTGAGCGCCGGAATCCCGGTGATGTTGGCCGGCGCGGAGAGACGTACATAGCTGTCGGAGACGGCTTCCACCGTTCCGTCGGCCCATTCGACGGTCTCCTGCCCCGACTTGGCGGCGGTCATCGGCACCGCGGGAGCGGCGATGACATCGATGTGGCGGAACATCCGGGTCCAGGCGTCCCGCATCATGGTCCGCGCGCGCTGGGCACGGAGATAGTCACCGGCCAGGACGAGTTCACCGGCTTCCAGCAGGATGCGTACGTCCGCCGCGTACAGCTCGGGGACCGAGCGCAGCGTCTGTTCGTGGTAAGCCGTGGCCTCCGGGACCATCAGCCCCCACTGAATCGCCTGCACGTAGCGCGTCAGCGGGATCTCGACCTCGACGACCTCGGCCCCCAGCTGCTGGAGCTGCCCGATGGCCCGGCGAACCGCCGCGTCGACCTCGGGAGAGATCCGCTCGAAGTAGTAGTTGCGCGGGACTCCGACGCGCAGTCCGGTCAAATCCGCGTCGTAGCGGGACAGCTCGCCTATCAGCCGACCCTTCGCCGCGAAGGGACCGCTCTCGGGGTCGCGCGGGCCTTGTCCCACCAGTGCGTCCAGCACGAGTGCCGCGTCCTCGACGGTGCGGGTGACAGGCCCGACATGATCCAGGGACCAGGACAGCGAGGTCACGCCGCGCCGGGAGACCAGGCCGTACGTGGGCTTGAGTCCGACCACGCCGTTCAGTGCGGCGGGGACGCGGATGGAGCCACCGGTGTCCGTGCCCAGTGCGAAGGTGGCCTCTCCCGCGGCCACGGCCACGGCGGAGCCGCCGCTCGAACCCCCGGCGATACGGCTGTGGTCCCACGCGTTGTTGGTCTGGGGTGTCGTCAGCCCGTAGGCGAATTCATGGGTGTGGGTCTTGCCGAGCAGGACCGCGCCGGCCTCGGACAGCCGTGAGGCCACGGCGCTGTCGCCGTCGGCCACGTGGTCCGCCCGGACGCGGGAGCTGGCCGTGGTCGGCATGCCCTCGGCGTCGATCAGGTCCTTCAGCGCCATGGGGATGCCGTGCAGCGGACCGCGTGACCGTCCGGCGGCGATCTCCCGCTCGGCCAGGGACGCCGTGTGACGGGCGTCGTCCGCGACCACGGTGACGTAGGCCTGGAGCCGTTCCTCCACCGCGCCGATACGGTTCAGGACGGAGTCGGTCAGCTCGACGGGCGACAGCTCCTTCGCCCGCACGGCACGGGCCGCTTCGGTCAGTGACAACTCAAACGGCTGCATCGACGTGCTCCTGTCCGGTGATGTAGACGGCCGCCGGCGCGATGTCCCCGAAGTCGAGTTCCCGCAGGGTGGCGATGACGGACTGGATGTATTCGGCGGTACCCGCCACCGCCTCACGGCGTTCGTCGCTCAGCGGAAGCCCTGCCCGAAGCGCCCACCGGGCTGCTTCCTGGGGAGTGATTCGGTCGGTGTTCATGAGTGCCCTTTCGGCTCTGTACGTCGTGCCGTGCCGGGGCCGTGATCCGACCTCGCGACAGCCAAACGCGAACTGTTTGCTTTAGTGGACGTTAGAGCCTACGGTGGCTAAACGCAAACCCATCGCTTTTAGCTCAGGGAAGGAAGCTCATGCAGAGCGCCTCCGCTGGCCCGGCCACGCGACGCACTCCTCTTTCAAGGCGCTTGCCCTTCACGTTGAACGCCTCCGTCCTGATCGCACTCCTCGCCGCCTCCAGCGCGCCGACCCCGCTCTACGCCCTCTACCAGGACCAGTGGCGGCTCTCCGCCCTGACCGTGACCGTCGTCTTCAGCGCGTACGCACTGGCACTGCTGGCCGCCCTCCTGACCACCGGTGCGCTCTCCGATCACATCGGACGACGCCCGGTCCTCATGGGCGCCCTGACCCTTCAGGTCGTGTCTATGGGCGTCTTCGTGGCGGCCGACGGCGTGGGAACACTGATCACCGCTCGTGTCCTGCAGGGCCTCGCGACCGGCGCGGCCACCAGCGCCGCGGGCGCCGCCCTGCTCGACCTGGAGAACCCGGCCCGCCCCGGCCGCTCGGCGTTGGCCAACAGCGTCTCACCGGTCGCCGGAATGGCTGCCGGAGTCATGGGCGCCACCCTGCTCGTGCACTTCGCGCCCGGCCCGACGGTCACCGTGTACGTGCTGCTGATGGCCCTCTTCGCCGTGCAGATCGTCGCTCTCGCCTTCACCGACGAGACCGCCCACCCCCATGCCGGCGCACTGCGGTCGATGCGCCCACACCTGGCGCTGCCGGGGGCGGCGCGGCGGGCGCTCGTACTCACCGGCGCCGGCGTCGTGGCCGTCTGGGCCCTGGGCGGCTTCTATTCCTCACTGGGCCCGGCCTTCACCCGGCTCATCTCCCCCGCCGCCCCTCAGGCAGCCGGCGGCCTGGTCTTCTTCACGCTGACCTTCTGTGCGGCCCTGACCGTGTGGGCGACTCGCTCACTGCGCGCCGTCACGGCTGCCGCCCTCGGCTCCCTGGCAGTGATCCCGGCCGTACTGCTGTCGGTGGGTGCCATGCACTTCACCAGCCTGGCTCTGCTCTTCGCCGGCGCCGCGCTGGCCGGGTTCGGCTTCGGGGCCGTGTCCCAGGGCGCCCTGCGCATGGTCCTCGCCCCGGTCCGCGAGAACGAAAGAAGCGGCACCCTCGCGTCCTACTACGTCCTCAGTTACCTGGCGATGAGCCTGCCGGCCATCGGCGCGGGGGTCCTAACCGTGCACTACGGACTGCGGACAGCGGCACACCTGTACGCGGCTGCCGTGATCCTGCTGGCCCTCGCGGCCGTGGGAGCACTCACCAGGGCCCTGCGCGACCGCTCCCGGGAAGCACCGGAACCGCTGCAACCAATCCGATCGAGCGGCTGCACAGCCTCGGCGATCGCACCTCGCCCCCTCACCCACCACAAGTAAAGGAACACCCGATGCCCACCGCACCCCTCCCCCACACGACCGGCACCACCGGTACCGGCATCCCGACGTGGACAGTCGGAGACCTCACGATCCACCGCGTCGACGAGGTGCACCTTCCCCCGCAGACCGGTCCCTGGCTGCTGCCCGGAGCCACCCCGGAGATCGTCGGACAGGTTCCCTGGCTGCAGCCGGACTTCGCGGACGAACAGAGCGTCCTGCGCCTGGCGAGCCACAGTTTCGCCGTCGAGGTGAACGGTCTGCGTGTGCTCGTCGACACCGGTATCGGCAATGGCAAGCAGCGGGCCAATCCGGCCTGGGACAACCTGGACAGCGACTATCTGAAGCGGCTCACGGAGGCCGGCTTCGACCCGGAGACAGTGGACCTCGTCGTCCTCACCCACCTCCACACCGATCACGTCGGCTGGAACACCCGGGCGCAGGGCGCCGGTTGGGTACCGACCTTCCCGAACGCGCGCTACCTCACCACCCGCACGGAGTGGGACTACTGGGCGGGGGTCGACATGGAGGAGGCCCGGCGTCAGATGTTCCGGGACTCCGTACACCCCATCAGGGACGCGGGCCTGTTCGACCTCGTCGATGTCCCGGACGGGGGTACGGAGATCGCGCCGGGCGTCCGCCTCCTGCCCACCCCGGGTCATACGCCGGGCCAAGTGGCGGTGGAGCTGCGCAGCCACGGTGAGACCGCGCTCGTCACCGGCGACTGCATCCACCACCCCGTCCAGCTGGTCCACCCCGACCTGGGCAGCTGCGTGGACATCGACCCAACGGCCGCCGCCAGGACCAGGCAGCGCATCCTCGGTTCACTCTCCGGCACCGAGACGCTGCTTCTCGGCAGCCACTTCCCGCCGCCGACCGCAGGCCGTGTCGTCCCCCAGGGCGACACCTACAAGCTGGTTCCCTCCGCACCGGACAGCCGTGTGTGAAGCACGGCCAGATCCGTGCCCTGCTCGCGCAGCAGTCGCGTGATCGGCCCTTCCGGGTCGTCGAGCAACGCGCTCAGCAGGTGCACCGTGCCGACCTCGCCGCTGCCGGTCTTCGCGGCCGCCAGGCGTGCCCGGGCGACCGTGCGCCCGGCAGCGGCGGTGAAGGGGACGTCATACGGAACCGGCGCCGCGACGGTCTCCGCGGTCCTGGCGGCCACGGCCAGGACCGCCGGCCGTACACCGCACGCATACAGCAACTGCGCGCCGGAGTTGGTGGCCGCCTGCTGCTCGGGAAAGGAGAGCCCCGCCACTGTCAGTGCTCTGTCCAAGGCCGGCACGGCGAGCAGCAGGTCCACCGGTTCCACCGCGTCCCTGCCGCGCCGTACGGCCTGGCGTTTGGCCTCGCCGCAGATCGCGAGCAGCACCGGTGTTCCATCGCCGGAGCTCTTCGAGACCCAGGCCGACACCTTCCGCATCCACCAGTTGGCGGGTTCGCCGAGCTGTCCCGCCTGCTTCAGCAGTGTCACCATCGCGGATTCCGGCCCGGTGCGGCTCGTCTCCGCGTCGGCGGGCGTGCGCAGCGCCGCGGCGGCCCGCCCCAGGTCCACCCCGCGTATCAGCAGAGCTTCCACGGCCCGGCTGTCGGTCATACCCAGCAGAGATCGGGCCACATGTCGGCACCGCACGCTGCTGGTGCCCTCCTGGCGAGCGAGACGAAGGGCCCCCACCAAACACCCACTCAGCGCTCCGGACAGTACGGGCAGGCGATGATCGCCCTGCGGCAGTGCGCGTGGGTACCGCCGGGCTGTCTGCCACTGCGCTTCTCTCCAGGTGGCGAGGATCTCGTCCTCGTCCTCGACGTCCGCGGAGGCATGGTCACCGTCGTCGAGCCGTGCCCAACCTCCGTCCGTACGCGAGACGATGAGGCCGCTCAGCCCGCCTGCGTCGGACGTGCCGGGGGCGAGCGCGGCGCCGGCGTCGGTGTCACCACGTACCAGCGCGAACAGCAGGTGTTCCGTGCCCACGGTGTGGTCCTCAAAGATGAGGGCACGCCGGACGGTCTGCGTCAGCAGTTCCGTGACATCGGGCGCGAACTCCGTGATGGTCTCGTCGGCTGCGGGTTTCGGCGGCTTGCACATCGGAGTGGTCCGTTCGGTTGTGCGAATCGAAACGCGGACTCTCCGGACCCGGGTTCCGGGGCCGGAGAGTCCGTCAGGTGGTCCTACGCCCCGCGGTAGGCGTTGATGATGGTCTGGGTGACGGTGTTGCCCTGCTTGTCGCGCGCGGTGGCCCGCAACGAGATTCCCTTTCCCGCAGTGGGGTTGCGGACCGTGAAGGCGCCACTCTTGACGGTGGTCTTCCTCCAGGTCTTGCCGCCGTTGTAGGAGACGGAGACGGCGAGCGACTTGAGGTTCTTCCCGGCCCCTGTGCCGGTGACCGCGACGGGGATCCGCATTCTCGCTTTCGCCTTGGCGGTGCTGCGGCTGCTCAACGCCGGGGTGAACCGCACGACGGACGCGGGGAGCCTTGTGTAGTCGGGGACCTTCGTGGAGGAGAAGGTCCAGGCGGCGGTGACCTTGGTGGAGACGCCCGAGACCTTGCTGCGGGTCAGAGCGGTGGTGAGCCGGTAGTCGGCCTTGCCGCTCGGGACGGTGAGCAGGCCGCCCTGTACGGCCTGCTGGTTGGAAGCGATCTTGACTCCGTTGCGATAGAGCGTGGTGATCGCCGTGTCGTACGGGGCGGAGGTGCCTTCGTTGCCGACTCCGTCGGCGACCAGCGGGAGGTAGGCCTGGATGTTGTTGTCGTAGCGGAAGATGCCGTAGTCACCGCCGGTCTTGGGGCCGAAGACACCGACATTGAGCTTGCGCTTGTACGACTTACCCGCCTTGAAGTTCTGGGTGGCGAGCCAGTAGCGGGCCTCACCGGCCTCCTCCTCGTCCGGGTCAGGAGGTGTGCTGCCGTCGTACTGGTAGAGGTTGACGTCCCACCTCACTCCGGCGGTGTTGACGTACACGGTGCGAACGGTCGGCAGTTTCACCGTGACGGCCTTGGGGAACGCAGCGCTGTCTCCGGGCGTGACCGGGGTGAACACCAACTCGCCGTACTTGCCCGAAGCCGGGGCACCGACCGTCGTGGTGACTTTGGCGAGATCCTTGGTTCTGGCACGCCTGGCGAAACCATTGGCGAAGGCGGTCGGGTTGGAGCCATAGGCAAGGTTGTACTCGGTCCCGGCACCGTGCACCCAACTGCCCTGGAATTGCTGGTGAAGCTCACCGGCCTTCGTCTTGGGGCCCGAGTGGGCGACCCGGAAGCCCTTGAAGTTCTTCAGCTCCCAGCGGCTGTCAGTCGCGGTCTCCCCGTCGATGTTGACCGCGTAGCTCGCGGTGGCGGAGTGCTGGGCGGCCCTGAAGTCCGGGACACCGAGCGAGACCGGCTTCGCGGTCCGGGCGTCGAGAGTGAGGACCGTGTCTTTGGTGATGGTGAGGTCCGGCCGGACGATCCAGTCGACGCCTGTCGGAGCCTCGGCGCTGCCGGTGTAGATGCTGCTGTTGAGCCCGTAGCGGCCCTTGGGGACACGGACGGTCGCGGTCCCGCTCTCGCCGTACGGCTCCAGGCGGACGCCGAGGTCGCCGGCCGGACCCGTCAGGCCGGTCATGCTGGTCTCGTGTGCGGGGGTGGGCCTGCCGTCACGGCCGAGGTGCTTGATGGTCAACGTGTACTTCTCGATCTCGCGTTCCACCGCGGCCGGGGTCCGTACGGTCTGGCCGCCACCGGTCGCCACGACGTACCCACTGTAGGAGCCGTCGAGGGTGCCACCCTTGGTGTGCACCGTAAGGGTGGCTGCCGCCGTGCCGCCCGCGGGGACCGTCAGTGTCTTTTTGTCGAGGGTGAAGAACCCCGTCGGGGCCGCGTCTCCCTCCGGCCCTGTGAAGGTGGGCTGCAGGGCGACAGTGATGTCACGAGTGCCGAGGTTCCTGTAGGTGACGGTCCGGGCTTCCGGCCGGTCGTCGGAGTGCGGCCAGCTCTGGGTGGCGTACGTGAGCGAGGTGGGTTCGGCGACCACGGCCTGCTTGATGGCGGCGGCCACGTCGACGCGGCCCGATCCCTGCTCGAAGACGGTGAGGTCACCCGGATCGGTCGACGCGGCCAGGGCGGCCTTGAGCTGTGCGCCGGTCCATTCCGGGTGCTCCTGGGCCAGGATCGCGGCGGCGCCGGCGACGTGAGGGGTGGCCATCGACGTACCGGAGATGGTGACGTATCCGGCGGCCGGTGAGGGGCTGTCGGCGGCGATGGAGCTGCCGGGGGCGGCGGCCGCCGTGATGTCGACTCCGGGGGCGGTCAGGTCGGGCTTGATACCGCCGTCCCCGATGCGCGGCCCACGGCTGGAGAAGTCGGCGAGCTGCTCCTTCGCGTCGACGGCACCCACGGTGAGTGCGGCGTCCGCGGTGCCCGGCGAGTTGAGCGTGCTGTCGCCGGCCTCGCCGTCGTTGCCCGCCGCTACCACGAAGAGAGCGCCGCTCTGGGCGGACAGCCGGTTGACGGTCTCCTCCACCGGGTCGACGCCCTCGCCGTCGGGCCCGCCGACGCTCATGTTGACGATCTTGGCACCCTGGGCAACGGCCCATTCCATGCCGGCGATGGTGCCGGAATCACTGCCGTAGCCGTCATCGCCGAGGATCTTGCCGTCGAGAAGCCGTGCTCCGGAGGCCACGCCCTTGTACTTCCCGGCGGACTTGGCGCCGGTTCCCGCGATCGTGGAGGCGACATGGGTGCCGTGACCGACCTTGTCGGCCATGGTCGCCGAATCGGTGAAGTTCTTCTCGGCGACCTCCTGGCCGGTCAGATCCGGATGGGTCTGGTCGACACCGGTGTCCAGGACGGCGATCTTGACGCCGCGGCCGTCGTACCCGGCCGCCCAGGCTTTCGGAGCACCGATCTGCGCCACGCTCTTGTCCAACGCCACCTTGTGGACGGCGTCCAGCCACACCTTGCCGACACCCGCGGCGGCGGTGGCCCGGCCGGCCGCCGGAGTGCCGATGAGGGCGTCCCACATCTTCGCGGCGTTTCTCGCGGGTGTGACGAGGGCATCGGCGTTCAGCCGCTCGAAGGACCGCCGCACCTGCGTGCCACCGATGTCACGGACCGCTGCCCTGGCGGCGGGCCGACTCCCTCGATACGCGACGATGAGACCCAGGCCCTTGCGCGCCCGGTCCCTGTACTCGGGTCCGCTCAGCATCGTCACGTCGAAGAGGCGGCGGTCGACGATGCCCTTGCTGACCAGCTGTGCCGCGTCGAGGGGAAAGACGAAGGCATGGCCGTTCGCCCGCTCGACCTTGACCGGTATGTCCTCGCGCCCCTCGGCGGCGTCCACACGGACGACCGCCCCCTTGCCATCGACGGTGACGGTGTCCCCGGTGACCAGCGTGACGGCCGTCCCCTGACCTCCGAGTTCGCCGGAAGGCCGGGCTCCCGAGCCGACTCCCCCGAACTCCGGATGTCCGGACGCCGATTCGGCCTGGACGAGTACGGCCCCGGCAGCCACCGCGACGGCAGCGGCCGTTGTGAGCGACACGGAGCGCAGGGTGTGCCAACGTTCGTACAACTCTCCCCCTCGAAAGACTTTCTGTATTCCTGGCCGTGCTGAGTCGCAGAGGTCCTGGTGTTCTGACGAGTACTCCTCGCGGCAGCTACGGCCTTGGGAGGTCCCACCGTTGCGCCGGGACCTCCCAAGGGGCACGGCTGTCGGAACCGGACGGGGTCACGGCCGCCGTTCGGCCGTGCCTTGACGAACTGTGGCCGCCTCCAGTCACAGCGGCCGGTCGTCGAAACGAGCCGATCGGCCGGGGGCATGATGCGCCCGCCGACCGACAGCCGATCTTCAGTCTTCGCGGCGTCGCGACCTCGCACCAGGCCAATCCCTGTTCAGAGACTGGTCATCCCGGCCCCGGTCATGTCGCATGACTCCAAGCATCAATTGCATTCAGAACGAACCCAGTTGCTTTCTCCGCCATCCAGCCGGAATACCGCGTGCCAAGGCCGGCGAGGGTTGGTGAGATGCCTCAGCGGCGGCTGTCATGGGCGCTGTGGACGCTTCGGCGCCGAGCCGCCCCCGACCCGACGCCATCCCAACTGATCACTCATTGACCAGTGTCTGACCTGTCGGCAGTGCCCGTCCTCCACACACAATGCGTGCTGCGCAGGCGCTCGGGCTGCTTCGGCGTCCCCTGTAAGGGCTCTCTCCAGCCTGCCGTCACTTCTTCGACCATGCTGTTACGGAAGGCACAATGCCTCGATTCATGCAATCTGTCGGTGTGGCCACCGCGCTTCTCACCGGCGCCCTGGTGCCGCTGGGTGCGTCGGCCTCCGCGGCGACACCCACCCTGGGTACTACTGCCGAGTATGTGGCGCTGGGGGACTCCTACGCCTCCGGCGCGGGCCTCAGCGAGCAGACGAACGCGGCCTGCGACCGCTCGCGGCGGGGCTACCCGGGCGTGGTGGCCGACTCCCTGAAGGCTGCCGCCTTCCGGAACGTCAGCTGCAGCGGTGCCACCACCGCCCAGATGACGCAGGCACAGGGCAGCAACCCTGCCCAGTTGAATGCCCTCAGCAGCAAGACCACCCTGGTCACGCTGTCGATCGGCGGCAACGACATCGGCTTCTCGGGCATCCTCACCACCTGTGTGGTCACGGCGAGCTCGAATCCGACCGGGGCGCCCTGCCGCACGTACTACCAGGCGAGCGGAACCGATCAGCTGGAGACGCGCATCGCGGCCACCAAGCCGAAGGTCGCCGCCGTACTGGCAGCCATCAAGCAGCGCAGCCCCAAGGCCAAGGTCGTGGTGGTCGGCTACCCCTCCATCGTGCCCGACGACGGAGCGAAGTGCCGTCCCTCGGTGCCCATCGCCGACCAGGACGTCCCCTACCTGCGGGACACCACCAAGAAGGTCAACACCATGCTCGCGGACACCGCCAAGGCGGCCAGCGCCACCTACGCGGACACCTACACGCCCACGGTCGGACACGACATGTGCCGCTCGTCGGCCGCACGCCTCATCGAACCGCTGACCACCAGCACGGGCGCGCCGGCTCACCCCAACGCGACGGGACAGTTCGTCATGTCCCTGCCCGTAATCGAGCCGTTCGTCAACAGGAACTGAGCACAGCTCCACGGTAGCGCCGGGGCCCTGTAGTCCCGAGGAACCATGAACGGTTCGCGTAGGCCCCTGCTCCCAGTGCCCGAACCGGGGAACGGGTCAGGGGCCTACGCCTTCTTCATACGGGGAGCTGCGCGGCGCGCCGCCTCCGTTTCGCCACGCGCACGCCGTTCGCTCACCCCGAACGACGTATCCCGCACCCACCCACTATTCGCCCACGCACGATCGAACGGACTCATGACTCCTCCTGAAACGCTCCTGGACGTCCTGCTGGACGCGGCCCGCCAGGCCCCCGGACAAGTCGTCGTCCACGTCCGCGGTGACGGGAGCGAGGTGACCGTCACCTTTCGGCAGCTCCTTGAGGAGTCCCTGCGGGTCGCGGGCGGCCTCCGCGCCGCCGGGATCGCGCCGGGCACCTGCGTGCCGCTGCTCGCGGACCGCAGTGAGGATTTCCAGCCGATGTTCTGGGGTGCGCTGGCGGCCGGCCTGGTGCCGGTTCCGCTCGCGCCCGACGCGCGGCGGGCCGAACCGGTGTGGGAGCACCTCGGCCGCCCACCCGTCGTGGTGGACGCGGCCTGCGCGGAGGTGGCCGATCATCTGCCGGGCCGCGTGCGGGTGTTGCGGCTGGAGACGCTGCGGGAGTGCCCCACACCAGCTTCGCCCGCCGAGCCGGCCCCCGAGGATCTGGCCTTCCTGCAGTTCTCGTCCGGCAGCACCGGCGCGCCCAAGGGCGTGGAGCTGACCCACGCCGCCGTGGTGGCCAACCTGCGGCAGATGATCGCCGTCTCGGCCCTCTCCGAGCAGGATGTCATGGTCAGCTGGATGCCCTACTTCCACGACATGGGCCTCATCGGCACCCACCTGACACCGCTGGCCGCGCGCATGAAGCAGGTGAAGATCGGCCCGCTGTCGTTCGCGAAGAACCCGAGCCTGTGGCTGGACGTGGCCGCCCGGCACCGGGGCACGGTCCTGTCGGCCGCCAACTTCGCGCTCGCGCTGGCTGTTCGCCGCATCCCCGACGACGTACTCACCGGGCTCGACCTGAGTGCGGTGCGGCTGATCCTGGTGGGGGCCGAACCGATCTCCGCGACGGTGTGGCGGGACTTCGCCGCCAAGACGCGTCCCGCCCGACTGGACCCGCGGGCGGCGACACCCGTGTACGGGCTGGCCGAGGCGACGTTGGGCGTCACCTGCCCGCCCATCGGTGAGGTAGCGGTCCCCGTCGCCCTGGAGCGGGCGGCGCTCAGCCGGGGTGTGGCCGTGGAACACAAGGCGGCGGGCGGTGACGTCGTGGAAGTGATGGACGTGGGCCTGCCGGTGCCAGGTTCTTCGGTCCGGATCACCGACGACACCGGCCGGCCGCTGGGTGACCGGCGGGTGGGACACATCGAGGTGCGCGGCCCGCAGATCGCCCGCGGCTACCACCGGCTCCCGGAGACGACAGCACTGTCCTTCGCCAAGGACGGGTGGCTACGGACCGGGGACCTGGGGTTCCTGCGGGACGGCCGACTGTGCGTCACCGGCCGCCACAAGGACGTCCTCTTCCTCAACGGCCGCACGTTCCACGCCCCGGACATGGAGGAGGTCGTGAGCGCGAGTCCTGGGCTGCCGCCGGGCAGCCCGGTGGTGGTCGGTTCCACGGACCCCGTGACCGGCGGCGAACGGGTGGTCGTGCTCGTTCCCTGGGCCCGGCCGCCACGCGCTGCGGCCGAGGTCCTGGACGGGGTCGCGCGACGGGTGCGTTCCGCGCTGGGGCACGACGACGTACGGGTGCTCACTCTGCCGCCGTCGGCCTTCCCGCGCACCACGAGCGGCAAGTTGCAACGGCAGCGGATGCGGGCCCGCTTCGAGGAGGGGGTGTACCGGCCCGCCGCGTCGTCCGGGATGCCCTCCTCTCCCGTACGACGTGTTCCGCCGACCAGCTCTGAGGAACCCTCGGAGGAGTCGGTGACGCCGACAAGGCCGGGTCGTCGACGGTCCGCGGTGCCGCGTTCGCGCAGCGACGTACGGCAGGTCGTGCGGGGTATCTGGACCCGTGTGTTGGTGCTGCCCGAGGGTTCCTTCGGTGACCGGGACCGGTTCT
Organism: Streptomyces sp. NPDC087844; assembly: GCF_044742785.1. NCBI lineage: Bacteria > Bacillati > Actinomycetota > Actinomycetes > Kitasatosporales > Streptomycetaceae > Streptomyces > Streptomyces sp. NPDC087844. The sequence goes on along the minus strand of NZ_JBIUVD010000013.1, from coordinate 200,515 downwards.
CGGAGCTGGGCGGCACCTCGCTGAAGGCGATGGAAGCACTCGCCGAGCTGGAAGATGCCTTGGAAGTCACGCTGGGTCCCGCCGTGATGCGTAACGACACCGTCGCCGCACTCACCGATCACTTGTTGGCCTCGATGGACCTGGCCTCGATGGAGCAAGCCCCCGCTCCGCACAAGTCCGTTCGGCACAAGTCCACTTCGGGCAGCCACGCGGCCCCGGCCTCGGCAGACGACGTGTCGTCCTCGACGGCGGTCGTCGCGATGGCCTGCCGCTTCCCCGGCGCGAGCACACCGGAGGAGTTCTGGGAGCTGCTGACGGCCGGCCGTGACGTCGTCACCGAGGTGCCACCGGACCGTTGGGGCACCGCACTGCCCGAGTCAGCGACGGACGGACCACTGCCGACCGACTCCACCGGCCGCTGGGGCGCCTTCCTGGACGACCCGGCCACCTTCGACGCCGGCCATTTCGGCATCGGCGACGAAGAGGCCCGCACACTGGACCCGCAGGCCCGGATCTTCCTCGAACTCGCCCACGAGGCCCTGGAACGCGCCGGATACGCCGGACCCCGCCGACGCGGCCTACGGGTCGGTGTCTTCACAGCCGTCGGGGACAGCGGCTACCGCCAGATCCTCGCCGACGCCTCCCCCACGCTGCCCCCGTCCGCGACGACGCTGACGGGCAACCTTCCGAACCTGATCGCCGCCCGGGTCTCGCACTGCCTCGACCTGGACGGCCCGGCACTCGCCGTGGACACCGCCTGCTCATCGGGCCTGGTCGCGCTCCATCTGGCCCGGCGCAGCCTCGCGGACGGCGAGTGCGACATCGCCGTCGTCGGCGGGGTCAACCTGCACCTGACCCCGGACGGGTACCAGGCCCTGGAAGCCGCACAGGCCCTGTCGCCCACCGGACGCAGCCGCGCCTTCAGCACGGCGGCCGACGGGTTCGTACCGGGTGAGGGCGGGGCGGCACTCGTCCTGCGGCGCCTGGCGGACGCCCGCCGGGACGGCGACGACGTCCTCGCCGTCGTGCGGGGCACCGCCGTCAACAACGACGGCACGTCGCTGAGCCTGATGGCACCCAACCCGCTGCGACAGCGCGAGGTGATCACTCGCGCGTACGAGGTCGGCGGCATCGACCCCGCGTCGGTGACGTATGTCGAGGCGCACGGCACGGGCACGGCCGTCGGCGACCCCATCGAACTACGGTCCCTGGCACACGCCTTCCCGCCACGCGCGGACGGCCGACCACGCCTGCTCTGCTCGGTGAAGACGAACATCGGACACCTGCTGAACGCCGCCGCCCTGCCCTCGCTCGTGAAGGTGGTCCTGGCGCTGCGGCACGGCCGACTGCCCGCCTCCCTGCACCACTCACCGCCCTCGCCCGCCGTCGAACGGTCCGGATTCGCGCTGGTCACCGAGGCGGCCGACTGGCCGTCGGCCGGCCCGTCCGGCCCTCGCAGGGCCGGTGTCAACGCTTTCGGCTTCGGCGGCACCAACGCACACGCCGTGCTGGAACAGGCACCGGCGCCCACGGCACAGGAACCGGGCGACGGCAACGGCCCGCACCTGCTGACCCTGTCCGCGAACAGCGCGGCCGGGCTGGACGCTTGGACGTCCCGTCTCCGCGACCATCTGGACGCACACCCGGAACTGGACGAGGGTGACGTGTGCCGGGCGGCGGCGACCGCCCGCGACGAGGGCCCGCACCGCCTCGCCGTCGTAGCCGACGGCGACCTGCGCGAACGCCTGACCGCCGCCACCACTGCCACCGCTCCCGGTGGCGGCCGGCAGCCGGGGTCGGTCACCGGGACGGTGGCGAACCGGCCTCGGACCGTCTTCGTGTTCCCCGGCCAGGGTTCACTCCGACCGGGCCAGGGCCGTGCCCTGTATACGACGGCGCCGGTCTACCGGGACACACTCGACGAGGCGTCGGCCCACGTCGGCCCGGTGCAGGGACGGGAATTGACGGACTGGTGCGTCAACATCGGGGTGGACGCGGAGGCCCAGGCCGCGACGGAGGTGGCGCAGCCGCTGCTGGTGGCCCACGGGGTCGCGCTGGCCAGGCAGCTGCTCGCCTGGGGCATACGGCCCGACGCACTCGCCGGGCACAGCGTCGGCGAACTCGCCGCCGCCTGCGTCAGCGGGATACTGCCGTTCGCCGACACCCTGACCTTCGCGACGGAACGCGGACGGCTGATGGGAGCCTCCACCCCGCCGGGCGCGATGGCGGCGGTCCGAGGAGCCGCCGAGACGGACGTGACAGCCCTGATCGCGGCGGCCCCCGACGAACTCGCGGTCGCCGCCTACAACGGCCCCGGCAGGCTGGTGCTGTCCGGCAGCCCCGGCGCGGTCGAGCGGGCGATGCGGGAGCTCTCCACGCGTGGGGCGTCCGTACGCGCGCTGGAGGTGTCGCGCGCCTTCCACTCGCCGCTGATGGAGCCGGTCGCCGAGGAACTGGCCGAGGCGGCGGGCAGGTTGGCCGACGGCTCTGCCGGATGGCTGGGGAACATGACAGGCGGCCTTCCCGTGATGAGCACGCTCACCGCCGAGTGGCAGCCGCGCATGGACCCGGACCACCTGCGCGAACACGCGCTGCGGCCGGTGCTGTTCGGACAGGCCGTGTCCCGACTCCTCGACGAGGGCTACGACACGTTCGTGGAACTCGGCCCGCGGGAGACCCTCGCCGGCCTGGTACGGGCGATCGCCGCCGTGCGGGAACCCGCGGACAAGGGTGGCCCCGACAGGGACGTCCTCGTGATCTCCGCACCCCTCGGCCCGGAGCCTTCCGGAGCTCCGAGGGACGAAAACGCGGGCGGGGCGCACGAGTTGATGGGGACGGTGGCACACCTGTGGGCGCGCGGTACGGGACTGGACCGTACGGAACTCAACGCGGGCCGTCGGCGGGTGTCTCTGCCGCCCTATCCCTACCAGCGGCGCCGCTACTGGCCCGGGGCCACAGAGCGCGGGCTGCTGCATCACGTCACCTGGCAGGCCGCGCCCCTGCCGCCTGATGGTCCTGGGCCGGCACCGGAGACGGGGCGGGTGCTGGTGACCGGCCCCGACTCGACGGCGGTGTACGACCTCGCACAACGGCTCTCGGACCAGGGCGTACAGACCACCCTGGCCCCCGACACCCGTCCGCAGACGGTGCTTCTGCTGGCCGGGCCCGCCACGCTCGGTACGGCCACGGAGGTCGAGCGGATCCAAGGTGAGCTGGTCACGGCGTTCCATGAGGCCCTGGCTCTGTTCGACCTGACCGGGGCCGACCGGCTGCTGGTCGTGACCGAGGACGCGCACGCCACCGGGTACGGACGCGAACGTCCTGACCCGATGCAGGCGGTACTGGGTGGTCTGACACTCGCCGTACCGTCGGAGTCTGACGGTGCCTTGGCCAACTGGGTCGACCTCTCCTCCCTCGACGACCCTGGGCAACGGCTTCGGGCCGTACTCGCTGAGACGGCGGCGCCCCAAGCGGCCGGCGCCGTCGCCTGGCGGGGCGGACAGCGGCTGGTACGGACCGTCTCCCCGGAAGCGGTGGACCTGTCCGGCATCCGAAACCAGTCGCCCGGCGCCCGAGACCGGCTATCCGGCGTCCAGGACCGGCTGCCCGCCGACGGCACCTTCCTCATCACGGGCGGCGGCGGGGGCCTCGGTTCCGCCCTCGCCCGGGAACTCGCCGGGCGTGGCCGGCCGGTGCTCTGCCTCACGGGCCGTTCCCCGCAGCCGCCCGCAGGTCTGCTGGCGGAACTCGCCGGTCTCGGCGCCGACGCCCGCTACCACCGGGCCGACCTCACCTCACCGGACGACGTCGAAGCCCTGATCGCACAACTGCCCGCGCCGGACGCGGTCTTCCACGCGGCCGGAGTCGTACGCCCCGGAAGCCTGCGCGGGACAAAGGTGGACGAGACGATGGAGGCGCTGGGCGCGAAGACGCTCGGCACCATGCTCCTGTCCGAGGCGCTCATCCGGCACGGCCACAACCCTCAGGTGTGCGTGGCGTTCTCCTCCGTCTCCTCGGTGCTGCCCGGACTCGCGGGGGCACTTGGCGCCTACGCGGCCGGAAACGCCTTTCTGGACTCGTTCGCCGGCGCCGAACGACAGGCGGGACGGCCATGGCTGTCAGTGAACTTTGGGCCGTTCGCCGAGACGGGTCTCGCCACCGCGTTCAACGCCGAAGCCCTCACTCGTGTCCCCCGTGACGGAGGCCGGCCACTGGCCACCGCACCCGCGCTGACGGCACTTCGGGCCGCGTGCGGCACCGATCTGGCCCAACTGGTCCTCGCCGACCGGACAGCGGTCCAGCCGAAGCGCACCCGTACCCGACCGCCGACGCAAGGACCACTGCCCGCGCCACGGTACGCGTCGGGAGACCAGTGTGCCGAGGCGGATGGAGTGCCCTCCATGTTGGCCACCGCCGCGGTCCTCCGAGAACTGCTGGCGCAGTCCCTGGGTATCACGGCGGCCACCGTCGACGACGACGCGCCCTTCCTCTCGTTGGGTCTGGACTCGCTGGGCGCGGTCGACCTCGTCAAACGACTCGAACGCAAGGTGGGACGGCCCCTGCCCGCCACCCTCTTCTTCGAATACCGGACCATACGTGAGCTGGCCACCCACTTGGACACCGAGTCCGGCGCCGCACCCGCACCCGCACCGAAGGAGGCAGCGGAGGCGGAGGGGGAAACACCCGCGCCCACCGCGAAGCACACCTCCTTCGCCCTGACCCCCGTACAACTGGCCCTCCACACCAGCAGCCGGTTGCATCCCGATGTCCCGGCCCGCGGTCATCTGCGGATGACGGTCCGCGGCCCCCTGGACACCCATGTACTCGGGCAGGCGCTGGCAGGCCTGGCCGACCGGCACGGCATGCTGCGGCTACGGATCGACGACCCGGACAGGGGACCGACAGGCCCCGTGCAACGCCTCGCTCCGGCCACGCCGCTGTCGACCTGGTACGAGGTCCGCGAGTGCGGTGCCGAGCAGGTGGCCGACCTCGAAACGGCTCTCTGCAACCAGCCCTTCGACCTGGCCGCGGAACCGCCCGTACGGGCGGTGCTGCTCCGCCAGGACGCGCGCGTCGCGCACCTGTTGCTGGTGGTCCACCACGCGGCGGCGGACGGCTACAGCCTGAACCTCCTGGCCGAGGAACTGTGGTCCTCGTACACCGTGCTGTGGCGGGGAGAACACCCGCTCCCGGCGCCGGACGCGCCGAGCTTCGCCGCGTACGCCGCCACCGGCACCACCTCTTCTGCCGCCGCCGCGTCGGAAGGCGACCGTCGCTACTGGGCCGAGCGGCTGGCCGGGCGGGGCGGACCGCTGCGGCTGCCCTACGACGGCGATCCCGACGCGCCTCCGGCGGGCCCGCTCACGCAGCACTACGGCTCGCTCGACGCGACCCTCACCGCAGGCCTGGAACGGCTGGCCGCCGCGCACGACGTGTCGCTGTTCCATCTGCTGCTCGCCGCGTATGTGCGCTGCCTGTCGCGGTGGACGGGGCGACGGGACATCGCGGTCAACGTGGCCCGTGCCCGGCGAGAGGAACGCTTCGCCGGGGTGGACCGGCTCGTCGGCCCGCTCGCCGACACGCTCCCCCTGCTGTGCGACACGGCCCCCGACGAACCGGTCGTCGCGCTGGCCCAACGGCTGCGCCGCAGCTGGCTGGAGAGCGAACAGCACTCCGGGCTGAGCAGCCTGGACCTGGCCGCTCTCCTGCCCGGCGGCGGCCCCCGCACGGCGAGCCCGGCGGGCTTCAGTTTCGCCCGCTTCCCGTCCCGTACGGCGGACGACTGCCCGGTCGAAGTACGGGCCGAGGCGGCCGGCACCGGCTCCGCCGCGACCCGGCTCAGCCTGCTGTGCTGGGCGGACGGATCGACGCTGCGCATGTCGTGGAACTTCCCGCTGCCGCTGTTCGAACCGAGCACGGTGGCGCGACTGGACAGCCAGTACCGCGAGGAACTGGCCGCTCTCTGCTCGCCGTTCCTGGAGTGCACACTCCTTGAGGAAGCCGCGCCCACCGCCGCTCTCTCGGCCCCCGCGTCCCCTCGCCAAGCCGACGCGGCGCACGGTGTGGTCGGCCGACTACTCCGTCAGTTCCGGGCCACGCCCGACGCGACCGCCGTGGAAGCCGACGGAACGACTCTCACCTACGCGGCACTCGACCGCGCCTCCCGTCTGCTGGCGGCACGGTTGCGCGCCGCGGGTGTACGCGCGGGCGGGCTGGTCGGGCTGCTCACCGAGCCCGGCCAGGACACCGTGATCGGCGTGGTCGGCATCCTGCGTGCCGGCGCCGGCTGGGTCCCGCTGGACCCGACGTACCCGCCCGCCCGGCTGACGGATCAACTGAAGCGGGCGAACGTCTCCACCGTGGTGTGCCACGCGCCGACCTTGGAGGCCGCGGGGTCGCTCGACGGAGTGCGGGCGGTACGCGGCGACGGTCCGCCGAACGGGCGGACGGCCGGACAGGCGCTCGTACCCGTACCCACGCCCGACGCCGACGCGATCGCGTACGTCATCTTCACCTCGGGCTCCACCGGCCGCCCCAAGGCGGTTCCCATCACGTACCGGGCGATGGAGAACTACCTCGACTGGGCCATCGGGACCTTCGGCTACGGCCACGACGACCGCCTGGCGCAGACCGCGTCCCCGTGCTTCGACGCCTCCGTACGCCAACTGCTCGCACCCCTGCTGGTCGGCGGCACCGTCGTGACCGTACCGCGGGAGCTGCTGCGGGATCCCGAACTGCTGCTGGCGTACGCGGAACGGGCCCGGATCACCGTCTGGAGTTCCGTACCCACGCTGTGGGAGCAGCTGCTGTCGGCCGCCGAGGAGCGGGTACGCCAGGGCGCGGGGCGGCCGGACCTGTCGGCGCTGCGATGGGTGCACGTGGGCGGTGAGACCCTGCCCGCCGCGCACGTACGCCGCTGGTTCGACCTGTTCGGCGACGGACAGCGCGTCGCCAACCTGTACGGCCCCACCGAGACGACCATCAACGCCACCTGCCACATCATCACGACACGTCCGACCGACGAGGTGCAGACCCTGCCGATCGGACGGCCGGTGACCGGAACCGACCTGGCGGTCATCGGTGCGGACGGTGCCCTCAACCGCACCGAGGGGACGGGTGAACTGCTGATCGCGGGGGTCGGTCTGACACCCGGCTACCTGGGCGAACCCGAGCTGACCGCGCAGGCGTTCGCGGTGCGGGGCGGACGCCGCTGGTACCACAGCGGCGACCGGGTCCGGCTCCGCGCTGACGGCGTTCTGGAGTTCCTCGGACGGATCGACGACCAGGTGAAGATCCGCGGCAACCGGGTGGAGACGGGAGAGGTCGAGGCAGCCCTCCAGACACATCCCGACATCGCACAGGCTTCAGTCATCGCACGCGAGGGGCGGCTCCTGGCGTTCGTGACGGCCCGGTCCGGTGCCGGGCGACCTGAATCGCGCGCGATACGCCGTCACTTGGCCGGCCTCCTGCCGCCGTACATGATCCCGGCGCGGATCACCATACTGGACCGGCTGCCGCTCAGCGGTACCGGCAAGGTGGACCGCCGTGCGCTCGCCGGGCTTCCCGCCGAGCCGGCAGTGACCACCAGTGGGACCAGGCCCCCGAGCACGCCGGGCACACCGACCGAGCAACAACTGGCCCTCATTTGGACCGAGTTGCTTGACCTCGACTCCGTCTCCCCGGACGACGACTTCTTCGACCTGGGCGGCGACTCGCTGCTCGTCCTCCAGGTGTTCGCAAGGCTCGGCGAGACCAGGGCACCACTGCCCCGCCCCACCGTGATCTACGACAACCGCACCCTCGCGAAGCTCGCCGCCGCGGTGGACGCGATCGCCACGGAACGACACCCCGCACCCACGGCAACCGGAAGCATGGATCATGCGGCGCCCTTCCCCGTCACACCGGCCCAGCGCGGTTTCCTCCTCGCCGAAGCACTCTCGCCGGGAGGCGGCGGTTCCTGGCCCGCGCGGCTGCGGCTGTCCGGGGCACTGGAACCGGAGATGTTCCAGGCGGCGGTGGACCTGCTGGTGGAGCGCCACGGCATGCTGCGTACCGTCTTCCCCACCGGCACCCGGCCGCCCGTCCAGCAGGAACTCCCGCCCGCCCTGCGACTTCCGGTCACCTTCGAGACACTCACCGATCCGGCCCAAGTGGACGAACGAGCGGCGGCCGAGGCGGAACGGCGCTTCGAACCATGGGCCTGGCCACTGCTACGGCTCCGGGTCCTCACCCTCGAAGAGCGCGAGCACGTCCTCCTCGTCCACGCACACCACCTCATCGGCGACGGATACAGCGCCGCACTCCTCGTACAGGAACTGACAACCGTCTACGACCGTCTGACGGCCGGTCGCGCCGTCGACCTGCCCGCGCCCCGCGCCTCTTTCCGCGACCACGCCCTGCTGTCCGCGGAGGCAGATCCCGACACCGCGCCCGGCACAGCGCTCGACACGGCAGAGCGCCGGGCCCGGGTCGACGCCCCCTACCGGCAGCCCGTACTGCGCGCTACCGGCGGGAAGACTGACGCGGGGTTCGTGTCGGCCGGGTTCGTACTCGACGCGAGCCGGACGGCAGCGCTGCGGGCGCTCGCGGCGAAGGCCGGGGCCACCCTGTACGCCCCGCTGCTGACCGCCTACCACCAGCAGTTGGCACAGCTCACGGGCCAGGCGGATCTGATCGTCGGCCTGGCGGTGAGCGGCCGTGACCACCCGCTGCCCGACGTGCACCGGATCTTCGGCCCGTTCGCCACCGCCGTACCCGTACGGCCGACGCCTGTGCAGAACGATGGACCCGCGGAGGAGAGCTTCGGTGTCGCCCTGCGGCGGATCGTGACCGAGGTCGAGGAGGCGCGCAGGCACGAGGACGTCGTACCGCGCAACGGCGACGGGCTTCCACTCACATCGCAGTTCTTCTTCACCTACCTCGACTTCTCCGTCCTGGGCACTCCGCACGGGCAGTACGGGCAGTCACTGACCGCGTCCTGGGACGACGGCGACAGCACGTTCGCACCGCCGTCGTCGGCGACGGACGTGTTCCTCGCCGTACGGCCGGAGGCCACCGGGCTGCGAGTGACGGTACGAGGATCCGCCGCCGCCTTCTCCCCGTCCGCGCTGGAAGACTTCGCGCGGGCGCTCCGGGAACGGCTCGCACGCGCCGTGCATCCGGGCGACGTGAACGCACGCGCCGTGCGCTCCCGCGGCGCGAACCGCCCGACGGGCCCCCGGGAAACAATGGACGCCGCACTGGTCGGCTACCTGCCCGCCCCCGCCCACCTGGCACGACTGGCGGGCCTGCCGGAGGGCGCCCTCCCACGGGACGACCTGCGCCGGATGCTGTTCCCCGACGGAGCGCCCCGCCTGCTGGAGACCGTCCGGACACCCCTCGGCAGGTCAGGTTTCGTCTGCGTACCCCTCTTCTCCGACGAACTCGCCCGCGACCCCGAACTCGTCGCACACACCACCCGCGCGGTGTCGCTCGCCTCCTCGCTCGGAGCCCGGTGCGTGTCGCTGGCGGGGATGATCCCCTCGCTGACCGGTTACGGCTTCGACGTGCTGCGGTCCACGCCCAGCGAGGGAGCGGTGACCGTGACGACCGGACACGCGGCCACCGTCGTCTCCGTCGTCCGCACGGTACACGCGGCGCTGGACGCCACGGGGCAGGATCTGGCGGCCCTCGACGTCGCGTTCGTCGGACTGGGGTCGATCGGCGCCTCCTCCCTGGAGCTGCTGCTCTCCCGGGCGGCCCGGCCCCCACGGCGACTGCTCCTGTGCGACGTGCCCGGCAGCGGACCACGGCTGCGGCAGCTGGCACAACGGCTGAAGGAGCACGGCCGGGCCGGTGAGGTGAAGGTGCTGGAATCCCGGTCCGCACTGCCCGACGCGGTGTACGCGGCCGACTTGCTGGTGACCGCGGTGAGCAGCTCCGTCGCCCTCCTGGACGTGGACCGGCTGACGCCCGGCACCATCGTGATCGACGACTCCTTCCCCCACTGCTTCGACACCGGCCTGGCGCTCGCCCGGATGCGGGAACACCGGGACGTACTCGTCCTGGGCGGCGGGCTCCTGCACCTCGGCGACCTGAGCCGGGAGACCGCCGAGGGGCTGCCGTCAGCGGCGGCAGCCGGGTACCTGGCCCAGCCGTGGCTGGAGGGAACCCTCGCCTCCTGCCGGGTGGAATCCCTCCTGCACGCGGCGGACCCCCAGCTGCCACCTGTGCACGGCCTGGTGGACGAGAAGACCGCCCACGCCTACTGGGAGGCCGTGGAACGCGCGGGAGTGACAGCGGGCCCGCTGCACCTGCTGGGCCACACCGTCGCACCGGACCCTCTGGCAGGTGCACGCACAACTACCTGACGCAACAGATGACGGTGCGGGGCTGACGATTACGCCCCGCACCGCCCCGCTCACACCTCGTCCCAGTCACATCCACACCGCGGGCTCGGTCCCCCCCTGCGGGTGACAGCCAAATGAACAGCGTCTGGTCTGGTCGACGGTCACCCGGCCGCGGATCATCGACAGGGTAAGGGCCACGCCCGTGAAGGGGGCGGCCGAGCATGTTCGCAGAGGATCTTTCGTGACTGTCACAGGTAAGCGCATCATCGTGACGGGCGGCTCGCGGGGTATTTCCGCAGCCGCCATAGCAGCCTTTACCGAAGCCGGGGCCCAGGTGGCCGTGCTCGGAATCAGCGAGGAGCCCGGCCGCCGACTCGCGGAAAAGGTCTCGGCGGAGGGGCCCGGTACCGCGACCTACTACCGGGCGGACGTCTCCGATGTCGCCGGCACACGGCAGACACTCGATCTGGCCGTCCGGGCGCTGGGCGGCCTGGACGCCCTCGTGAACGTGGCGGGCGTCGAAATGCACGCCCCGGCCGAGTCACTGAGCGAGGAGGACTGGGACCACGTCTTCGCGGTCAACACGAAGGGCACGTTCTTCACCACCCAGGCGGCGCTCCCTCACCTCAAGGAGCACGGCGGCTGCGTCATCAACTTCGCCTCCGACGTGGCCCTTGTCCCCTACCCCAACGGCGCCCACTACTCCGCGGCCAAGGGAGCCGTACATTCCCTCACCCGAACCCTGGCGGCGGAGTGGGGCGGACACGGCATCCGCGTCAACGCGGTGAACCCCATGATGTGGACCGACGGCTACGAGAACTACCGTGCCCGCATGAGCCCCGACGAACTGGCCGCGCACGACGCGCAGCAGGTCCACGTCATCCCCCTCGGAGGCAAGCTCGGAGACCCCTCCGGCGACCTGGCTCCCGTGCTGAAGTTCCTCGTCTCCGACGACGCACGCTTCATCACGGGACAGATCATTTCCGTGAACGGCGGAGCCGTACAGGTGCGTTGAGTACCAAAACCGGACCGGCCCAGCCGATGTGTCCCGGCCCACGGCAGGGACCGCTTCCGTCTCAGGCAGGACAGAGGCGCCCGGCAAGCCAGGCGAGCTGGGCTGCTTCGTGCGTCGGACCGCCCCCTTCGTGGTCGTTGAACGGGTAGATCTCGATGTGCTTGTCCTGGCCCCCGTAGCAGTTGAACGCGGCGAAGACCGACGACGGCGGGCAGGTGTGGTCCTGGAGCGCGACGGAGAAGAAGGCCTGCGCGCGGGCTCGGGCGGCGAAGTGCACTCCGTCGAAGTAGGACAGCGTCCGCAGCACCTGCTCGGTACGACTGTGATGAACCGTCAGGTAGGTCGCGACCTCACGGTAGGGAATCCGGTCGACCAAGTGGATCGCCCTGGGGAAGTCGCAGAGAAAGGGCACGTCGGGCGCGACGGCCGTCACATCGTCCACGAGGCCACCGACAGCCAGGGCGAGACCACCGCCCTGGCTGACTCCGACCACCGCCGTGCGCGTGGGATCGGCCAACGGGTGTGACCTCGCGGCCTCCACCGCCCGCACCGCGTCCACGATCACCCGCCGGTAGTAGTAGGTGCCGGGGCTCTCGATCCCACGTGTCAGGAAGCCGGGATGTGCGGGGCCGCTGCCCACGGGGTCCGCGGTACCGCCCGCCGACCAGCCGCTGCCCTGGCCGCGGGTGTCCATCACCAGGTGCGCACACCCCAGTGAGGCGTAACGCAGATGGCTGTGCGGCAGACCCCGGCCACCCCCGTACCCGACGAACTCCACGACCAGGGGTAGGGGTTCCCGTCTTCCGGCCGGCAGGACGAACCAGGCCTTGACCGGTTGGCCGTCGTATCCCGCGAACGTCACGTCGAAGACGTCGACCGTGGTCAGCGGCGTCCTCTCGGGTTCGAAGCGGGCGTCGAGCGGGTGGGCTCGCGCCGAGGTCAGGGTCCGGCTCCAAAACGCGTCGAAGTCGTCCGGGACAGACGCCTGCGGCCGGTAGACGCGCAGTCGGTCCAAGGGCATGTCGAACTGGGCCACGGGGTGCGGTCTTTCTGCGTGAAGGTCATGTCGGGTGGTACGAGGACTCCGGTGGATCGCGGGCTTCAGGCAGCCACCAACCGCAGCCCGTGGTCCAGCAGTTCCTCCAGACGTTCGAGGTCTTCAGGTGCCAGGTCGAGGAGCGGCGCGCGCACGGAGCCCGTTTTCAGGCCGCGTATCCGAGCGCCCGCCTTGACCAGGGAGACGGCGTAACCGGGTCGGGTGTCGCGCAGCTCCACCAGTGGTGCGTAGAACTCGTCCAGCAGAAGGTGTTCGGTCTCCGTGTGCCCGGACGTGAAGGCACGGTGGAAGGCGACGGCGATCTCCGGCGCGAAGGAGAAGACGGCCGAGGAATAGAGCGACACGCCGATCCCCCGGTAGGCGTGCATCGTCATCTCCGCCGTGGGCAGCCCGTTGAAGAACAGGAAGTCCTCCTGTTCGGAGCGCACGGTACGGACGGTCCGGTGCATCAGCTCCAGGTTCCCGAATCCGTCCTTGATCCCGATCACACCGGGAATCCGGGAGAGGAGCAGCGCCGTTCGCGGGGTGAAGGCGGCGTTCGCCCGCTGGTACACGATGACGGGAAGGCCCGCCGCCGCGACCGCTTCCTCGACATAGCGGACCAGTCCGTGCTGAGTGCTGTCGACGAGGTAGGGCGGAAGCAGGAGCACACCGTCCGCCCCCGACTCCCTGATGTGACGCGTCTGTTCCCGCACTTGGGGCAGGGGTCCGCCGGCTGCTGCCACGACCGGGACGGTGGCGCCGACAGCCGTGACGGCGACGCGCGCGCAGGTTCCGATCTCCTCGGGTGAGAGGGCGTGGAACTCGCCCGTGCCGCAGGCCGCGAAAATGGCCCCGGCACCGGCACTCGCTCCCAGGCAGACGTGCGCGGCCAGTGCCTCCTCCTCGACGGTCCCATCGGAGGCGAAGGGGGTGAGGGTGAGGGGGAAGAAGAGGACTCCGGAGAGGTTCATGTGAGGGTGTTCATCCCTTGGTCGCTCCCGCTGAGATTCCGCGGATCATGGAGCTCTGCAGGCAGAAGTAGACGGTCAGGCTCGGAACGAGCGCGATGAGGGCGCCCGCGAGCAGTGCGCCCGGACCCACGACCGGGTCGGTGCGCATCACGGACAGCGCGACGGTCAGGGTGTAGTCGCCGGGGTCGTTGGCGACGATCAGCGGCAGTAGGTACTGGTCCCAGATCATCAGGAAGCCGAAGATCCCGATGACACCGAGTGCGGGTCGGCACAGGGGCAGGACGATCTGCCACAGCATGCGGAACTCTCCCACCCCGTCGAGGCGGGCGGCTTCCTCGATCTCCGCGGGGATCTCCCGCATGAACTCGGTCATGACCAGGATCGAGAAGCCCCAGATGCCGACCGGAAGGACCACTCCGAGCATGGTGCCCTTGAGGCTGACGTGCAGTACCGGCAGGTCGCCGATCACCAGCGACAGCGGAACGGCGATGACCTCCTCGGGAAGCATCATCGTGAGGAGGAACAGCGACATCACCAGTGCCTGGCCCCGGAAGCGGCGGCGGGCCAGCGCGTAGGCGGCCAGCACCGACACGGTCATCTGCAGCAGGAGTCCACCTCCCGCGATGACCAGGGAGTTGGTGAAGTAGCCCCAGATGTTGCGGCTGTTGGCGACCTGGAAGTTCTGCAGCGTGGTGTCGCCGGGGAACAGCGACAACGATGTCGAGCGGGCGTCCGCGTCGAAGGCGCCGCTGAGGATGATGACGAACGGCGCGGCGAAGACGAACAGGATCAGGGCGCACAGGACGACCCGCAGGACGAGGGCCGGGCCGAACCGGGGCGTCCAGCCCAGGGCCGTCTCGAAGCGGCCACTGTCCTTACGGGACCGGGAGAACCGGGACGTGGGCCTGATGGCCTCGGTGGTCGGCGCGGTCATCGGTCCGCCTTTCGCCGCAGAAGGGAGACGCCGAGCGTCAACAGCAGGGTCACGGCGAGCAGCACGACGGACGCGGCCGAGGCGACGCCCAGGTCGTTGCGTTCGAAGCCGAGCGAGAAGACCCTCGTCATCCACACCTCGGTGGATCCGGCCGGTCCGCCCCCGGTGAGCACGTACACCTCGGTGAAGGTCCGCAGGCTGCGGATGGCCGCGAGTGTCAGGACGATGGTCATGGCCGGCCGCAGCGCGGGCAGGGTGATGTGCCGCAGCCGTTGCAGGGTGGAGGCCCCGTCCATCGCGGCCGCCTCGTAGAGCGAGCGGTCGACCCCGGCGAGGCCGGCCAACAGGATGACCATGTTGTACGGGGCGCCCATCCAGGTGCCGACCGCCATCACGGACCACAGGGCGCTGTCGGGACTGTCCAGGAAGGGCAGGGGGCCGATGCCGACGTATCCGAGGACGGTGTTGACGAACCCGTCGGCGGTCGGTGAGTACAGCAGCCGCCAGATCTCGCCGACCACCGCGGTGGCCGTGACCACGGGCAGGAAGGTGGCGGAGCGCAGGAACCACAGGGTGCGGCTCTGGCCCTCCAGGACCAGGGCGAGGGCGAATCCGACGACGATGGCGCCGAGTGTCTGGCCGGCGCCCAGCACCAGGGTGTGCCCGATCGCCTCCCGGAAGCGCTCGTCCTCCAGCACCTTCTGGTAGTTGTCGAACCCGACCCACTGGTCTCCGAGGAACGGCTGTACGTCGTACAGGCTCATCCTGATGCCCTTGAACATCGGGATGAACTTGAAGTACACGGCCAGCAGGAGAGCGGGGGCGACGAAGAGCCAGGGCAGTGCGCCTCGCCGCCAGGTTCGCGGGTGGATCCGCCGCCGTTTTTCGGGCTCGGCCGCCCTTGTGTGCGGCCGGTCGATCACTGGTGCGCTCACGTCAGGTCCTGTGCTTCGAGCTCGCTGCTGATGTCCTTGTCCAGGTCCTTGAGACCGGAGGCGATGTTGTCGCTGTCACAGCTGGCGACGATCTTGTTGAGTCCTTCGGCCGCGGTCTGCTTCACGGCGGTGAAGTCGATGTCGAGGGGGAAGGCGCGGGAGTCGTCGTCGTACTGCGTCTGCACGGTCTGCCAGCGGTCGTCGCCGCGGACCTCGGCCGCGTTGAGCGTCGTGTTCACGGGGATGCGCACCACGGGCTGGGTGGCGCTCTCCATCGCGGTCTTCTGTGCCTCGGGCGTGATCAGGAACTCGGCCAGCTCCTTCTGGGCGTCGGTCTTCTTGGAGCCGGCCCCGAGGTAGATGTTCTCGCCCTCGGCCAGCGTGGTGGTGCCGGCGGGCCCCTTCGGGGTGGGGATGATCTCGTACTTGTCCTTGCCCAGTTGCTGGTCGAAGCCGGAGATCATGTACGGGCCGGTGAGGTAGATGCCGGCGGTGCCCTCGCCGAAGTGCGGGGCGTTGGAGGTGGTCGAGGTGAGCGCGCCGGGCTGGACGTTGCCCTTGGTGCAGAACTGCGTCTTGATCCACTTCACCGCACGGGCGGTACCGGCGGAGTCGATGACGCTCTCGTACTTGCCGTCGCCCGTCTTCTTGATGAAGTCGCCGCCGCCCTGCCAGATGTAGGAGGCGGCCCACCAGGCGAGGTAGCCGCGCTCGGTGGAACCGGGGACGACCATGCCGTACGTGTCGTCCTTGCCGTTGCCGTCGGGGTCCTTCGTGGCGAAGGCGGTGGCGGTCTTCGTCAGTTCGTCCCAGGTCGTGGGTGCCTGGAGGCCGAGCTTCTTCAGCCAGTCCTTGCGGATGTAGGTGTTGAAGGCCTGCCGGGAGAAGGGCACTCCGTAGGTCTTGCCGTCGATGCCGCGGGCGTAGTTCCAGTTGACGTCGGAGATGCTCTTGGCCCCGGCGACCGACTCGCGGTCGATGGGCGTGAGCAGGCCCTGCGACTGGTAAGTGCCCAGCGACGAGGAGTCGTTGATGAAGACATCGGGCAGGTCCTTGGACGAGGCGCGCGCCTGGAGCTGCTTGTCGAACTCCAGCACGGGCTGATAGTCGACCTTGATGCCCGTCTTCTTGGTGAAGGCGGCGAAGACCTTCTTGTACGTGGCGGCCGGCTCGGGCGCGCTGCGGGTCCACACCTCAAGAGGGGCGTCGGCGCTGGACGAGCCGACGTCGCCGCCCCCGCACGCGGTGAGCGTGGCGAGCAGGCCCGACAAGGTCAGCAGAGCGAGAGGGGCACGAGAAGAAGCGGTTCGCATGGCGACTCCGTCCATGTACATGAATCGTTTCACGTTTGTGAACGATGAGCGCACTTTAGGTACGCCCCGTCGGCACGGTCAACAAGCGCGCGCCAGTTGTTTGATTATGTTGACAACGTTGTCTGCATATGAGGATGGAGCGCTCCCACCAGCAGCTTTCGAGAAATTGACGTCTCGCTCGGGTTGCCCGAAAGGGAAAGTCCCAGATCGGGACGCGTAAACACTCTGACATATTCGTGAAGTCCGTTCACATACACGATTTCATCCGCTAGCGTGGCGCGCCATCACCCGCCGGATGCCGCACGCCTCCCTCATGACGGCACGCACGTTCCCCGGCTTCCCCCATGCCTCATCGAGGCCTGACCTGGAGGGATCGGACTCACCTGTGTTGAAACGATTCGAAAAGAGAAGGCGCCCCGCCCCCCGCGGTCGAGGGCAGCTCTTCACGCTCGCCCTCACCACCCTGCTCATGGCTCTGACGTCCGTCGTCGCCCTGCCCGCCGTCTCACAGGCCGCCCCCGCTGACGTGCAGGTCTATCCTGTTCCGTCGATCTACCAGGCCTCGGCCGACTACACGCTCACCACCAATGGGCTCAACGTGCCGGTGACGCGGTATACCGGCTACGACATCGCCCAGTTCGCGATCGGCACCGGACAGGCCGACCTCGCCCTCACGAAAATCAACAACACCGACATCGGCTCGTACTCCATCAGTCCGGTCAAGCTCGGCCTCACCGGCATCGTCAGCGGGTCCACCCTCAGGTTCACCGTCCACCAGGACGAGTACCTCATCGTCAAGCTCGACGGCCGACCCAAGCTGGTCATAGCCATCGACCCGGCCGAGACGGACCGGCCTGCCTCTTCGGGCAACGGCGTGTTCAACGTGCGCAGCGCTCCCTATGCGGCACAGCCCGGTTCGGACTACTCGACGACAGCTTTTCAAACAGCTCTCAACGACGCCGCGGCCTGGGGATCGGCCCATGGCACCCAGGGCACCGTCTACGTGCCGCCGGGCGTATACACATTGGGCAACCTCTATCTGCGGAGCGATCTCTCCTTGTATCTGGAGCCGGGAGCGGTACTGCGCTACACGGGCGAACGTGAGCACTATGACGTGCACTGGCACAAGGACTCGCAGCAGCGCGACGTCACCTGGTTCCTCTCCACGCGTTACTCGTCCAAGAACATCTCGATCCAGGGACGCGGTGTCATCGACGGCAACGGCCAGGCAGCCCTCGCACCCGACAACCTCGGTGTGAACCTGCTGACACCGATCTACACCACGAACTTCCGGGTCGACGGCATCACCTTCCGCGAGTCGAGCAGCTGGGCGATCATGCCGACCCGGTCAACCGACATGCGCTTCACGAACATCAAGATGTTCAACCGCTTCGACATGGGCGAGAACGACGGCATCGACGTCATGGAGTCCAGCAACGTTCGTGTCACCCATGCCATCGGCATCGGACTGGACGACCCCTTCAGCACCAAGACGTGGAACAGCGACGTCGACCTCTTCCGCCGTGTGCCGGGAGCGCCACGGCCCTTGTCGGACGTCGTGTTCGACGACCTCGTCTCCTGGACGTATTGCTATGGCGTCAAGGTCGGCCAAGGTGTCATCCAGGCCCAGGACGGCGTCGTGTTCAAGAACGTCGTGGTCCACGACGCGGCGGTGGGCATCGGCATCCACCACAAGTACGGCTCCGCGGCGACGAGCAACGTGCGGTTCGAGAACATCGACATCGAGAACCTGAGCTACAGCAACGACAACAACCGCACTTGGCTGGCCCTTTGGACCGGCAACACCCTGGGAGTGGGACCGATCCGCGATGTGACCCTGTCGAACATCCGTATTCGCAACGCCGGTACCACACCCGCCCGCATCAACGGCCAGCCCGGTGCCCCCGTCGGCAACGTCGCTCTGCGCAACGTGGTGATGCCCGGCAGCAGCGCCTCAGCAACGACCCTGGCCCAAGTGAACCTCACCAACCTGTCCGACTACGACACGCTCACGATCCAGCCCTGAGCCCCTGATGCCCTGAGCCGTGTCGGTCCGGATCCGCTTCAGCGCCCCGGGCCGGCACCTCTCTCCGCCAAGCGTTCCACTACAGGACGTTGGCCTGCGTGACCGTGCGGAAGGGCAGGCCCAGCAGGTCCGCGCAGGCCCTCAGGTCCTTGGCCCGGTGTCCGGTGCACAGGGTCCAGTGGTGGCCGATGCCGGTGGCCGCCCAGGCATCCGTCCACTCCCCCGGGTCGAACCCGAAGTCCACCCGTGACGTCGTGTTGCCGATCTCCAGCAGCGGGCCGGGCACGACGACTCCCTCCGAGGCCACGAACACGAAGGTGCCGTCGGCCTCCTGGCCCAGTCCGAACGCCGTCACGGGCCCGTGCTTCACATCGAACTCCACACTGACGCCCCAGCCCCGCTTGCCGTGGTACACGCCGAGCCCTCGCAGAAGCGGCTCCCGCGAACTGATGGCCAGATGAGCGGGCCCGTCGTGGCCCATCTCCACGACGCGGTCGTCGAAGTTCAGGGCCTGCAGTTCCGTGAACGAGCCGCCCGCGCCCAGGGTGTCGGCGACGAGCATGGCCAGGCTGGTGCGAAGCTCGTACTCCCCGGCCATGGGTACGCCGCGTGCGGTCAGCAGCGACGCCCCGAGGATCATGCCGGCGCCGAGTCTCTCGTGGACCTCACCCTCCAGGCCTCGGTGGTAGTAGGCCACGCTGTCCAGGGCGAAGTCGTCGACGAGCCGGTCCAGTCCGACCGAGACTCGCGCCGCCCACAGCAGGTCGTCATCTTCGACCGAGGCGTCCAGCGTGAAGACGTCGCGTGCCAGGGCCGCGCGGTCGGCGGCTTCCTTGTCCTCGACCGCGGCGGTCCTGACGCGGAGGTCGTCGAATTCGAGTACCTCCATGTGTCCGCCCAGCTGGGCGGAGACCAGGGTCATGTCCGTGGAGACGTCGAGCATGCCCGGATAGAGATGCCCCATCAGGCCGTGCCGCCCGTGGCGCAGCACCTTGCGGACGGAGGCCGCCGAGATCCAACGCCCGATGCGGGCCCAGGCGTTGTCGTCGTGGAGGTGTCCCGATACGGAACGGAACGGGATGTTGCTGCGGCGGAAGACATTGGCGATCTCCGGCAGCGGGCACTGTCCGCAGTAGGCGAGCCACTTGCCGGTATTAGTGTTGGCGTGGTCCATGGCCTTGGTGGGCTGCAGGTCGATCACCAGGACCGGTGCCTGGGTGCGCTGGGCTATCGGCAGGACCATGGACGCGGTCAGATAGGTGGTCAGGAAGGTGACCACCAGATCGCAGTCCGACACGCGCAGTTTCTCCGCGGCTCGGGCCGCGTCCTGGGGGTCGGAGATGAATCCCGCGTCGACGACGTCACAGCCCATGTTCCTGAATCGCTCGCTGACGAAGTCGGCGGACTCGCGCAGTTGGTCGAGGAGCCCGGGGAACTGAGGCCAGTAGGCCCCGAGCCCGCCGGAGACGAGCCCCACCCGGGTACGCGGACGGCTGAAACGGCCCGGTGTGCTGCTGGGGGAATGGGTGGCTGCGGTGTCGCTCATGCTGCGTCCCTTCAGAGACGGGCGAGTCAAGGATCGGCGAGGCCCTTCGCCGACCGGCGGGCCGGGGAGGAGACAAGGCGGGAGGCGGGGCGGGGTCAGCTGCCGGTCGGCGTGCTGCGTGGTCGGGCCGAGGCCGCCCGCGGTGGCGAGGCGGCGTCGGCGCCCCGCACGTCCCGGAGGGTGTCGTCGAGCGGCACCCGGGGCACGTAGTGGCCGAAGGTGTCGTTGGCGAAGAAGGAGACGCCGTCGATGTGGGCCGCCTGCTGGAGCAGAATCTCGCGCTGGTACTGGTAGGTGCGCCGGTCGTCGAGATGAGTGCGGTACCAGTACCAGGGGTCGACGAAGTCGAGGCCGAAGAGGGTGCGCGGGCCCGAGTTCGCCGCGAGGGCCGACTTGCTCAGCAGGTTCGGCACGATCTCGGTGCGTTCAACCAGCACGGCGAAGGTGGACACGAGGACGGCGTCGAGGGTGGCGTAGCAGGCGTCCGTCATTCCCCAGGCGCTCTTCTCGACGTCGGTCCGCCAGTAGGTGTCCATCCAGTAGACCTGCCGACGGCCCATCTTCTCCCGCATCTGCCGGAAGAAGCGCTCGATGCCCGCGGTACGTTCGGGGGTGAGCGCCGGTGCGTTGTCCGGGTGCCAGAAACCGACCAGACCGAACTGGTTCCCCAGCATCACCCCGTCGAGCTCGAAGTCCTCGACGAAGGCGGCTGTCTGGGCGGCCACGAAGTCGCCGGCCGGCATGCCCTCCGGCACACCCTGCGGAAAGGCGCGGTACGGGCGCTCGTCGGCGGCCAGCGGAAGAGTGACGTCGACGACGCCGGGCACCAGGTGACCGCCCGCGTCGGCGGCCGCGGAGGAGACCTCGGGGTGCCGGACCGTCTTCCATTCGCTGCGGCAGAACTCGGGTCCGGGTTCCAGGTATTCGAGCAGGGTCAGTGTGACGCCGTGCCGCTCCGCTCCCTCACGCAGTGCCCGGTAGATGCCCGCGAGACGGTGATAGTCCAGGGGTTGTTCGGACAGGGTGAACATGGGTCCGGCGGAATAGGGGTTGGCCGAACGCTCTCCTCCCTCACGAACACGCGCCAGCCAGTCCGCGTTGTGCCGGCGGGTGAGGGCCGCCGGGCCCGTGGGGTGCGTCTCGGCGGCATAGCAGTTGTAGCGCGCCCAGTCGAAGGTCTCGTGGCGCCGACCCGTGTAGTTCAGGATGTGGTCGCCGTTTCCCGCGCAGAAGACCACGGTGACGTCGCGGTCCTCGCACCAGGCGGCGTGGTGGGCGAAGAACTCCTCGACGCCGGGCCGGGGGTCGTCGAGGTCGTCGAAGACCTTGGGTGTCAGCCACAGGCATGCTTCGAGACGGGTACGGGGAGCGGGCACGGAGTGTTTCCTTTCGGCCGGGCGGGGTCGGCCCGTTCAGGGGGCCACGGTGTGGCACCTCACCAGCGGGGCAGCGTGGCGTCGTAGTCCGGCACCACGCGACGCATGTAGCCGGTGTCGTCGCGGCGTTCGCGGCCGGCGTCCAGATAGGCCTGGTGCAGCCGGGCGAGCACGTCCTCGTCGAGTTCGACCCCGAGGCCCGGACCGGCCGGTACGGGGACCTCTCCGTCGACGAAACGCAGGGCACCGGGGCGGACCACGTCGTCCTCGGCGTTCCACGGATAGTGCGTGTCGCAGGCGTACGCGAGTTGGGGTACGGAGGCGGCCAGGTGCACCATGGCCGCCAGGCTGATGCCGAGATGGGAGTTGGAGTGCATCGACAGGCCGATTCCGAAGGCCTCGCACAGCATGGCCAGGTCTCGGCTGCGCCGGAGACCACCCCACAAGTGGTGGTCGAGCAGCAGGACTTGGACGGCGTCCTGACGCACCGCCGGACGCAGGTGGGCCAGGTTCGATACGACCATGTTGGTGGCGAGCGGGATGGAGGTGGACCGCGCGACCTGCGCCATGCCGTCGATACCGGGTGCCGGATCCTCCAGGTACTCCAGGACTCCGGCCAGCTCTCGCGCCACGTTCTGCGAGGTGGCGACCGTCCAGGCCGCGTTCGGGTCGATACGCAGGGGCAGCCCGGGAAAGGCGCGGGCCAGCGCGTGGATCGCGGCGACCTCGTCCGCCGGCGGGAAGACTCCGCCCTTGAGTTTCAGCGAGCCGAACCCGAACCCGTCGATCATGCGTCGTGCCTGGGCGACGATGCCGTCCGGGTCGAGGGCGGGGCCCCAGACATCCGGCCGGGCCGGGCTGCCGTCCAGGGCCGGGTGTTCGGCCCACTTGTAGAAGAGGTACCCGCTGAAAGGCACGGCTGCCCGTACCGCGCCCCCTAGGAGGTCACTCACCGGCCGACCGACGAGTTTTCCCTGCGCGTCCAGTGCCGCGACCTCCAATGGGGCCCAGGCGGAGTCCCGCTCCTCCACACGTACGTCGGCACCGCCCAGAGCCTGGTGGACCACTCGGCGCGCCGCAGTGGTGGCGAAGACGTCCATGCCCTGGATCGCTCGGGCCGCCGTCAGGAGCCGGTCGGTCTCGGCGGCGCCTCCCGGGCATTCACCCAGACCCACGATGCCGTTCTCAAGGACCAGCTGGACGACGCAGCGCAGCACCAGGGGTTCATGGACACCGGTGCTGTTCAGCAGAGGAGGGTCCCGGAAGGCAATGGGAGTGATGACGACATCAACGACCTTCATGGGCTCTCCGGCTCGACTCGCTCCACGAGTGACAACGTTGTCTGCCACTCGACTGTTCACGTACATGATTGTTGTTCATGTGGAAGAGTTGACTGGGAGGTACGTTAGAAACGTTTCAACGCGGCCGTCAAGGGGGCTGCACAACTGCAGTGTCCAACTGGACGCCGCTCCCCCTCGTGGCACTGCGGCAGGGACCACATCCACGTCTCCACGCGCCTATATGTATCCGTGGCGCAGCGCGAAGCTGACAGCCTGCACCCGGTTGCGCAGGCCAAGCCGTGTGGTCACGGCCCTGAGGATGTTCTTGACCGTCCGTTCCGAGCATCCGAGCCCTGCGGCAACGTCCAGCGTGCTCATTCCCTCGGCGAACAGGCTCAGCACCTCCACCTCACGACCGGTGAGCAGGCTCCGGGCCGGGCCGCCTTGATCACAGGTGCTCACCCGCCCGGCCTGAATCCCTCTCAGGTCGGCAGGCAGGTCGTTCTTGTCCCGGGCAGCTGCGAGCACCGCGCGCAGCAGTCTCCCTTCGGTCGCCTCGCTGCGCAGAACAACCGCGTGGAGACCGCATGCGATGAGTGCCGCGTGGTGTTCGTCCCGCACTTCATCGACCACGAGGACCAGCCGGACGCCGTCCGTCCGGACGAGGCTGCGCAGTCGCACTAGGGTGGTCTCGCGCACCCCATCGGCAAGCACGACCACCACGGTGCCGGACCGCGTCGAGTGATTGTCGATCAGTTCGATCGCGTTGTGGCGGCCCAGTTGGGCGACGGCTCCCGCCTGCGAGAGGGGATCGGGCGCCTCGATACGTACGGGTATCGGCTCCCACAGGGGCAGCACCGGCACGCCCACGCGTCCCGTCTTCGTGGGCCCGGCCTCGTTGGACGCCGCGGGTTCCCCGGTCTCGTACATGCGCCTCGGCGTCGTCATGTCGCTGGCCGAGGGGCGCATGGGCGGTTCCGGTTCTCTATGCCGTCCGGACGGGTCTCGGCATGGGTTGCGGTGGGCGTGTACGTCGTCAACCTGGGCCCGGCCCGGTGTTCAATACCAGGTCATTCTCTGTTCAGAATTCCGCGTCCGCTGTGGTGGGATCTGTCTTCGCGTCCTTGGCGGCTGGACCCGGCAGGAGGACGGACCGGGCGTCCAGGGACCGTCGGACCGCCCTTCGGCGTACGACGAAGGCGTGGGCGCCCAACAGGACGAGCACGGCACCGCCGGCCACCGCGCCGGTGGTGAACACCGCCCGGTAGCCACTGCCGTGGGAAATGCGGCTCTGGCGAGGATCTTGTGAAGTCTGCCGATCGAGCCCGCTGAGCAGGATCATTGTTGTCCGGTACTGCGCAGTGCCACCGCGATGTGGCTGTAGCTGGGTATGGACGCTCCGCTGGCCTTCTCGTAACGGACTGCCTGTGCGAGCCCGAGCTTCTCCCCAGTGGACAGGGTCCGGTTCCCTGTCCACAGCAGCACCTTCAGTTGCTCGTTTTGGATGGTGAGAAGCGGTTCGACCGGCTCCAACGGCAGGCCGGTACGGGCGCACCAATCGGCCACTGCGGTCCAGAAGCCGGTCAGGGTGCCCCAGCAGGCTGCACTGCGGGGGCCTAGCAGGGTATACATCTCGTCGGGCGACCAGAACATGTCGAGACCGTGCGACACAAGGTTCTGGATGTTCTCCAGCAGTGAGACGACGAACTCGTAGTTCTGCTCGTCCTCGAGCAGTTCCTCCACGATCGCCAGAACCTCAGCGATCGCGCCGGAGTTGCGCTGGGCGACTCGATAGGCAACCTCTCGACCGACGATCTGGTCGTTGCCGTCATCTGTCGATCCGGGCCTGATCCCTGCAACATCAAGCAGTCGCCGAGACCGCCCGGCCGGCCGTCGGCGCCATGGAATTCGCATCGTGTCTTCTCTTCTTTTCCAGAGACCGTTCCGCCCTGGCGGCCGATCAGCATGACAGGGCGGTCACCGCAGACCCTATGCCGGGTGGGGAGGTTCGGGCTCTGTCGACGATCTTGAGATATCGGCAGGATCACGGGCTGTGAAGTACGCGTCTGCGGAGGAGATCGAGGTTGGCCCGGCCAAATCCCATGCGCTTGAGGAGTTTGACACGTGTCACGTGGCCCTCGACCTGGCCTTAGCTCCAGGAAGTGGAAAGGCCGCGGTGACGGCGTCGATGTCGCGGCGCAGGCCGTTGACGAGGGAGTGCAGGACAGGCAGATCGTCCGCGAGGACCCGGTCCAGCCAGCCGGGCAGGAGGTCGCTGCGGTGGTCGCGCATCATGGTGGCGAAGTCGCGGACGTGGCGTGCGGCGGCGTCGAGTTCGGGGCAGGCGGTCCGGATCTCCTTGAGTTCGGCCGCGTCGGTCTTCTTGATCTCGCGGCGCTCGGGCAGTCTGAACGTCTTCGGCCGTCCGCCCTTGTACTTCGGGTAGAGCGAGGCGAAGCCGTCAGCGTTGAAGTTGTGGATCACGTTCCGGGCCCGGTCGTCGCTGGTGAACGACACCTCGGCGATCCTCGCCACCGGCATGCCCCGAGCGGACAGCAGGACCATCTGAGCTCGACGCCAGATCACCACCGACCCGGTGCCCCTGCTGATGATCCGCAGCAGGCGTCTGCCTTCATCGTCATCGATCCTGCGGCCACGTACTCGTTCTGCCACCCGCACAAAGCCTGACGGCCACCCGGCGCCCGGAACCGGACCCGAGGGGCGCGTCACATCACGACCGGGCAACATTGCCTGATGCGGCACTGGGCGGTCATGTCCGCATGCCAGGCAGGCCGCAGCTCTTACTCAACACGACTACCAGTCTTGACCAGCCAGCCAGAGCCTCACCTCCTGCCAGGCGGCCCGCCCCTCTGCCTCCGCGCCCCACCACCAGGAGAAAGGCGAGTCGCCCGAATCCAGCTCCTCCCGCCACCAGTAGACGCTCTCGTCCAGGTGCTGACGGGCGATCGGGCCCTTCTCCATCTCCCAGCGGGCCAGCCACGGAGCGACCGAGGACCCCGCCGTCACGCAACTCTCGAATACCTCGGATACCAAGGTCGGCGGAGACTTCGTCCGCAGGGTCTCGGTCCACCACGCGTCCAGGAAACCCGCGACGGCCTGGGCCTGCTGGCAGGGCCACTGCGGCCAGGCTGCCGCAGCCAGTCCCCGAGCCATGAGGGCAGACTCGCGCTCCCCGGCCCCCTCAGCCAGGATCACGACGAGCTCCGGCAAAACCCGTCTGATGATCGCAGGCTGGTCGTCCCAGTGGGAAGGATCCTTCTGAGCTACGCGGCGGACAAGATCCGCTGGGACTGGGACATCGGGAGTCCGCAGCAGCCCAACCTCGCCCGCATCGAAGCACCGGCCACAGCCGGTCTCGTCCACTCGGGCCGTCATGCCGCCGAAGACTTTCGCGACCCGGGCCACCGCAGCGGCGAGGACATCGGCATCTGGAAGAGTCACAAGACATCCCGTCGAAACTCCAGCAGGTTGCCCTGACCGAAAGGAACGACGCTACCAGGCGACACCTCCCCACGGCCGAACAGGGCCTACGTTGCTGGATACGGCACTAGCAAGAGTTGACCGCGGCTTCCAGGCCCCGCCTGCGCAGACGTTCATCGATGGCGTTCAGCGCCTCCGGACGATGATCCGGGTACCTGGCCAGCATGTCGCGCAGAGCGGGCGCCAGGGCTCCGATGGCGTCATTGGCCTTTTCGTTTCCCCACTCATGAAGGGCCTGATCGAGGCAGGCCCGTACCTTCACCGGGTCCGAGAGGGAGCTGGAGGCATGGAAACGGGCCGCACTGAGCCAGAGCCGTGCGGCGAGGCTGTGTTTCCCGGCGATCCGCGCCACGACCGCACGCACCTCTATCCAATGGGTCGCCTCTGAAGACTTCGCACCATGGGTGCGAATGGACGCGACCTCCAACTTCGCTATGCGCGCCTCGACTTCCTCGAATCTGCCCTCTCGCGCCTCACGCCAGAGCAAGGAATGAACATCGCCCGCCGACGCTGAATCCGGAGTGAGCAGTGCATGCTGCGGCAGTGTGAGAGGGACGCCCGTCCCTCCCATGTCCCCTGCGGCCGCATCCGGTTGACGCGCGTCGCCGACCACGACGACCGCGACCCCCATCATGATCATGAGAAGTCCCGGCCACGCGAGCCCGGCGGGAAGCTGGTCGAGCCACAGCCACGCGATCAGTGCGGCCACCGGTGCCTCCAGCAGGAGCATCACGCTCACAGCGGTTGCCGGTGCCCTACCGAGGGCGAAGTTGAGCGAGAACAGCCCCAGGAGTTGGGGAAAGATGAGCAGACCCAGCAGCGCGATCCAGGTGTTGCCGGTGAAGGAGACGGCCGGGGTTCCCGTCACCAGGCAGAGGAGAAGAAGCTCCACCGTGCACACGAAGAAGCACAGAACCGAGTACATCGGGGTACTGACGTGGGGCCGGGCCTTCTCGCTGAGTGCCGTGTAGACCGCGAGTGCCACCGCGCCGGCCAGAGCGAGCAGGTCACCTATGACGGCGGTGGAGCCTGTCCGCACATCCGCACCGCTCGCGACCGCGGCACCCGCCACCGAGATCCCAAGCCCGATCCATGCCGTAGGAGCCAGCTTCCGCTTCTGCATGGTCGCGATGACGGCCTGCCATACCGGCTGCGTGGCGACCAGGGCGGTGGCCATGGCGACGCTCGTCATCCGCGTACCGCTCATGAATGTCACGAAGTGGGCGGCCAGGGCAGTTCCCGCGAAAAAGCTGAACCAGACGGCCCTCCGTTGCTCCTTTCGGAAGACGGCGCGCTTTCCCTGAAATATCCGGCGCATCTCTCCGCGGCGGACCAGCATAAATATCGGACCCAGAGTTAACAACCCCAGAGCATTGCGGCCGAAGGCCAACGTGAGGGCGGGAGCGGCAGCAAATGCGGTCAATGGCGCTGTGGCCGAGAATGCGATCACGGTGACGGTGACTGCCGCCACAGAAAGAGAGTCAAGCTTCGCGCGCATGGAAATGCGTAACCCTTAATAGCGACTGACAAATGATGAGGGCTGACGGGTGACTGATGGCAGAACGGATAGGTTGGATACGTGACGGAATACGAGTGCCTCGTCCATAGATTTCATGGCGCGGAAGTCCAGGACCGGGACGCGCTCTGCGGGGTCGGGGCGGGACGTCGCAGATCGCCTCGACAGTGAACCCGGCCGCGCTCCAGGGGGATCCACAGCAGTCCCGGCCATGCGGCAGACGGCCGAGCGAGCCGGCGCGATACCCGCCATACCGCCCACGGTTGTCTCTACCGGTTCATTGCAGAAAGGGGAACATTTTCCACCATCTTCACGATCGTATTCTTTACCGAAAAGCCCGACGTCCGAGGAGTGGACCCGTGACAGCATCGACTCCGACACGATGCGCATCGCAACCGGGCACAGAGGGCGATCAGGGTCACACAACAGGAGAGATCATGACGGACATGAAGTGCGCCATAGGGTTCTTCTGGCTTTCAGCCTGGCGCGCACGCCACCCGTGAACCAGGTCATGTCTTATCCAAATCTTGGTCACTCCCCCGAAGCCCGACCCGAAGACCGCGAATCACCACCCTTCCCACACTTCTGCATCACAAAAAGGCAGCGGTGTGCAACTCAACTTCTTCTCTCCGCCCGGTCCTGGGCACCGACATCGAGGGCCGCCCGGTGCCCCGCATCGCGTCCTCGTGGAAACAGGTGAGTCTCACCCGGTACGCGTACACCATCCGCAGTGGTGTCCGGTTCTCCGACGGCACGCCCATGACCACCGAGGGTGCGGCCTACTCGCTGCGCCGCCATCTGGATCCCGCGGTGGCGTCCGCCTACGGCTTCGCGCTCGGCTCGCTCAAAGCTGTGAGGGCACACACGGTAGCGGTGACCCTCAGCAAGCCCGATCCCACTTTCCCGGCCGTTGCCGCGGTCGGCTGGCAGGTCGTCAAAAAGTCCTTCGCCCGCGCGCATCCCTCGGACCTCGGCAGTCCGGGAATCGGCACCGTGGCCACCGGGCCCTACGGGGCGGTCTCGTTCTCCTCAGTCAAGAATCTGACCCTGCACCGCAACCCCCACTACTGGGGCCCCGGCCGGAAGCCGACCGCCTGGTCATCAAGACGGTGGCGGACACCGACACCCTTCGACTCTGCCATGCGTTCGGGCGAGATCGACGGAACGATCGAGGCTCCCCTGGACGACGTGGTCCGCTGGCGGAAGGCGAAGAATGTACGAACCTTCCTCACGGAATCGATCTCTGTGAAGTACCTGTCCTTCGACACCGGGCAGAAGCCTTTCGGCAACGTGTATCTGCGGCGTGCGCTCAGCTACGCGCTCGACCGCGAGCAGTACGCCCGTTCCCTCATGCACGACGGCGCGGAACCCGCCGCCGTGATGCAGATGCCCAATCAGGTCAAGGCGGTCTACAGCAAGGACACCGCGCCCGACTCGGCCATGGTCGGCGTTCGCGGCCACATCAACCGTGCATCTCAAGCTCCCACAGTCGATCCGACACCATTTCCAGCCCTCGGGCGAGGTGCCGACGATACGTACTGAACGACACTGCCAGGCGCCGCGCGGCGTCTTCCTGCGTACGGGTGCGGTCCAAGAAGGTCACCTTGAGAGCGGCGTGTACGTCTACCGTGCGGGGGTTTCGGCTCAGGGCATCGATGGCGGAGGACAGAACAGATCGCAGCTCCCTGATCGGGTCGTCACTCTCCCCAGTCGCGACCAGTCTGCTTCGCGCGAGCGGCGTGGCGGCGAATTCGCTGTCGTCGTGCCAGGAACGCAACGCGTGGCGTACTGCGTCACCGAAGTCGGCGCGGGACAGCACGAGGAGTGTCGCACCGGCATCTGATTGCCGGCTCTGCCCAGGCTGGAGGCGGTCCTTGATCCTCTCCAACCACTCGTCCACCCTGATGGCACGCCAGTCGTGACAGAACAGGGCGTACGAGCGATCGCCGACCTTGGCGTCCACGGGTGAGCGGGGGTGGTCGCAATAGTCCATCAGCGGCTGCCAGAAGTCGGGGTCCGCGAGGACAGTGGCCGTCCAGCCGCACCTCTCGGCGTGCAGAATCTCGGCTACGGTGCGTGCGTTCAGCAGATCCCAGGAACGCGAAGGGCGCTGATATGCCTCGGAGTTGATGAGGAACCTGGCTACGGCCACGTGCTCACCGGGCCGCAGCGGGCCGTGCCGGGCGATGTGTTCCCACACCGCCGCCACGACCGGGTCGGTGCTGTTCTCCGCGTCCTCGTCCGGGTGCAGGCGGAGCCAGCCCAGAAAGCCGATCAGCTCACCGGTGCCGGTGCGCCGGTGCACGTGGAAGCCCTCAGGCTGCCGCCGCAGCCACTGGTCGACCAGTCGCGCCGACTCCACCCCTTCCACCTGTTCTGTGATGCGCAGCAATGCGTCCCTGTCCCCAGGTTCGTAGGGCGCCTCGAAGACGTCCGGCTCGGTCGGGTCGGAGAGGTACCGGCCGACCCAGTCGATCTTCGACTGCAGATGGTTGAACGCCGCCGCGGCACGGAGTCCGTCGCTGCCCGTGACGGTGCGCGCTCGCTGGATCATGTGGGAGCGGATGGCGCCGTCCATGGCCACGCGTCGCTCGGGGTTGCGCCAGCGCAGATCCGTTTCCAGGATGTCCCGGACCACGTCGTGTGGATAGAGCCCGCCCGAGCCCGCTTCAATGAACGGCAACTGCCGCAACCACGCGAACAGCTGCGGGCCGTGCTCGCCCAGTACGGCTTGTAGAAGTCCTTCTGTCGTGGTCAGTGCGTAGGCGCAGATCTCCAGTGCCCGCCGGTGAGCCATGCTGGGCACCTCACCGATCAGCTCGCCCAGCAGCGTCTCCACCACTTCTGGTGTCGGTGCCCAAATGGCCGGTTCGGAGTTCGCCTCCGCGCGCAAGGACACGGCGGCGGCCAGGCGGAGCGCCAGGGGATGCCCGCCGGCGAAGGCGTGCAGTGGTGCACGGCGCTCTCGCTCGACCCCTCGCCTCTCCAGGAGCGCCATCGCGTCGCCCGGCGCCAGATCACGCAGAAGGACGGTGCGCGTCAACTCTCCCCAGCCTAGGCTGGTTTCCCACTGAGGTTCGAAAGGCAGTCTGCCCGCGAGCACGATCAGGGCGCCGCTGGGCAGCTGCGGCAGGTACGAATCCCGCAGCCAGCCCTGCATCTCTTGCAGTCGCTCGAAGGTGTCCACGAACAGGACCGGGCGGGTCAGGTGCGCGGCCTCCGCCGCGGCTTCCGCGAACGCGTCGGGCCGGGGAACGATGTTTCTGGAGTCGAGCCACACGACGGCGCGCCCGGCCGCCCGGCTCAGCACCGCACAGTGCTGCAGGAATGTGGTCTTGCCGATGCCGCCCGGCCCGTGCACCAGGAGAAGTACAGGCTCTCCCGGCCCCCCTTGCAGAGCGGACCGGAAGAGATTCGTCTCCTCGGCCCGACCCACGAAGTTGCGGCTGTGAGCGCCGTCCAGCCGATCGGCCATCCGCTCGCCGATACTCGCGTTGTTTGCCTCGCTCATGCCGTGCCTGCTCCGACGGCGGTGCGCGCGTAGCGGAGGGGCATTGCCGAGAAGGCAGTCTTCGCGGCGTCCACCTGGCATCCCACGGCGATCAGTTGCAGCGGACGGGTCACGGCACCGAGACCGCACGAGCTGCAGGGGATGCACCCCAGGCTGCGGTCCGAATGGGCGAGTTCCTTCATGAGCGTAAGGTACGCGAGATCACAGCAAGGCAAAGAGCGCCGGTACAGACCTTTGGCCTCCCGTGCTGCAAAACTGAGTGAAGGCGTCTACCACGAGATCTCACGCGCACTTGGAGGTCAGATGCATTGCATGACTTCCGCGCCTTCTGACTCTCGCCGCCGATCGGCGTGACGGCGGGCCTGCACCGCTGGCCATGGCGAGCGGACGGCCGACCACCTTGCCGACTGCAACGAGGGGGCTGACGTGGCTTAGTACTGCAACGGTTCTTGTTCTGAGTGCTGGGCAGTTTTCAGGGGCTGTGTCCGCGTCGTTTGTAGTGACTGAGGCGGGCTTGGTGCTGGCGTCGTCGGCGCCATGTTGACCAGTGCAGGATGTGGTCGATGGGGGTGGGGCGGCGGTCGGTGAGGCGGGTGATCAGACGTCTGATCTCGGCGAGGCTCAGCTGGATGAGCTGGGAGGATCCGTTTCTGCTTTCTCCGTGTCCAGCTGCCGGGCGCGCAGGACGGTGAGGCAGGCGTGGGCGGCCATTGCGAAGGTCATGTGGCGGTGCCAGCCGGGGTAGCGGCGGACCTGGTAGTCGTCCAGGCCGCACTCCTGCTTCGCGGTCTGGAAGCACTCCTCGACAGCCCACCGGCTGCCGGCGATCCGGATCAGCTGATCCAGGGTGGTGTCGGCGGAGCAGTAGGCGATGTAGTAGGAGATTTCCTCGGGCCGGCTGACGCTGCGGCGGGCGATGACCCAGTGCCTGCGGTCTTCGCGGTGCCAGGGCCTCACCTCGACGCGGGCCCAGTCGTAGATCCGCCGGCCATGTGCTCCCTCTCCGCAGGAACGGCGCTTCCACTTCTGCCGGGGCAGGTTGGGAAACAGGTCATGGACGGGATGGTCGAGTGCCCAGCGGGTGACGACGGTGTCGTGCCGGGTCGTGGCCATGACGTGGAAGACATCGGCCTGCTCGAGTTCGAAGCGCCAGCCCTTGCTGAAACCGTAGGCGGCATCCGCGGTCACCCACCGAAACGGGATCCGGTCCGCGATGGCCCTGCGGACCATCGCCTTGGCCATGACCACCTTCGTCTCGAAAGCGACCTCGTCGCCGATGCCGGCCCGGCGGCAGCGTTCCCGGTCGTCCGTCCACGACGTGGGCAGATACAAACGACGGTCGATCAGGGTACGTCCGCGGCCGGTGGCGTAGGCGAGGAACACACCGATCTGGGAGTTCTCCGTGCGGCCCGGGGCGCGTAGTTCAATAAGTGCTCGGCAGAGGGGTGTTGGTGGGAGTCTGAGATATGACCCCGTGTCTGTCAGGCCGCGTTGCCGCTCGTGCTCTGCGGGCCAAGTTCGATCAGATCCTGCCGCACTTCGATGAGCGTCGCCGTCGGCTGTACCTGGCCAGTGAGGCGACGACCCTCGGCCACGGGGGGGATCGTCCAGGTTGCCGCCGCCTCCGGCACCAGCACTGCCACCATCGCGCGCGGTATGACCGAGTTGGCCGGTTGCTCCTCGCCGACTCTGCGGGTCCGGGCTCCTGGTGCGGGCCGCAAGCGGCTGACAGACACCGACCCTGGTCTGCTGCCCGCGCTGGAGTCGCTGATCGAGCCGCACACCCGAGGCGACCCCGTCTCCCCGTTGCGGTGGACCACGTTGTCGTTGCGAGCCCTGGCATCGGTCCTCACCGCGCAAAACCACCCAATCAGCGCTTCAACCGTCGGACACCTGCTGCACACTCTGGGCTACAGCCTGCAGGGAACCGCGAAGACGACGGAGGGCATCAGTCATCCGGACCGCGATGCCCAGTTCTCCCACCTGAATGCCACCGCCGCCGCCTTTCTCAACGACTCCCAGCCGGTGATCAGCGTCGACACCAAGGCCAAGGAGTGGCTCGGCAACCGGGACCGGCCCGGTCGCACCTGGCGGCCGGGCAAAGACGCGATCAAGGTGGACTGCCACACGTTCACCACCAACGACCAGCCCATGGCGATCCCCTACGGGATCTACGACATTGCCAACAACAGCGGATGGGTCAACGTCGGCACCGACCACGACACCGCCCAGTTCGCGGTGGAGTCCATCCGCCGCTGGTGGCAGCACCGCGGACGGGCGGACCATCCGAATGCCAGTCGGCTCCTGATCACCGCCGACTCCGGAGGCTCCAACGACCCCCGTCGCTGGACCTGGAAAAGCAACCTCGCCACCTTCGCACGAGAGAGCGGCCTGGAGATCACGGTCTGTCACCTACCGCCGGGCACTTCGAAGTGGAACAAGATAGAGCACCGGATGTTCTGTCACATCACCGCGAACTGGCGAGGACGACCGCTGACCAGCTACCAGGTCGTCCTCGAGACCATCGCTGCCACAACAACCAAGACAGGGCTGGCCATTGGGGCCGAACTGGACACAGGCAGCTACGACCTCGGCATCAGCGTGACGTCGGCGGAGTTCCATGCCCTTCCCATCACACCCAACGTCTTCCACGGCGACTGGAACTACACACTGGCTCCCGTTCCACCGCGAGCGCCAGACGCGCCGGCAACGACGTGCCGGGCCGACCCGGCCCTGACCGCGATGCTCACCGATCCGGCCCTGACCGGCATGTCACGAACCGCCTTCGAGCATTTGGTGAAGGTCTCGGAGCCTTTCTGGGACGCCATGGCCGAGGCGGCATTCCAGCGACGCTTCCACCGCCCGCGCAGCTACCGCCATCCACAGACCAGCAGTGTCGACCACACCCACCGGCTCCTGGCAGCCATCTTGCGCCGCCGCAGAGCGGTGACCATGACGTTCTTGGCCCAACTACTGGGCGTCAACCGCACCAACCTGTCCATCCAGTACCAGGACGCAAAACGGCTCCTGGACCTGCACCGAATCCTCGTCACGCCGATACCCGGATCGCCCGCCCGCACGTTGGAACAACTACACGCCCGAAATCCCCCAACAGAAATCGGTAGCTGACAGTTATTGAAATACGGGCCCCCGCGGTGCCGGAATACTGCCGCTGCACTCCCGCAGAGCGGGTGCCCTTCTTCAGGAAGCCCGTGTCGTCGACAATAAGCACCGCCTCCCGGTCACCGAGGTGGTCGACCACATAGCGGCGCACATCGTCGAGGACCTCGTCGGCGTCCCACTCGATCCGGTTCAGCATCCGCTGGATACGGTCCGGCCCACCATGGCCGGCCTCCTCCGCGAGCGTCCAGCCGTTCTTGCGCTCAAGCGGAGCGATCAGTCCCCGCATATAGGCCAGCGCCGACTCCCTCGGCTCCGACCGGCTGAACCGGTGCACGAACCGCCCATGCACCGCATCCAACTCATTCGCCCACACACGCACATCAGCAAGGTCCCCACCCATAACCACACCAACGACCGAGCTGGCCAGCAGTCACGGTAGACACCGTTGCAGTATTAGGACGTGGCATCCGTATGCGCCGCATCCGGCACCCGGAAAGTGACTCCCGTGAGTCGTTCGGAGTCGGCCCACAGACGCTCACCCGTGGCCTGGTCACGGTTGCGCGCCGCGCCTTCGACGAGGCTGGGCATTCCCGTGACGCGCTTGTGCGGGCCCCAGTACTGACCGCCTTCGACGGCAGGGTCTGTCGCCGCCCGCACGGCGGACCATGCGCTGAGGTCCTTGCCCTGACCCACCAATGCGAACAAGGGCTCCTTGAGCCGTTCGAAGCGCCGGTGGACATGGACACCCGGGCGGTTCGGGCTGAGCGAGTCGTGCCCCATTCCAGGATGCGTGATGACGGCCTTGACCGGCGAGCGCGCGGCACGCAGCCGCCGGTCGAGCTCGTAGGAGAACAGTTCGACGGCGGATTTGGCCCGGGCGTAGGCCAGGACCGCATTACGGGCGGGCGACTCCAGGTCATCGACCGGCGTATTGAAGCGCTTGGCCATCATGCTGCTCGTGGTCACGATGCGGCTGCCCGGTGTGAGCTGCAGAACGGGCAGCGCGAGCGCCGTGAGGGCGAAGTTGCCCAGATGGGAGACGCCCATGATCAGCTCGTGCCCGTCCGCTGTCCGCTCGCCCTTGCTGGGCGGCGACATGACTCCCGCGTTCTCGATGAGCGCGTCGATGCGCGGCAGTCGTGCGAGATCGTCAGCCGCCTTTCGCACCTCGTCGATCGAGTTGAGGTCGAGGTGCAGGTATCCCAGAGAAGCGCCTGGCACTTCGTGGCGGATCGCGGACTGAGCCGCTGCCGCCTTCTTCGCGTTGCGTGAGGCGATGACGACATGGGCGCCGGCACGGGCGAGATGTTCGCTGATGAAGTAGCCGATACCCGCGTTGCCTCCTGTCACGACGAAGGTTCGACCGGTCTGGTCGGGCACATCGGCAGGGGTCCAGCTATCGGGGGACCGCTTGAAGGTGGTCATAGAATGAAGATATCAGCAAATCATTTAGCTACTCAACTATAGAAGCACTCACCCAAAGAGACGAGGGTCACGTATGACACACACTGCCGATCAAGACTCATCCGCGGAGTTGATGCGCCGACTGGCCATCGCCTTCGCGGCCGGTTCACGAACCGTGGCCGCGAGCATGGAGGGCGTGGTGCGCGCCACCGGGCTGACCTTTCCTCTCGCCGAGCTGATGTGGCATCTCGTCCCGGGGCAGCAACCGCCCGCCATGAAGGACTTGGCCACGGCCATGCATTGCGACCGCTCGAACGTGACCCCCCTGGTGGAGCGCCTCGTCAAAGCCGGACTCGCGGAACGGCGTGAGGACCCACAGGACCGGCGCTCCAAGACAGTGCATCTCACGCCCGACGGCGAGAAGAAGCGCCAGGAACTCATGACCTACCTCGTCGAACGGTCGATCTTCGCCTCCCTCTCAGCCTCCCAGCTGAGTTCACTCGTGGAGCTGCTGGACCGTCTCGCCTCTCAGGGCGGCGCGGGCCGGGCAGAGCCTCGCACCTGATCGAGGGCCTCGCCATGAACGCGGTACGTCCAGGTGCCCGCGTCGGGACGACGACCCAACGCGGGCAGAGCGGGCGGGCGCGGACAGAGCGTCTCGGATGCCTCAGTGAGAGTCCAGCGCGGCGAGCAACTCCCCGCGCGTGGGCCCGGGGTCGCTGTAGCGCGGTGCGTCCGCTCCCAGTTCCATCGCACGCGACACAAGGTCTGCGCCTGCGAACGCCTCTTGCGTGGTGGAAATGCCGCAGCCGACAGAGGCCATGGCTCGGAGGATCCTCCCGTCCTTCCAGCGGGCAGTGTCCAGCGCGACGCGGAAGAGCCACTGCGGATCGGTGGACCGGTGGGTCTGCCCCTTGATCGAGGCGTCCACCTCGGCGAGCCGTTCCCGGTCCCACGCCGCGAGACCGGCGAGCACCGGAGAGATCTTCTCTTCGGTTTCCGCGGCGAAGTGCAGCACGAATTCGTCCGGCCGGCGGGCCGGAGCGGCCAGCAAGGAATCCCGGAGCAGCACTGCCTGGCGGAACCCCAGCGTCATGCCAAGACCGAACTGCGGGTTGCTGGTGGCAGAGGCGTCCCCCACCGGGACCAGACCGGTCACGACCGGCCGCCCGTCCCGTACGTAGCGCCGGTGCGAGGTGGCGGTGCTACCCATCGCAAGGATGCCGTCCACAGGCTCGCCGTCCATCCAGTGGCCCACCCGGGGATACAGGGCGGCCGCCCGTCGCCATGTGTCCCGCTGGCCTAGCACGCGCAGCTCCTGGTCCCGCTCGGACGTCACGAGGGTGACAGACCACGTGTCGTTGTCGCCGGGCAGCGCCACCACGGACAGGCTGTCATGGTGGTAGACCGGCCATGAGGTCGGCGGGGGGACTGATCCGGTGGGCGAGCGGAAGTGCTGTGTGTAGTAGCGGAACCCCGCATCGGCCCTTTCGGAGATCACGGGTACCCCACAGTCCGCCAGCAGGGCCGGAACCCGGGTGGACCGCCCCGAGGCATCGACGACCAGATCCGCCGGTAGCGTCCGCCCGTCAGCAGTGGTCACGCCTGCTACATGCGGAATCACACCGTGCGACTCCGCGCTTTGCACCAGTGAGGTGACCGCGTGGCTGGGGCCGCGGAGTACGGTCACTCCTGGCATTTCATGGACAGTGGCGTTCAGAGCTGCTTCCAGAAGGAAACGGCGGGCAGCAACGGTTTCGAAGCGGTCGTCGTCCGGCTGACGGAATCCCGCATTTCCGATGCCCCATGTCCCGCCGATGACGTTGTGCGGCCGCCCGCCAAGCTCGCGTAGCACGTCCAGCGTCGTCGGGGTTTCATCACGCAGGATGAACGCGCCACCGGGCATCAGGCAGTGCGCCAGGCCGGACTGTGCGACGCCAGGACGTCGGCCCGGCCGCGGCGGTGTCGCGTCGGTACTGGCGGTGTCTCCGGGATCGCGGTCGAGAACCGTGACGCGCATTCCTTCATTCGCGAGGAGCGCGGCGGTCAGCAGACCCGTCGGTCCCGCGCCGATAACCACAATGTGAGGCACTTGTACTCCGTGGGGTGGACGTCTCGTGCCCACCAGAGTGCGAGGTGATCATGGCCAGAACCAGGTCAGACAGTGCTCATCATGTGGGTGTGCCGCCGGGAGTGGCCTTTCGCTCCGCGCAACGCCCCACGGGAGGCGCTATGGGACGCCTGAATGCAGGCCACCGGTAGTGACCTGCATCGGTGTCAGAGTCCATGCCCAGGCATCTCGCCCCGGGGATCGGGCCCCGGAGCCGTCAACTTGTCAGAGCGGTACGGCCCTTCTCAGCGGAAGTGTTTGAAGCCGGTCAGCGTGTCGTTGCGCGACTTCAACGCAGGAGACGAGGAACCGGCGGCCGTGCATGCGAAAGGCTCGCCCTGGAAGTTGCTGTTCTCGTACATGCACACGGTGTGATCCGTACGGTTCCAGAAGGAAGTCGTACGGTCGTTCATCGCGCTGCCAACGTTGGACTTGTCGTACTGGCTCGATGCGAACATGCCCTGGTAGCTGGAGTTTTCCCAGATACAGAACTGTCCGGCCTTGCACTGACTGGAACCAGCCTGCGCGGTACCGGCGTTGAGCGTAGCAAGCGCTCCAACCAGCACAGACGCCGTCATCAGAGTGCGGGCGAGCCGTCTGCGAATCATCTTTGTCTTCTCCTGTCCGGCGACGTCGGCACACCAAGCGGTGCCGGTCGCAGCACCAGTCTGAATCGGGAATGTACACGCGCACAGTGGGACGGGCAGTCCGCCCGGTCCACCCCGCGCCGTCAGGAAGTGTCCGTGCCAAGGCGTCACGTGCTACAGACCATTCACTGGTCAGTCCTTGGTCATCTCCGTTTTACCCAACCGACGGGCCGGTGAAGGCCTCTGAGGACTGTTGCCCTTGCGTCGCGGTCCAGCGGTGTCGCTATAGTGAACAGCGTTCACGTGAACGTCGTTCACTAAATACGTGAGGTAGCTGACATGGACACTGACGTCATCATCGTGGGCGCGGGCCCAACCGGCTTGATGCTTGCCTGCGAGCTGGCGCTGGCGGGCACCCGGACGCAGATCGTGGAGCGCCGCACCGAACCGCAACGGGACTCCCGCGCGCTGACCCTGCATCCGCGCAGCGTGGAGCTGCTGGATCTGCGGGGCCTCGCACCGCGCTTCCTGGCCCCCGGCCGGACCCTGCCCGGCTGGCACTTCGCCGCCCTCGACACGCGGCTCGACTTCGCCGCGCTGGACAGCCGACATGGCTACACCCTGTTCCTGGCCCAGGCACGTACCGAGGCACTGCTGGAGGAACGCGCACTCGAACTCGGTGTCACGATCAACCGCGGGTACGAGACCGTCGGCCTGAGCCGGGACGACGACGGCGTCGACATGAGCGTTCGAGTACCTGACGGAAGCGTCGAGAACATACGGGCCCGTTACGCGGTGGGGTGTGACGGCGGGCGCAGTTTCGTGCGGCAGGCGGCGGGGATCGGCTTCCCCGGAACCGACGAATCCCTGACCGGCGTCCTCGGCGACTTCGCGGTCGCAACCCCGGATCCTGCCGCTCTCGCCTCGGCCCGCGATCACGGTGTTCTCGTGGTCCCGCTGGAGGGCGGAGTGACTCGCTTCGTCTATATGGATCCGGAGCGGCTGCGCGTGCCCTCCAGTGAGCTGGTGACTCTGGAGGAGTTCCGTACGTCGCTGATCCGGATCACCGGCTCCGACTGCGGGGTCGCCGAGCCTCAGTGGATGTCACGCTTCGGCAATGCCACCCGGCTCGCCGAGCGTTACCGTGCGGGGCGCCTGCTGCTGGCAGGAGACGCCGCCCATATCCACTTCCCCGCAGCGGGCCAAGGGCTCAACACCGGTTTGCAGGACGCCATGAACCTGGGCTGGAAGCTGGCCGCGGTGATCGGCGGATGGGCACCGCTCGGGCTCCTGGATACCTACGACACCGAACGCCGCCCGGTGGGCCAGGCCGTCACCGAGAACACGGAGGTCCAGACCCTGCTGGCGGAACTCACCCTCGTGCCCCAGTATCAGCGGCCCGCAACCGCCCTGCGCAAACTCCTGGATCAGTTGCTCGGCCTGCCCGAGGTCAATCGCCTTGTCGCCGGGCAGGTTTCGGCCCTCGATACCGTCTATCCCTCGGCTCGCGCCGACGCGGATCCACTGGAAGGGCGGCGCATGCCCGACATCGAGCTCAGCGTGGTCGGCTCGGACGCGACACGGGCCTACGACCTGTTCTCTTCCGGGCACTTCGTACTGCTCGACTTCACCGGAGAAGTCAATCCGGCGGAGACCATCACCTCAGGCCGGGACTCACATGTCGACAGCTTCACGGTCACTCACTACGCCGAGCACGCCGGTCTCGACGGCGTAACCGAGATCCTTGTCCGACCCGACGGGCACGTCGCCTGGGCCACCCGGCGCACCGACCTCCAGCTCCGGCGCGCCGAGCGCACGCGTGCACTGGCCGACTGGGCCGGCACCCCTGCGGTAGTCGCCGGCTCTTGACAGCGACTCGCGTCGATCCCCCTTCTCTGTACAACCCGTCCGACCAGATGAGCCAGGTCGTTGCCGTCGAGGGAAATCAACTTGTCCTTCTGTCCGGGCAGGTCGCCTGGGACAGCGAAGGACGGCTTGAAGGACTTGGTGACCATGCCGCCCAGGCAGCACAGATCGTTCGTAATCTCGACACCGCCTTGGCCGCGGTCGGCGCTACGCGGGACGACGTCATCGAAGAGACCGTCTATGTCGTCGACTACATCGCCTTACTGTTGCCAGCAGTATTCGGGCCCCTACGAGACGGGGTCTCTATGGCGCCCGCAAGCACACTCGTGTGCGTACCAACCCTCTTCGCACCAGAAGATCTCGTCGAGGTAAGGGTGATCGCAGCTGTTGGCACCATTCCGCACGTTACGCCGTAGCTGGGCAACTCCCGGCTCGGCAGGCTCCTCGTGGAATGCCTCCCGACGCAGCATGGCCGCTCCTTCGGCGGCACCGTCGTCGCCGAAGGAGGGCCGGACAGACCCGCCCGCACCGAACCGCTCTGCTCTATGACGGCCGGCCAGCGCCGCGCCGCGTCTCCACCCTGCGATCCAGCGCCTCCAGCCCACGGATGAGCAGGCTCAGGCCAAACTCGAAGTGGGCCTCGTAATCGGCGCTGGCCAGCGCGTGGAGACCCGCCGCCAGGTTCGGAAACCTGCCCGCCGCCACGGCCTCGGACAAGCGACGGATCTCAGCGGATTCGGAAGGCTCCACTTGAAGCACGGCCTGCTCCTCAAGGGTGTGCCCCAACGTGAAGTTGGCCAACACCAGAAGGGCCCGAACCGCATCGTCGTCAGCGAACCCCGCTTCCCTCAGCACTCCCGTCACCGCTTCGGAGAATCCGAGGGTGTTCACACCGGTCGAATGGGTGCCGGCGAACACGCGAGCACCATCACGGCGGGCCAGCAGGGCAGCACGCAAGCCATACGCAAGGCCGGCCAGCCGATCCTGCCAGTCCCCCGCCGCTCCCGGACGTGCAGCGACGGATTTCTGCACGTCAGCCAGCATGTACTCCGCCATCGCGGTCAGCAGATCCTGCTTCGTCGCGAAGTACCGGTACAGAGCACCGGCCCGCGCGCCTACGGCATCGGCCAGCCGTCGCATGGTCAACGCATCGAGACCGTGCGCGTCGAGAAGGTCCAGAGCCGTCTCGACGGTTCTCGTTGCGTCCAGGCGGGCGGGACGCCCTCGTACGGGCGTCGACGGAATATCCATGCCCGACACTGTAGTGAACGACGTTCAGTAAAAGCGGCGCCGACGACTCATCGTCCCCACCGAGACTTTGCTCCAGCATCACCCGCATGGGCAATGTCTCTAAGCGTCCCGTCGCTTCAGCTGCCATGCGGCCGCGCCCAGCAGTACGACCAGCCAGCCGGCAAACGCCGCCAGCCCCGCACCCGGCGACAGCAGGTCCGGACCGGGGTTCACGGTCATGAAAGCGGAACCGGCCGTGGAAGGAAAGTAGGGCCCGACTCTGTCGTGCCAGCTGTCCGGGAGAGCGACCTCCATCAGCCCGGGTATCAGCCAGATCACAGCGAACAAGGTGGTCACCGCGCCCGCGGTGTTGCGCAAGATGGCACCGAACGTCATCCCCAGGAGTCCGATGCCGGTCAGGTAGACGACGGCTCCGGCGACCGCGCGCAGGACTCCGGGGTCGGCGAGGGAGGCGCCGTCGGAGCCGAGAACGGCCTGCCCGGCGAAGAACGTACCGGTGACCGAGATCGCTCCGACGGTGAGCAGAACGCCGGTGAACACGGCGGCCTTGGCCCAGAGCGTCGGAAGACGCCGGGGTACGGCGACGAGTGTGGAGCGGATCATGCCGGTGCTGTACTCGCCGGCGAGGAGCAGCACTCCGAGGGTACCGATGACGAGCTGGGCCAGTTCGGTGCCGGCCAGGCTGATGCCGGTCGGGTCGGTGGTGGTTCCTTCACCGGGACCCTCCATGGTGCCGCCGCCGGACGTGACCGAGGCGGCGATCAGCCCGAACCCGACCAGGGCCACGACGGCCCCCAGGAGGGTGTAGGCGGTGGACCGCAGCGACCAGAATTTGATCCACTCGGACGCGACGACCCGTCGCAGGGTGACGCCCAGATCAGGGGGCCCGGGCCGAGAGCTCGGGTCCGGTGCGAGGGAGGCGGGCATCAGAGGGCCTTTCCGGAGTCGATGGGCCTGTCACCACGTGCGCTTCGCGTGGCTCCGGCTCTGTCCGCAGAGGTTGTGGCGTGATATTCGACGGCGTTCCGGGTCATCTCCATGAACGCCTCCTCCAGTGAGACCCGCTGCGGGGAGAGTTCGTGCAGGGCAAACCCGAACTCCGCGGCACGGTCCCCAATCTGATGGGGCGTGAGCCCTGCGATCTCCAGCACCTCTGGTTCGAGACGAGTGATTGTGACGTCCGGTCCTGCCAGTTGTTCCCGAATCTGCGCGGCCTGCGGTGAACGCACTCGTACGGTGTTGCCGGCCGCCTGCGCGGTGAATTCGGCCACCGACACATCGGCGATCAGCCGGCCGCGTCCGACCACTACGAGGTGTTCCGCGGTAAGTGCCATCTCGCTCATCAGATGCGAGGAGACGAAGACGGTCCGGCCTTCCTCGGCCAGCCCCTTGAGCAGGTTACGGATCCAGAGAATGCCCTCGGGGTCGAGGCCGTTGACTGGCTCGTCCAGCATGACCACCTGGGGGTCAGCCAGCAGCGCCGAGGCGATGCCGAGGCGCTGACCCATTCCCAGGGAAAAGCCGCCCGCCCGCTTGTGGGCGACTTCGGTCAGTCCGACGAGGTCGATCACTTTCTCGACCCTGTGGCGCGGGACACCAGTGGTGGCGGCCATCGCCCGCAGGTGATTGAAGGCGGAGCGTCCCTGATGGATGGACTTGGCTTCCAGCAAGGCGCCGATCTCGTGCATGGGCGCTCGATGTTCGGCGTAGGGACGGCCGTTCACGGTCGCGGTTCCAGAGGTGGGCCGATCGAGGCCGAGGATCATGCGCATGGTGGTGGACTTGCCGGCTCCGTTGGGACCGAGGAACCCGGTGACGATGCCCGGCCTGATGGAAAAGGTGAGTGAATCGACGGCGGTCCTGCTGCCGTAGCGCTTCGTCAGGTTGTTGAGTTCAATCATGTCCTCAGGTTGCCGATCGTGGATCTCCCGGTCGTCAGCCCTGCGCGGGCACTTCAAGCTTCCACGCCCGTGGTACTGCCTACTGCGCCTGCCGTACAGGTCCTGTACACCCGCTCGCAGGGCGGCGCCAACACGGGACGATCACTTACCCGCTGACAGGCGCCCAATGACGCGCGGCTCTGCGCGCATGCCTGCCGTCCAGGTGAGGCGGCCCCTCAAGTGCCGACCCGTCGTTGGACGCGGGACCGGCCTGTGGAACCGAGGTCGATGGTGCAGTTGTCCGGGTTCGCGGCCAGTGCCGTGAGCAGCGGACATCAAACACCCCGGAGCCACCACCCCGGCATGGGAGGGCGGAGGACCAACGGCTCACCCTTCCATCCCCGTACGACACTCGCGGCAGCGCCGCTCCCGGCGAT
Organism: Streptomyces sp. NPDC087844; assembly: GCF_044742785.1. Taxonomy (NCBI): domain Bacteria; kingdom Bacillati; phylum Actinomycetota; class Actinomycetes; order Kitasatosporales; family Streptomycetaceae; genus Streptomyces; species Streptomyces sp. NPDC087844. Next base: position 156,566 of record NZ_JBIUVD010000013.1, on the reverse strand, counting down.
CTGCTCTGCAGAGCACGCCGTGGTCTACTCATCGATCGCCGGGCCACCACCGGGGGTGTCTGAACCGGAGGTGCCCGGCCGGGGAGCGGCCGGTATGTCGCTGTCTGTTTGAGGAGCAACCTTGTCCGGAACATCGGTGCGGGCTTCAGCGGCCTCACGCAGGGCATCGGGTTCCAGCATCATGCTGACCGGCGCGGAGGGATTCAGATGGAGCAAGTGCCCCTCGGGCAGTCGATCCAGTAGTTCGACCGCGCTGATCAACTCGAACCCGAAACGCCCGGCGGTGTGCAGGTGAACCAGGGAGGTGAACAGGGGGACGGCAGGGTCCCCTCCGGGGGTGACGGTGGCAAGCGGGCCGCCCCCAGGGCTGGCCAGGACGGCCACCTCCCGGTCGGCCAGCGCGCGCGGCACCGCCTCCCCTGGGCCGTAGCCGGTCGCAGCGAGCTGGATCGCCTTGTCGACGTCGTCCTCCGGTTCCGGCCAACCGAGCGCCCGAGGGGAGGGCCGGTACTCCGGATTGTCCTGCCACTCTTCGATCTCGCCGTCCAGCCCCGTGCGCCACCGACCTACCGACGCCCACTTCGGGGGCTCGCCTTCTCCAGACCACGCCGGGTCCACCATGTCCAGCCACTGGTCCGGTACGGACCTGCCCGCTTCCCGGATCTCGTCGGGGATCGGCAGGCCGTCGACGCCCTCCAGGATCCCGCTGTGGACCGCTGTCCCAGGACCGTTGTCCGTTCTGGACCCGGCCCGCACCGACTCGGTGTGGAAGGTTGCGGGCGACGGGGCCGAGCTGACCGGTGTCTCGGCGTCCTCAACCGTTTTCGCGTCTCGCGCTTCGCCCGGGTTCGCCATGGTGTCCTCATCAGTGGTGTGTTCAGTCATCACTGCTGTCCTTAGTTCAGTGGGTACCGAGCATCTCTCCGATACGGCAGGCAGCCCACCCATGTCGACGGCGATCACACGTGTGTGCATGTCCGTTGGGAAAACCCTTGGAAGAAGTCACCCGTCGACTTCGAGTATCTGGCCGCACAACTCAGCCCGGACACCGCGTGCGCCGTAGGTCTGTACGCCGCATCGGCCGAGGAGGCGTACACGGCAGAGCCACGCGCTCTCCAAGCTCCGGCCAGCACGAAGGCTGTGCTGAGAGCCGAGACACCACTTCCGGTTAATGCTCCGCTCGCCCGCACTCCTCCGATGCTTGGGCATGCTCTTCCCAACTCACCGCTCGCACACAGTGGTTCTCGGCTCGCAGGGGTGACACGGGTTGCCGCGCCGGTGTCGGGATGCATCCTGCCCCCTTCAACCGGTCTCCCCGGCCTCTCAAAATTTGACTATCTACCAGGTGGGGGCCGATCACCAGGTCAGCAGCCGGTCAAACACTGCTCAAACTCAGGCTGGGGGCCCGGGCCGCTCGTGCCGGGCCGATAGCGTCCGCTGAGTCCATCCGCGCTGTCGGGGCTGCCGGCAACCGGACAGCGGGAGGGCGGAGACCTGAACTGCCCGGCGGTTGAATGCAGTCGCCGCCCGCGCTAGGCGAGCTGCCCAGATCTGAACGCCACCGCTTGGCTGAGCACGCCTGGTGTGTCCCGTGCGCCGGTCGTCTCTGAGCAGGGACTGGCCAGCCAATGATCTGGTTCGCCGCGGTTTCGTCTCGCAAGCTCAGGAAGCCCACTTCGAGGGTCACCTCCATGCTTTCCAGGTGCTGGGAGGGTTGCCGCGCGGGAAAGTCCGCTATGACAACCTCAGCTCTGCGGTCGCTCAGGTCCTCGGCTTCACCCGGGCCCGGGTGGAGACCGAGCGATGGACCGCGTTCCGCTCCTGGGCCGGCCTGGAGGTCTTCTACTGCCGGCCCGGCATTGACGGCGCCCACGAGAAGGGCGGCGTCAAGGGTGAGGTCGGCCGATTCCGCCGCAACCACTTGGTCCCCGTCCCCGACGTCGCCACCTGGCCGAGCTCAACGCCCAGGTCGAGGGGGCCAGCAGGACGACCAGCGCCGGATCGGTGAGCGCCCGCGCACCGTCGGCGAGCACTTCGCCATCGAGAAGCCCTTGCTGCGGCCGCTGCCCGGGGACCACGTCGAGACCGGGCGGCTGCTGACCCCACGAGTGGACCGCTACGCGCTCATGTTGACTGAACTAAGGCAGCTGTTTTCGCAGTTCACAGGACATGTCGGGGCTCGTTGCTTTACGGTCGCTGCCCGTGACGACAGACGAGGTGTCGCAGCGGGATCTCGCGTCCCTGGTGGTTCCGCTGGTGGACTCGCTCGCAGCGACCGGCGATCCGTGGGAGCCGTATCGCCTGCTTGACTGCGACGAGGTTCCAGTCGAGGCGGTGAGCGCGTACTTCCGTGATCTGCAAGCGGCCGGCCGCAGCGCGGCAACAGTTCGCTCCTACGGGATGGACCTACTGCGGTGGTTCCGTGCGGCGACCGAACGGGACTCCGGTCAGGGACTCGTCGGTTCCGGGGAAGTCTATTTCCGCCGCCTTCCGGACAAAGCTGCGCCCGCCGTCACACCCCACCGCGTACCTGGCGCGCAGGGTTTCGGTTCTGCCATCAGGTGTCCGGACGGTCATGACAACGCCGAGTCCGGCCGGCGGCGGGAAAGCGAGGTGCGAGGCCCCGCAGATCCAGCAACTCCATGCTGCGCGGATGGAGAGTCAACGCACGCGAGTCACACTGCGCTGCGTTCCCGCGTACAAGCACCTGCCAGTGCCAGCTCGCAGGCAAGCATCAGCCCGGTCGGGCCGGCGCCCACGACGATCACATCCGTGTCCATCCCAGGCACTCCTCAATTTAGCGAACATTGCTCACGTGAACAGCGTTCACTATAGGGGTACCGGTGAACCGTTCGGCAACCGGCGCAAGGGACGGCACCCCCTCGTCCCCCATGCGCTCCCCCCTCGACGCGAGAACGACAACCGCCCACGCCTCACCCTCGGACCGGAGTCCGAAGGGCAAGACGTGGGCGGTCAGGTCGACGGCGAACCGTCTGGCCGCGGTCAGCCGCAGGTCGGTCGGTTCCCGCTGCCCCGGGTGCAGCGGACCTTGAAGCTCACCTTGACCGAGGATCCGGCGTAGGGGGCGTCGGTGCTGTAGGTGAGGCGTGCGCTGTAGGTACCGGCCGCGGTGACCGCGGAGGAGTCCGCGCGGACGGTGACGGTGACGGAACGGCCGGGAGCGAGGTCGAACGAGGTCCTGTTCATCGACAGCCAGCTGACGTCGTCGCCGTCGCACTGGTCGTGTCCCGGCAGGACTTCGGCCGATTCGGTCGTGTTCCAGCCCGGGGAGGCCATTCCCCCGATCCGGTAGATGCCGCAGCCGCCGCCCGCCCGGAGCACGGGGTTGCTGATCCGGGGCAGGTCGGACCAGGTGTTGGACACCGGGTCGTACTCCACGACGGAGTTGACCGCGTAGCCGTCGACGACTCCGCTCACGGCCTGCAGCCTGCCGTCGTGGCCGCTCGTCACGGCTCCCCAGCCCGCGTAGGGCATGTCGGCGGCGCGGCGGGTCCAGGTGTCGGCGGACGGGCTGTAGCGGTAGGTCTGTCCCTTGGGAGTGGCGACATGTCCGCCGACGACGGAGATGCCTCCCGCGCAGATCAGTTCACCTGTGACACCGGCGCAGGCACCGCGCTCTATGGGGGCGGGGTAGTCGGCGCGGCGGGTCCAGGTGTTGGTGGCCGGGGTGTACCGGTAGACGGTGTCGACGGCGTCCCCGCAGCCGGAGCCGGTGCAGCCTCCGACGACGTAGAGCTTGCCGTTGAGGACGGTCACGTTGGGCATGCCGATCGCGCGGGGCAGGTCGGTCAGCCGGGTCCAGGTGTCGGTGGTGGGTTTGTAGGCGTAGAGGGAGGCCCGGGCGCCGTCGAGGGTCCAGCCCCCGGCGACGTACAGGGTGCCGTCGATGAAGGCACCGCCGGGTGACTCCAGCGCTTCGGGCAGGTCGGCGATGCGGGTCCAGGCGTCGGTGGCCGGGTCGTGGACGTAGCCGCGGCTGAGGTACTCGCCGCCGATCAGACCGGAGACTCCGGCGACCGAGTAGACCTTGCCGCGGTAGGTGCCCACGACGTTGTCCATGACGGGCTCGGGGTAGTCGGCGATGCCGGCCCAAGGGCCGGTGGAGACGGCCGTGCCGGTGCCCGTGGACGTCTTGGGGGTCGTGCCGGTGGAACTCGCCGGCCCGGGTGAGTAGGTGCCCTTCACGCGTTGCGCCGGGGCGCCGGGGGTGGCGTCCGTCGCCGTGGTGGAGGTTCCGTCGGGGGAGGTGTACTCGGTGCTCAGCTCGCCGAGTTCGACGTGCAGCGGTGCCTGCCCCCTGTTGGTGAAGGTGACTTTCTTACTGCCCGATCCGCCCAGGGTCTCCTTGACGGTGACGCTCTCCGAACTCACCCTCAGGCGGCCTGCCTTGAGCGACCGGTCGTACCGGTTGACCGTGTTGGCCCGGGTGGTGACGGTGTCGGTCGAGGTGGTGTATCGGGCGGCGGTCGTACGGAACGTGTGTCGGCCGGCGGGTGAACTGAACAGCCAGTACCAGCCGTCGGCGAGCGCCGGGTCCTCCGGGGTGGCGACGGTGGTCGCCGTCGCGTAGCGGTCGGCGGTGTCGGTGATGGTGGCGGGCCTGAGGGTGGAGCGGGTGTTGGCGTCGGTGATCTTTCCGGCGACAAGGCCGCCGCTCACGGCGGAGCAGGACCCGACGGTGACGGTGTCGAGCTGCCAGATGGACAGGCCGCTGCCCGCGTAGTGAAAGCGCACCTTGACGTGCTTCTCTCCCGCGGCCCGGGTCAGCGGGACCTCGGCATGACCCACGTACTCGGTGGAGTCACGCTGCCACACGGTGGTCCAGGTCGTTCCCGAGTCGAGGCTGAGGTCGACCTCGGCCGCCGAGTCGTCGCTCGGAGCGTAGAGGGCGTCGAAGCCGAGAACGGGCGAGGTCTGGCCGGCCAGGCTGAAGGTGGGCGAGACGAGTTCGGTGTCCTGGTGGGCTCCGCCGCGGCCGTAGGGGTTGGCGGCCGCCGAATTCCCGGTCCCGTCGGTGATGTTGGGGAGCCACTCGTCGGAGAAGTCCCAACCGGCGCCGTCCGCACCGTGGTTGTCGATGGTCCAGCCGTGCTCCGGGGTGGTGCCGGTCCAGCCCTCGAAGCCGGCGGAGGCGGGGTAGGCGTGGCCGGGAGCCACACAGGCCTTCGGGTCGACATCGGGCGTCACGGTGCTGCGCACGTCGGCGGTTCCCACCGGGACACTCAGGTCCGTGCCCTGGTAGCCGGGGTAGACCGGTGTGATGTGCAGCTCGTAGCCCGCCTTCTCGGGAAGGTCCACGCTGTACTTGCCGGTGTACGGGTCGGTGTAGACCGCGCCGTGCGGATAGCCGTCGATGGTGATCCTGGAGTACAGCGGCCAGCCGTGCCCGCTGCCGTCCTTGACCGTTCCGGACACGGTACGGGTGGGAAGTTTCACCAGCTTCAGATCGACGGTACTGGTGTTGTTCTCGGTGACCTGCACCCCGGAGCGGCTGTTCTCGCGGTATCCGTAGTCGGTGGCGGACACCCGGTAGGTGCCCACCGCGGCGGGCAGGCCGTACGCGCCCTTCGCATCGGTGGTGACGTGGTACTCGCGGCCGCTGTCCCCCTCCTCGGAGACGGTGAGCGTGGCCCCTGCCAGCGCGGCGCCCGTGCTGTCGGTGACGTGGCCGGACAGGGTGCCGTGGGCGCCGAAGGCGAGCGCGGAGACGCCGGCCGGGGTGCCGAGGCCGGTCGGTCCGTCCCAGCCGGGGCCCGCGGCGCACTGGACCGTGCCGCAGGTGTCGTTGGTGCCCTCGGTGACGTCGTTCAGACCGGTGGCGTTGACGTACGGGTACGTGACCGGGTAGGTGTCCTCGACGGGGGTGCCCGCCAGTGCGTACATCGCGGTGAGCAGCGGGGCGGACAGGCTGGTGCCGCCGACCTGTACCCAGCCGTCCTGGCTCAGGGTGTCGTACACGGCCAGACCGGTCGCGGGGTCGGCGACCGCGGAGATGTCCGCGGTGGCGCGGGTGTCGCAGCCGGTGTCGAGTCCCGCCTGGTAGTCGGGCTTGGTCTCGTAGAGCGAACAGCCGGAGCCGCCCGCCGACCAGGCGCTCTCCGTCCAGCCCCGGGCGGTGCCCTCGGCGCGGGTCAGCCGGGTACCGCCGGCGGCCACGACGTTGGGGTTGGTGGACGGCCAGTTCTGCACATGTCCGGTGTCGCCCGTGGATGCGACGACGGCCACCCCGGGGTGGTCGTAGTGGTGGTCGTACGCGGTCTGGCCGGCGGTCTCACCGGGCACACCGTAGGAGTTGGAGACGTACTTGGCGCCCAGCCGGACGGCGGTGTCGACGGCCGTACCCAGGTCGTCCAGGCTCGCCGAATCGCCCTGCACCAGAAGGATGTCGCACTTCGGGCAGGCGGAGGAGACGGCGTCGAGGTCGAGCGCGGTCTCCAGCGCCCAGCCCTCGTCGTCCTCGGGGTAGTCGGTGCCGCCGTCCTGGTCGACCTTGCGGAAGCAGCCGTTGGCGGTGGTGCAGGCGGGCAGGCCGTAGTGCTCGCGGAAGGCGGCGAGGTCGGCCTCCGCGCGGGAGTTGCCGTACGCGTCGACGATCGCCACGGTCCGGCCCTCACCACCGTCGGGAAGACCGTAGGCGGCCTGAATGTCGGCCGGGCCGAGCGCGGCGGACGGCGGTGCGCTCGCGTGCGGTCGGACGCGGTGCTCGGAGTCGGTGTGGATGTCGGCGAAGCACTGGGCGACATCGTCCTTCCGGCTCGGGCTGTTGCAGTCGGCCGGGATGTAGTTCTTCGGGACGTTGTCCTGCGGTACGGAGTTGAGCAGGTCCGAAGTCGTGGTGGAGTCGGCGGCGGTTGCCTCGGAGCCGGCCGGGGTGACCGCGGTGGCCTGCGGCGCCACGGCGAGGACCGCGGCGCCGAGACAGCCGGCTATGAGCAGGGAGAGGGGCGCGCGAAGGCGCGGAACTCTGAAGGCAGGCAACGGGGCACCCTTTTCGTCACGTTCAGGATCCGGGGGAGGATTCAGAGAGGTTTGTAACCGCTATACAGGCCGTCCTCAGGGGCGGGGAGGGTCGTCGTGTCGGCGGTGGGCGCGCCCGGTGCGGCGGGCGTCGGTTCGGGGCGGGGCTCCAGGGCGGACGGCACGTCGGTGTGCCGGACTCCGGTGGCGGGGTCGGTGGCGGCATCGCGCAAGTCCGGCGCGTGAGGGCCGGGTTCGGCTTCGATTTCGGGGGTTGTGCTGCTCATCGGACGGACGGATGCCCTTCGGGTGATGTCTGGGTGAAGGGGGGCTTTCGGATCCCTCCGCGCACCGAGTATCGACGCCCGCGGCGGGACGTCGCGATTGGGCGGATGACCTAAAGATCCGTGCCGTTGCGGTCTGCGGAATCCTCGTCGGAGTTGATCCCGGCCCGGATCACGCTGACCGCGAGGGCGGTGCGTGAGGTGACTTTGTACTTGCGCATCGCCGAGTTGAGCTGTGCCGCGATGGTCTTCGGGGATCGCGAAAGAGCCTGCGCGATGGCCGGGTTTGTCAGACCGGTGAGCATCAGCTTGACCACTTCGAGCTCGCGCGGGGAGAGCTGGTCGCCGTAACCGCGCCGTCCACCCCGCCACACCTCCTTCACCGGGGCCCCGGCCTCGCGCAGCACCGCCCGTACACGTTCGGCGTCGACGCGGGCTCCGAGTGCCGTGAACCCGGTCTCCACCCGGACGAGTTCGGCCAGTGCTGCTTCCCGATGCCGTGCGGCCGACAGACAGGCCGCGCTCCGCTCGGCCGAGAGCAAAGCCTCGTACGGCCGCGGCAGGCGCTGCCAGGCGGCGGACGCCCGGCCGAACGCTTCCGAGGCCTCGGTGAACCTGCCCTCGCCCTCGGCCAGTACGCCGAGACAGGCCTCCAGGGCCGCGTCCGCCGCCGGCAGACTCCGGCCCAACAGGCCTTCGGCCAGGTCCGCCACGAACTTCCTCGCCTCTTCGGGCCTGCCGACCGCCAACAGCGCTCCGGTGCGCACCGGAGCGAACTCGGTGGCCCACAGCCAGATGTCCTTGCGGGCCACCACGTCCGCCGGTCCGTCCGTCAGCTCGACGGCCTCGGCGGCCGCGCCCTCGGCGAGACGGATACGCGCCAGCGCCGCGGCGGGCTCCAGCGGGAGGTCCACGATGCCGCGTCGCAGACCGGCGTCGAGCACCTCCCGCAACCGCTCGGCGACACTTCCGGCCGCGGCACTCCCGCCTGCCGCGGTCCCGGGCGCGACGCTCACGGCCGACGCGGGGCCGGCGGTGCCGACCGCCCCGTCGAGCAGCGCCGTGATCAGTACGGCGTCCAGCTGGAGCAGGGGCTCGGCGTCCACCTCGGCCAGAGCGGCGGCTCGTTCGGCCAGCCCGTCCCAGTTTCCGGTGAACCAGTCCAGGTGGGCGAGCGTGACCAGCACCATGTCGTGCAGGCGCTGGTAGCGGTGGCCTTCCGCCCGAACCAGCGCTCTCGTCAGCAGCTCTCGTGCCTGACCGTAACGGCCCCAGCGCATGGCCGCGTTGCCGACGTTGAGGCCGCTGCGAGCCAGTTGCATCATCCCTTCCGGCGTCGTGGCGGAGTCGGGCAGGTTCGCCGCCACGGACCAGCCGACGTCCTCCCCCATGTCCAGAAGGGCGGTCGCACGGTCGACCACGAGGGCCAGGCGCTGATCCGATGTCATCGGCAGGTGGGCGGTGTCCGCCGCCCGTTCCAGCCATCGCCGGTGCTCTGGCGCGGGCATCAGGGAGCCCGACGGACTGCCCAGTGTGTTCATCGCCCACGCCGTCTGGAACGGCTCGCCCGCGAGATCGGGCAGTGCCCGCTCCAACTCGGCCGCTCCCGCCGCGTATTCACCGGCGTGCAGCAGCATCCGGCCCAACTGCGTGCGGACGGCCGCCCGGTCCCGCGGGTCGAGGGTGTCGCCCTCCAGCACCTCGCGCAGCGCGCGGGTCAGATCTCCCCGGCCGACATGACCGGTGAAGGCGAGGACCGGCATCTTCTGCGCCCAGCGGGCCACCGAGGCGGCCGGCGGTTCAGCCTCGGTGATGAGTTCGTGCAGCAGTCCGACGGCGGTGTGGTGGTCGCCGGAAGCGAGGGCGAGGTCCGCGGTCCGTTCCGCGTACCGGCGCCACTGCCCGGTGTCGCCCGCCTCCCGGTAGTGGTGGGCGAGTCGGGCCGCCGGCTCCGGTGTCGCCTCCCGCAGATGGCGGCCCGCTTCGCGGTGCAGGGACCGGCGGTCGGGCGCGGGTGTCAGGTCGTACACGGCGCGGGCCGCGAGGGCGTGCCGGAAGCTGACCCGGCCCGTGCGATCCTCCCCGAGCAGCCCGCTGCGTACGGCCGAGTCCACGGCGCCGGAAACAACGTTGTCCGGCAGACCGCTGACCGCCGCGAGGACCTCGGTGCCGACCGGCTCGGCCAGCACGGCCGAGGTCTGGAGGACGCGTTGCGCCACTCGGGACAGGCGTGCGGCCCGCTCGGCCACGGCGTCACGGATGGTGGGCGGCACTACGATGTCCGCCAGCGTCCTGCGGACCCACTCGCCGTCCCGTCGCACCAGGTCGGCGCGGTCGCGCAGCAACCGCACCGATTCCTCGATCGCCAACGGCACCCCGTCGGTCCGCTCCTGGAGGAACGACGCGAACGCCTCGGAGACATGCTCCCCGTCGAGCATCGACGACATCAGCTCGGCGGTCTGGTCCACATCCAGCGGGCCGAGGACCAGACGTTCGGCTCCGGTCCCCGCCGGGGAGCGGGAGGGCAGCCGCAGCAGGGCGGAGCCCGGGGTGACATCCTCGACGCGGTAGGTCAGTACCAGGCTCACCCGCCGGGAGGGGCGGGAGACGAGGAACAGCAAGAAGTCGAGGGTCGCCTCGTCGGCCCAGTGGACATCCTCCAGGACCAGGACGCCGACCTCCATCGCGTCGAGGAGTTCGGCCAGGGCACGAAAGAGCCGGTGCCGGGCGGCACCGGCGTCCGACAGCGCGTCGGGCGCGGGCGGCAGATCCTGTGCCCACTCGGGGAACAGCGGCCGGAGCACACCGGCGAGCGGCGTCAGTTTCAGCCCGGCCACGCCCGCCCTGTCGTCGCGGGCCGCGTCGACGATCGGGCCCAGGGTCAGTGCCTCCCGGAACGGCGGACACAGGGCGACCAGAGGGCGTCGGCCAAGGACTCCCGGCTCTCCCAACACCTCCTGGAGAAGCCGGCTCTTGCCGATTCCCGCCTCGCCCTCGATGAGCACCAGGGCCGGCGGCCGGGTCAACGCGAGTGTCAGCCGGCGCAGCTCGTCCGCCCGGCCGACCATGCGCGGGGCGCTGAGTCCGGGCAGCGTGCCGGGGACACGATCCTCCACCGACCACTCCATTCACTGCCCCCGCCCCGCCCTCGGCCCATTCGACACCGGGGCCCTCGCACTGCTCGTGTCTCCTGGTCGGGACACGCGATGGCGCCGCGCTCGATCTTCGAGGCCCCCCGAGCCCCGGCGGCGTGCGACGCCCGGCACATTCTGCGCCGTGAACGGTACCGGGGCCAGCGCGTGAGGGCCTTGTCCCAGGGCCGGTTGGTTAACGTTTTCGCAGTTCACGCAAGCCAGTTGAAGGATTTCCGACGCAGCGCAGCGGAACTTCCGTGCGCGGGCGCCCTCTGAACAGTGACTGGCCAGGCAATGATCTGGCCCCCTGCTCCCACGCTGTCGAGAGTTGCCATAGCTGGGGCTGGAACGGAGGCCGCAGTGCGGGTTCGCCGCATGCGATGTGTCACGGTCTCCTCCGCTCACGGCACGGAACTATGGAGGAACCTTCTTTGCGAAGAACACTTACCGCACTCGTGGTGGGACTGGCGAGTGTGCTCAGCATGATCGTGGGCATCGCGCCGGCCGCCCAGGCGATCATCGGCGGAACGGATTCGGCCAGGCTGCGAGGCGAAGCCCAGGTCTGGATCGACGACGGCGAGGGCGACGGCTACGACAACTACTGTGTCGGCAACCTCATCGACGTCAAGTGGGTCCTGACCGTCGAGCACTGCATTGCGGACAACGAAGCCACGGCCGAGACGACCTACGTCATGCTCGGCAACCGCCAGCTGGGCCAGGGCGAGAAACACCAGATCGCCGAGATCCACGCGCATCCGGAATGGGACGCGGTACTTCTGGAACTGGCCACGCCCACGGCCCAGTCGAGTTGGGTCGTCCCGTACCGGCTGGGTGCGGTACCGGTCGGCAAGAGCGTCTCGTTCCGAGGCTGGGGCCCGTCGTCCGTCGAACCGGGAGAGCCCAACCGCTCCGAGACCCTGCGGGTGGCGACAGCGCGGGTGGGCTCCAACACGTATACCGTTCCTGCGGATCCGGACGACTCGGATGCTCCCTCACCGGGACCCGACAACTCCTTGTACTACCTGGACAACATCGGAACAGGTATCTCCGCGCTGGGTGACTCCGGTGCCGGCCTGTTCTACAGGGGCGCGATCTACGGGCTGATCACCGGCGGCGACGAGAACGAATTCAGCGACGCGCTGCGGATCGAGTCCGTCAGTGAGTGGATCCAGGAGACCAGCGGCGTCGGCCCGACGAGCCCTCTGCGGGTCATGCCCATGGGCGACTCGATCACCACCGGTGTGGGCAGCAGCGACATGTCCGGCTACCGGGACTCCCTCTTCGCCGACCTCGGCAACGACAACGGCGTCGACTTCGTGGGAACGCAGCAGGGCGGCGACGGACCCGACATGGACCACGAAGGGCATTCGGGCTGGCGCATCGACCAGATTTCCGCCTTCGCGTCCTGCTGGGTCGAGTCCCTGCGACCCAATGTTGTGACTCTGCACGTGGGTACGAACGATCTCAACCAGTTCTACGACACCGGGAACGCGCCCGCCCGCCTCAACGGGCTGATCGACATGCTCCAGCAGAAATCGCCGGGGGTCACGGTCGTCGTGGCCACCCTGGTGCCGACCTCCAAGCCGGAGATTCAGGCGATGATCACCCCGTTCAACGCCGCCGTCACCAAGCTGGTGACGGAACGGAGGAATCAGGGGCAGAGGGTGATCACTGCGGACATGGGCGCAGTCACCACCGGGGACCTCGCGGACAAGCTGCATCCCGGCGACACGGGTTACCGCAAGATGGCCGACGCGTTCGACAAGGCTCTCGACGAAGTCACCATCGCCGGCTGGCTCGACGGCCCCTATGCCGCCGCCACGGACACTCCCGCGTGCAAGGCGAACTCCTTCTCCGCACTTGGGAAGGTCGTCTCCGGCTCCGCGTCGATCCCGACGACCCGGGTGGAGGCGGCCGACGTCAACGGTGACGGATACGCCGACTACCTCGCCGTCGCCGCGGACGGGTCCGTGCGGGCGTACCTCAACAACGACAAGTCGGGCGGCAGCCCGCGCTGGACGGACTACGGCCAGTTCGCCTCGGGAGTCGGGGTCTCCGGCGACAAGGTCCGTTTCGCGGACGTCAACGGCGATGCCTACGCTGACTATCTGGCGGTCGCGGACGACGGCTCGGTGAAGGCCTGGATCAACAACGACAAGTCTGGCGGTAACCCGCGCTGGACGGAATACGGCCAGTGGGCCTCCGCCACCGGCGTCACCAGCGCAGGGCAGGTCCGTTTCGCCGACATCAACGGTGACGGATACGCCGACTACCTCGCCGTCAGCAACGACGGTTCGGTCAAAGCGTGGGTGAACAACGACAAAACGGGTGGCAGCCCGCGCTGGACGGACTACGGCCAGTGGGCCTCGGCCACCGGTGTCACCAGCGTGGACCAGGTGCGCATCACGGACATCAACAACGACCGCTACGCCGACTACCTCACGGTCTCGGCGGACGGTTCCACCCACGCCTACGTCAACAACGACAAGTCGGGTGGCAGCCCGCGCTGGACCGACAAGGGCCAGTGGGCCTCCGCTACTGGCGTCACCAGCGCCTCCCAAGTCCGCTTCGAGGACATCAACGGTGACGGATACGCCGACTACCTCGCCGTCGCGGACGACGCATCGGTGAGAGCCTGGATCAACAACGACGTCAACGGCGGCAATCCACACTGGACGGACTACGGCCAGTGGGCCTCGGGGTCGGCGCCGGTCAAGGGCGCACGCACCCTGTTCGCCGACCTCAACGGCGACGGCCGCAGCGACTACAACCTTGTCGGCAGCGACGGATCTCTCTACAGCTGGCGAAATACCAAGGGCAGCAACGGCGCCATCTCCTGGGTCTACCGCGGCAAGGTCGCCGACGGCTTCGGCGCCACCGCCGACCAGGTCCGCCTGGCCGACTGGAACGGTGACCGCCGCGCGGACTACTTCGCCGTCGCCGACGACGGCTCGACACGGGCCTGGACCAACGCGGCGGGCACCGACGGCGACCCCGTCTGGTCGTCCCTCGGCAAGGTGGCCTCCGCGGTCGGCGCCGCACGCAGCAGTACGCAGTTCGCGGACATCAACGGTGACGGCTGGGCCGACTATCTCCTGACCGACGACCAGACCGGCCTGGTGAAGGCTTGGATCAACAACGACGTCAACGGCGGAAGCCCCACCTGGATCGACAAGGGCGCCATCTACTCCGGCCGGGCCACGGTGTCCTACAAATCCCACCTGTTCGCCGACATCAACAACGACCTCCACGCCGACTACCTCGCCGTCGACAACGACGGTTCTGTCCGCGTCATCCAGAACAACGGAGCTGACGACGACAACGGCTGGATCGAGCAGGGCACCCTGATCGACGGCGCCACCGACAGCGCCGCGCGAGTACAGTTCGCCGACCTCGACGCGGACGGGCGGGCCGAATACCTCGTCGTCGCGGACGACGGCTCGGTGAACGCCTGGCACAACGACCGGGGCTGACCCCGCCCTAGGCGGACGGCCTCCCAACCTTCGGTCCGCGGCGTCTTGACTGCCGCGGACCGAAGGCACCCGGCACAGCGGCCCTGAGTTGCTGTCACCGGCGCGGGTCCCGCCGTGTTCGCCTCAGGGAGGGCTGTGCGGGCTCTCAGCGCCCGCCTGCGTACGGGTGTGGTCGAGAGCCTTCGACTGCTCGCGGGAAAGATCGTTCGCCGGACAGCGCTCCGGCCAGAAGAGACCCGATCAGATCGAGGGACTCGGCACGCAGCATGTGGTGATGCCGAGCTTGCACGCCCTGGATTGTGAGGGTGCCGTTCACGTAAGGGCCCCACGCGTCAGGAGAGGGCTGCTCGAACAGTCCTCCAGCAGTGGGCAGATCTGCCGTCAGCAGCAGCATGTCACCGTCGTAGATGTCCGGGGTGTATTCATTCTGCAGACGCAGGTCGTTGCGCATGATGTCCTGCAGCGGGAAGGTGTCATCTCCTTCCAGGAGCACCGCGGGCAGACCAAGTGCTTGGACGGCTTCGGCGAGCATTCCATCCGCGTCACCGGGATCCGCTTTCTCGTGCTGCGTGTTCGCGTCCGGAGCCGCGTGAGAAGGAAGAGCCTCGCGGAGAAGACCGAGCCATTCGCTTCGGTCGAGCTCGGGCAGATCAGGTAGCGAATCGGATTCGGCAGGGTATCCGTCCAGGACGGTGAGGGTGGCGACTTGGCCGCCGGCGCCTTGCAGACGGGTGGCGACGGCATGTGCGAGCAGACCGCCGAAGGACCAGCCGAGAAGGTGATATGGGCCTGTCGGTTGCACCGTGCGGATGAGTTCGACATAGTCGTCGGCCATCTCCTTGACACTGCTCGGCAACGGATGCGGCGGAGTCAGGGCGCGGGCCTGGAGAGCGTAGACGGGCTGGTCGACGCCGAGATGACGCAACAGCGCTCCGTAGATCCATCCGATGCCACCGCCGGGGTGGAGGCAGAACAGCGGTGCTGCACCACTGGCGGCATCAAGCTCACGCAGGACGAGGAGAGGTGCCAGATCCGCTTCAGCCCGCGAGGCGACGGTGGTCGTTTCGTCATCGAGGTGCACGGCAAGGCGGGCGACCGTAGGGGCGCTGAACAGATCATGCAAGGACAAGGGCATCCCGAGATCGGTCCGCACGTGGCTGGCGAGTCGGGAAGCGGCCAACGAGGTGCCGCCGAGGTCGAAGAAGTCGTGGTCGACGGATACGTCATCGACGTTGAGGATCTGGCCGAACAAGGTGCACAGTTGTCGTTCCAGCGGAGTACGGGGAGGCCTGCCGCCGGCAGCGACGCGGGGCGTGGCGGGCTCGGGAAGGTTGGCGCGATCGAGCTTGCCGCTGGGAGTGAGCGGTAGTTCGGTTAGGACCATGACAGTTGCGGGCACCAAGTGCGCGGGGAGGGTGCGGGCGAGTAGGCCACGGATCTCTTCGGCGTCCTGTGGCATCCCGCAGTCACCGGCGAGATGAGCGACGAGCTGCCGGTCGCCGGATGCGGTGGTCCGCAGAGTGCTGGCGGCCTGCCGCACCCCCGGCAGAGCACGGAGTGCGGTGTCGACCTCCCCCAGTTCGATGCGGAAGCCGTTCAGTTTCACCTGGTCATCAGCGCGTCCGAGGAAGTGGAGGGCCCCGTCGTCGTCGCGGCGGGCCAGGTCGCCCGTGCGATACATCCGGTCGCCAGGAGGTCCGTAGGGGTCGGTGAGAAAGCGTTCGGTGGTGAGTTCCGCGCGGCGGTGATATCCGTCGGCCAGTTGCTTCCCGGCGATGTACAGCTCACCGGGGGCGCCGGGTGGGCACAACCGCAGTCGCTCGTCCATGACATACAGCCGGGTGTTCCAGACAGAGGTTCCCAGCGGGACCGGACCACGCTCACCAGGCCGGGGCGTGTGGTGGGCGACGTCGACGGCGGTCTCGGTGGGACCGTAGACATTGTGCAGCGGCACGCCGGGGAGCAGTGAGTGGAAGCGGTCCACCGTCGTGCGGGTAAGGACTTCGCCGCCGCTGAACACCATCCGCAAAGTACGTTCGCACTGCTTGGCGGTGTCTGCGTCGGCGGCGAGCACGTCAAGGAACGCGTCGAGCACAGTGGGGACGAACTGTACGACGCTGATGGCCTCACGACAGATCAGGCGTGCCAGGGTGTGGGGGTCGCGGTGGCTGCCGGGGGCGGCCAGAACGAGCGTGGCGCCGCTGGTCAGGGGCCAGAAGAGTTCGGGCACGGAGGCGTCGAAAGCCGTGGGTGTCTTTTGCAGCAGCCGGTCGCTGCCGTCTATTCGGTAGGTGTGCTGCATCCACCGCAGCATGTTCGTAACGGCCCGGTGTGGAACGACGACGCCTTTGGGCGCACCGGTGGAGCCGGATGTGTGGATGAGGTAGGCGGGGTCCTGCGGCCGCAGGCCGTCGGCCGTGGGGGCGGTGGCCGGCTGGGCATCGAGAAGGCCCTGGGTCTCCGCGGTGTCGAGTAGAAGGTGGGAGGTCCGGTCGCCAGGCAACACGGGAGCGGTATCGGTGCGGGTGACCACCAGAGCGGGTTCGACGTCGTCCAACAGGTACGCCAGCCGATCGGCCGGGTACTCCGGGTCCAGCGGCAGATAGGCAGCACCAGTGGCAAGAACGGCGGTCAGGGCAATGACGAGGTCGGCGGAGCGTGGTAGGGCGACGGCGACGGTCCTGCCGGGTCGGGCGCCTCTCTCGGCCAGCAGGTGGGCGAGGCGGTTCGCGGCCTCGTGCAGCTCGCGGTAGGTGTGACTGCTCGCGCCGTCGATGAGTGCGGTGCGGTGCGGTGTACGCAGCGCCTGCGCGGCGAGCATGCCGACCAAGGTCGACTCGGGTGTCGTACGCAGGGCTCCGGTGCTCTGCCTCCGGACCCGGATCTCCTCGTCCGCTGTCAGCAACTCGGCGGCGCTCACCGTGCGTTCGGGGTCGCTCTGGTGGGCGAAGTCCTTCAACAGACGCAGGAACCGGTCGGCGTGGTTGCCGAGAGCGTCCGGTGAATACAGGTCGCTGTTGGCGTTGAGATCCACACGCAGACCCTGACCGTCCGAACGGTCGTATACCATGATGGCCACGTCGTCGACCAGGCCGTTGGAAACGTTGTGCGCCGTCGCGGGGTGTCCGTGGAATGTGACGTCGTAGTCGAGCGCCATGATGTTGACGTGCGGGCCGAGGTGGTGCTGCCCGCCCTGCGGCAGGCGAAGGGCGTGAGCGAGGTCGGCGCGGCGGAAGCGCTGATGGCGTAGTGCCTGGCGCATCTCCCGGGAGGCATGACGTATCAGTTGCCGCATCGGTGTGTCCGCGGTGACCCGCAGCCGAAGTGGTACGACGTTGGCGAACATGCCGGGCACGGTCCGCTGGGCAACGTCGGTGCGTGCGCTCACGGGCAGCGTGAGCATGATGTCGTCGCGCCCGGTCATGCGATGCAGGTAGGCGGCAGTCGCGGCGACGATCAGAGCGGACCAGTGGGTACCCGCGGCGCGGGCGGCCGCTCGCAGACCGGCCGCCTCTCCTTCCGAGAGTACGACGGTGCGGCGGATCACACTGGTGGGCAGCCCGGTGGGACTGCCCTGCAGCCGGGCGGGCGTCGGCCAGTCGGCCAAGTGTTCCATCCAATACGCCTTGTCGGAGACGAAGGCATCGGAGGATCGGTAGGCGGCGTCACTGTTCAGCAGCGCGCTCAGCGGCCCCAAGGGCCGTGTTCGGGGGGTCTCGTCATCAGATGCTGGAGTGCGAGCGGCGGTCTGTGAACTGCAGGGCTGCCCACCACTTCGAAGTTGCGCTTCCATGCTCACCGTATAAAGCTCGGCCACACGGCGGGCCACGAGGGCGCCGCCTGCAGCGTCGGCGACGATGTGGTGCAGGCACTGGAGCCAGGCGAAGCACTCGGGACCCAGCCTGAACAGGACATGGATGAACAGGGGCGGCCGGTCCAGCCCTATCGGTTGTGCGACGATCTCCCGCATCCGCTTCTCGGCAGCCGCCAGTGGGTCGGTTTCCGCACTGACGTCGACGATGGGGAACTCCCAGTCGTCCACCAGCTCTATCACCTGCCAGGGAACCCCGTCCTCCTCGCCGTAGCGCGCGTGGTACGGCTCTGCTTCCGCAATCGCCTGGCGCAGGGCCGCCTCGAACGCCGTAGGATCGATCGGCCCACGGATCAGCAGGTACTCGGCGATTCGGAAGGCCGGTCCGGCCGGGTCGAGTTGCTGGCTGAGCCATATCTCCCGTTGGCCGGCGGACAGCGGCAGGCGCTGCGGGGCGGTGTGTGCACGCACGGTGAAGTTCCCTCAAGGTAAAGGTGCCGGTTGATCAGAAAGGCGTTCGCCGGTCACAGTTGCTTCGCCACGGTGACCGGCTGCAATGGCGGGCAGCCGAGTGATTCACCACGTCGGTGCCCTGAACATCGGCTGCTGCCCTCTCTGAACATCCGCCCTTGCATTCACCCGCAGCGGTTTCCGGCCCGAAGGACCGACACGGCTGCCGCGCCGCAAGGAGGCAGTTGTGTTTGCCCAGATGTTCGTCACCCGGCCTCCCGGTTTCTGTTAACTATCGGAAAAACGAAGGCCGTTCACCAGGTCAGCAAGAGGTCAAACGTTGCTCAGGTGTCAACAGTGCAGCGGTTTGCGCCCGCGCCTTGTGTGCCGAGAGCGGGCTTGGCCCGCTTCTCCTTGGGCTCCTCGGTGCTCACAACGTGCACGGCGCCACGTCTACGGCTACAGCGGCCGGCCCTCGGACAAGTTCGTGCCCGGCTGGAGATCTTCAATGTCTGCGGTTACGGCGGTTGCAGGTCGAGTCCGGTCCTGGCAATGAACCCTTCGACGAGAAGGGGTCGGTACTGCATCCGTTTCAGCCGCGCCTTCACCAGTGCGGTGAGGGCTTCCCCCTGACCTGCAACGGTGCATGAGCCGAGCAAGGGGGATCTGGTCCGTCAGTTGGGCGGCGGGACCGTGCCGCCCGCCGGTGCGGGCTACCGTGGGGGGTGCGGAGGGTGTGACCGCTGCGACGGGTGCGGTGGGTGTTACAGCGGGGGCCTGAGCGACCACTCTGCTGCGACGGCGTGGCTTCCTGGGGGTGAGCCCGGTGGCCCGCGCGAGGATGAGGGCGAGGATGCCGCCCACCGGAGGTGCGAGGAAGTACAGCCACAGATGGTCGTAGACGTCGGCCACCACGGCGGGGCCGAGGCTGCGGGCGGGATTGGCTCCGAAGCCGGTGAGGAATCCCTGTAGTCCCGGCATGATGCTGAGCGGGGTGAGTACGGCGAAGAGCAGGGGAAAGACGTAAAAGGCGGGTCTGCCCGTGACGCGCTGCCCTCGGAGGAGGAAGAGAGCGATGAGGAGCAGGAAGGTCGCCAGGGTCTCTCCGGCGAACGGCTGCCACAACGGCACGTCGGGATCGGGCACGGTGGCCGCATAGCGGAAGGAGTCCGCGCGGGCGCCCCACAGCATGAGGGGGGCGGTTCCGGCGATCGCGCCGGCGAACTGGGAGACCACGTAGACCAGTGCGGTCGAACCCCTTCTCTCCCCCTCGAACCACAGGATGAGTGTCACGACGGGGTTGATGTGTCCGCCGCTGGCTCGTCCCACCCGGGAGACGATGACCACCATCGCGGAGAAGCCGAAAGCGAACCCTGACAACGATCCGAACAGGTAAACGCCTCCTGGCAGGGGTTCCGTCCAAGGGCGGACGGCCCAGTCCAGGGCGATCAGTACGGAAACGCCGAGGGAGAGCAGCAGGGCGGTTCCGGCGAACTCGGCGAGGCCGAGCCGTAGCAGAGTGCGGTGCGGCAGGGAGCCGCGGGGTGTGGGCATTTCTCTCCGTTGGAATGAGGCTTTGGGCTGGCCGCAGGGCGGAGGGCGCTGCGTGCGGGGTGTGGGTCGCGGAGGGCCGGATGGGTCGGCCCGCTCGGTCCGGCTGCCGGAGGAGGCAGCCGGACCGAGCGGGCCGTGGGGCGGCACGCGGCGCTGAAGGGCCGGGCGGGGTGGGACTTACTCCCCGAAGAAGTCGAGAAGGCGTGCCGCGAGGTAGTCGGGGCGCTCTTCCGCGATGAGGTGGCCCGCACCGGGGACACCTTCTCCCTCGACGTTCTCGGCGAGGGCAGTCAGGTCGCGGGGGAGGGTGGGGGCATGGCCGCCACTGCCCCCGTAGAGGGCCAGGACGGGCACGGTGAGCTTGCCCTTGGCGGCCCGTCGACGGTTGGGCTCGGGGTCGGAGAGGAAGGCGCGGTAGTGAGAGAACCCGCCGCGCAGACCGCCAGGACCGGAGTAGCAGCGGATGAACTCGTCGAAGTCGCCCTCGGTCATGGCCGCCTTGTCGTGCAGCCAGGAGCGCATCAGTGTGGTGATGTAGAAACGTTCCTTGCCCCGCACCAGAGCTTCGGCGAGATCGACGGTGGCGTGGAACCCGAAGTGGTACGAGCCGCCGTTCGCGACGTCCATCGCAGCCTCAAGGCCGAATCCGGGGATGAGGGTCTCCATGAACACGAGCTTGTCCAGGGCTTCGGGGTGTTCGACGGCGTAGGCGTAGCCGGAGCGCCCGGAGACGTCGTAGGCGACGATGTGGGCGCTGTCGAACCCGAGGTGGCGGACGAGCTGGTAGGTGTCGTCAGCAAGAGTTCCCGCGTCGTATCCGGTCAGGGGCTTGTCGGAGTCGCCGGTGCCACGGATGTCCGGGGCGACGACGGTGTACTTCTCCGCGAGCGCGGGCATGATCTTGCGCCACTCGTGCCAGGTCTGCGGCCAGCCGTGGAGCAGTACGACCAGCCCCGCGCTGTTCTTGGGGTCGGGGCCACCGATGACGTAGTGCAGTCGGACGCCGTTCACGTGTGCGTAGTCGTGGCGGAAGAGCTGGAAGAACGCGCGCTCGTCGAACGGTGCGTGGGGATCGATGGGCAGCGGCTGCACCGCGCGCGACGGCCGGGGCGGCTCTGTCGTGGTGGTCGGGCGGATGGTCGTGGGTTCGGTCGGAAACATGAAGACTCCTTTAATCGACCGCTTAGTTCAAAATGGGGCCATGGCTTGGCGGTGGTACGGAGGTTGTACTGAGGTTGGAGGTAGAGGGTCAGCCCAGCAGCAGGAAGGCCTGAGACACCACGTCGTCCAGGTAGCCCCGGTCCGACCTGCGCTTGCCGAACACTCGGATCCCGTGCAGCAGTGCCATCAGGCACCGCGCCAAGGCTCTCAGCTCACGCCCCTCGGGCAGCTCGCCCTGTGCGTGGGCCCTCAGCAGGGCCACCGTGAGCGCGGCTTCCGTTGCCCCCCAGGCGCCTTCGACGACCCGTGCCACCTCGTGGTCGTCCGGCATCAGCTCCGCTGCGGCGTTGACGACGAAGCAGCCCAGCCGCATCTCGTCGCCGTTCACCTCGTCGACGTACCGCCGGATCCATGCCCGGACCGTCGGCATGACCGCCCCGGGGCGCGACAACTGCTCCAGGTCGGCCGCGACCCTCGCCTCCGCGTACTTCTCCAGCGACTTCACGTACAGCTCGTGCTTGCTGCCGAACGTGGCGTAGATGCTCGGCCGGCCGACCCCGAGGTGCGCCACGAGGTCGGAGATGGAGGTGCCTTCGTACCCCCGCCGCCAGAACAGCTCCACCGCATGACTCAGTGCCGCGTCCGGATCGAACCCCTTGGTGCGTGCCATGGGAAGAGCGTACCCCATTCCCAACCGTTCGGTTCAATATTCGAGGAGCGGTTGTTCGGACGCCTGGTATCGGGCGCCGCCCAGGTGGGTGCGGTTGTGGTCGTCCGAGGCGTTGCCCCGGCAGTCATATCGACTTGCCGACGATGGCCGGACCGAGAGGCGACCGGACGGATTGATGATGGTGCGCTGCGCCCAGGACCCTTGGGGTTTCTTGCCGATAATCAGCGGGCCGAGTTCGGGGTCGCTCTTGAGGGCCTGGTAGATGGCCTCTACGCGCACGGCGAGGAGGTCGAGTTTGGCCTGGCTGAGGTTGACGGTCTCCCGTAGGAACGTGGAGAAGCAGTTGACGTGTTGCATGGGAATCCTTCCCGAGATGGCGGAGTGAGGGCTGCCCTTCGCCGCGACGGCGGCTGGATCGAGAGCGGGTGATGCCTCGCGGTCTTTGGTCCTGAAGAAGCAGACACACAGACCGCAGGTCGGCTGGTGAAGCACATCGGCCGCAGCGTCCCCACACGAGGGTTGCGGGCTGTGGCGCAGCGCCGAGAGTTATGGAGGGCTGGCCGAATGCCCGGAACGTCACGGCGGGTGAAAGGAAAGCCGACCGCCCAGTGCCTTGTTTCACCTGACGATGTGATCAAGCCGACTGGTCGCTGTGGGTAACTGGTTGAGGCAGTGTTTGTGCGGCAGGCCAGTTGAAACGGTGCTGTCCGGCCAGTGCCGCTGTCCATCGTCACGGACAGGAAGACACGCCTGGCACAGCCCAGTCAGGTGCACACCCACTCGACCAATGCCGCACAGGGTGCACGTCATTCACAGAAAGCGCGACTGCTCACTGCTGTAACAAGCACAGCGCACAGAGCCATCTCAGCGCAAGACATTCTTCGGTGGACAGTTTCACTGACATCCGGTCGGTCGACTCTACTGACACGCCCTCAACTCGCTTGGGCGCAGGGCAAGTCACACTCGTGAGCGAACTCGCCCCGCCCACGGTTCTCCGCGGAGGCCACGAAGGCTTACTGGCCTGGGCCGGAGATGATGCCCAGGTTCATGAGGCGGTAGGTCATCGCGATCTCGCTCAGCTTGAACTTTCCGGACAGCACGCCAACCAGTTCGTCGACGGTCCGAAAACTGATCTGGTGCACCGCGCCGCGCACCAATGCCTCGGGGGCGAGTAGACCCGCGGCGAAACGGTTTGCTTCGATCTTTTCACGGTCGGTGGCCATGCTTGACACGGTACTGCGGTAGTTCACACGGGTGTCGGTGTCCAGGATCAACGGCCGGCCTCGGTGCAGACGCAGGTGGGCGAGTTCATGCGCCACCGTGAAGCGGCGCCGGTGTTCCGAATGCGTCCGGTTGACGCCGATCACACAGCTGCCATCCCGCCGTAGCAACATGCCCGAGACATCGTCATCCAGTTCCTGCGGCACCACCACGACATTCAGGCGACGCGCCAGTTCATACGGGTCGATGGGCACAGTGGTGATCTCGAATGCCCGCAGGAGGGCACGTGCGGCAACGTCAGCCCTGGCCATGGGCGTCCTTCAGCTTCCCAGCTTCGGACCACACGGACGCCACATCGGCCACATGCCGGGCCGGGATACCCACGACCTCTTCCGGCAGGAGCGACGGAAGCAGCTCGGCCGGCCGCACGTTCAGCACCGCCGCGATGCGAGCGAGTCGGTATAGGGGCGGTGTCTGCGTGCTGGCCTCGATGTTCGTGATTGATCCACGCGACAGCCCGGCCCGCCGTCCCAGCAGTTCCTGCGTCAGCCCTGATCGGGTTCTGGTCTCACGGATCAGCCGCCCTACGGCCGAGTTGAACGCCTTCTCCTCCACACTGCCCACAAGCGATGCCAGCCTCACTGACAACCTACTTCCCCGTCTTGGGCGCTGCCAGGCACTCAACCGAACGCACACCCGCGTGGAAATCGCGTATCCCACGCGCCAACGACTCCGCTCGGGCCAGGACGATCAGCACTGCGACGTCGCGCCGGAGGCGACCACACCTCCCATAGCTGTTTGCCATGACGAGCAGCGGCTCGGTCACCGCCTCGGGTGCCGCCACGGCGTCGTACGAATGAGGCGGTACGGGAGACAGAGATCATCGGCCTGCCGCTTTCGCGCCTTGCCCCATTGGCCTCCCTCACGAGGAGCAGTCACGTACTCGGATACGGTCGCTTGACCACCACCCGCACGGCAGAGACGGCCCCCCGCCTGTTCCTTATCAATCACCGACGACAGCCCCAAAGCGAATGAGCCATGAGCGCTGACGACCGATTCGCCACCCGCCCGTGGCAGTGGCAGCCCCGTTTACGGTCACCAGCACCACCCACCGAGACCGACAAGGGAGCGTGGCCCCGGAGTAGCTTCTCCGGGCTCTTCAGCTTTCCCGGCGGTAGGGACATCAGGAGAGGGCGCAAGCGGCACGCTCTGAATTTCGTCTAGTGCAACGGCCGGCCGCTTGGTTCGCAATCTGGTTAGGCGCCCAGGGAGTCCCGCTGCCTGCGGCGGAGGGAGACTGATCACGAGGGCGCCCTGATGCTACGCGCTGGCACAGCACTTCGCCAGGACACCGACGCCTTCACGTTCCGGCATCGCCGCGCGCATGCCGCGTCCAGCCAGAGGACCTGTTCGACGAGCAACGGCGCGACTCCTCGCAAAGCCCTCGAGAGACGTCCGACCGTCTACAGACCGATGCATTCCGCCGATCGAAAGGACGCGCACTCGCGGGCAGGCGATGACACGCACCACAAGGCTGCCGCTCGCTACCCCCCTGTCACTGTTGTCGGCTCCCGACAGACAACCGCGACACCCACGCGCAGCAGAACGGGATCCCACGCGGCCGCGCGTTGCCTTGCGAGCCCCGCACGGTCCGATGTCGGCGACGCCTACCGGAAGGGGCCGAGGTAGTCCTAAGCACGTCTGCGGCACACAGCCGCGAGCTCATCTGATTACGCGTCAGTAGAGTCAGCATTGGGTCAGCATTCGGTTTGCCAGACCTTGCTACAGACGGCTAAACCCGCGAATTGGTGCGCACCCCCAAGCCCTCCGGGCCGAGCATGATCGCTCGCCCAGGGCTACCCGCATTCGATGCGCTCAGGACCTCCCCGGGCCGCGCCCCCGCCGACAGCAACCGCAGCATCCGTACTGGTCAGCGTACCCGTCCCCGCGGTTTCAGCGCCCCAGGCGGCAAGTTCGGGGCGGGGAGCCGGTCACCGTCATAGCCCTTCACCTCACCGAACCGCGCCCCCGTCATCCAGTCCGAGCGGGCCTGTGCGATATCCTCGTGGGACCGCCCGATGAGGTTCCACCACATGACCAGCTCCTCCTCGAACGGCTCGCCGCCGAGGAGCATCAGGCCTGCGTCCGACTCGGCCCGCAGGGGCAGTTCGGTGCGGCCGCAGCCGAGGTAGAGCATGGAGCCGGGCAGCAGCGGCACGCCGTCCACGTGGGCCTCGCCGGACATGGACAGCACGGCGTACTCGAAGTCCGGCTCCAGCGGCAGGCGTACGTCGGCGCCCCGGGCGAGGGCCAGATCGGCACCGACGATCGGCGTGTACGTCGTGCCGGGCGAGGCGGCGCCGTCGACGCCGCCCAGGACGATTGTGGCCTTGAGGCCGGGGGCCGTGATGACGGGCAGCTCGCTGTGGTGCTCGAAACGCGGGTCGATGTGGCGGTCGCTGTCGGGCAGAGCCACCCACAACTGCGCGCCGTGCAGGAAGCGGGCGTGCGACCTGGGGCTCTCCTCGGAGTGGCTGATGGCCCGGCCGGAGGTCATGAGACCCAGCTCACGGGGGCGGATCGTCTGCAGGCTGCCCGTGGAGTCGCGGTGCAGCACCTCGCCCTCGTGCAGCCAGCTGACGGTCTGCAGGCCCATGTGCGGATGCGGCGGGACCTGCATCCCGGGCTCTTCGGCGATGTCGTCGGGACCGTAGTGATCGACGAAGCACCAGGCGCCCACCATGCGCCGGCCCAGATTGGGCAGCAGCCGCCGGACTTCGCTGGACTCGCCGAGCTTGACCCGGCGGGGGCTGAGGAGTTCACGTACCGGCTCCGCCACCACGAAACCCCGGCCGCCGCACAGAGCGGGAACGGCCTCGCGATCAAGATTGCTCATGGCCCACAACCTAGCCCCGTGGAGGACCGTCCGTCATGCTGTCCTCCCTCCATAGGTCGTGGAATATTCAACAACCTGGGGCGGTTCTGCCCGTCGAAGGAAACAGAGGAGGTCACAGACGTGGACACGACCTACTACGCCCACGGGACGACCGCGGAGCGCTGGGAGCGCGCCCGGATGTTCTTCGACGCCAAGGACTACGCCGCCTCGGCGCGCGTTCTCGACAGTCTGGTCGAGGAGGTGCCGCAGGAGACGGGCCCCCGCCTGCTGCTGGCCCGCGCCTACTACCACTCGGCGCAGCTGAGCCGGGCGGAAGCCGAGCTGCGCGTCCTCGTCGAGCGTGACCCCGTGGAGCACTACGCCCGCCTCATGCTCGGCCGGACGCTCCAGCGCCAGGGCCGCGACGACGAGGCCCGGCCGCACCTGCGGCTCGCCTCCGCCCTCGCGGGAGATTTCGACTCGTTGTGAGTCGTTGTGAGCGAAGGACCCCTGGCGGCCCGGATGGCCCGGCGGCGCGACACAGCGCCGCCGGGCCCCGGGGCCCGGGGCCCGCGCTACTTGGCGGTCTCCTTCTCAGTCTCTTTCTCGGTCTGCCGCACCGCCTCCTTGACGGCCCCCTTCGCGGGGCCGTACGTGCGTTTGCCCCGCCGGTGGGCGATCTCGCCCAGGACCACGTCCACCGCGATGAAGGCGGCCAGCGAGATGCCGAGGAGGGGCACGAAGTACCCGAGGACCGCGATGCCCGCCATCAGCGGGACGAGGACGTGCGCCGGCACCTGCTGCCAGGCGCCGCGCGGGACGGGACGGCCGAAGGCCGAGGCCCGGCCCCGCTGCCACCACATGCGGTAGCCCCACAGGATCAGCAGGATCAGGCCGAGGGCGAGGGCCATCAGCACCAGCTGGTTGACGATGCCGAAGAGGACACCGGTGTGCGCGTCGATGCCCCAGCGGGTGAGCTTGGCCAGCACCGGGAAGTCGGCGAACCGCACGGTGTCGGTCACCTCGCCGGTCGCCGGGTCGACCGCGACCGCGTCCTGCTTGGTGGGCCAGCTGCGCTGGACCTGGCCGACCTTGTAGGCCGACGAGTCGTCGGCGGGCGGCACGATCTCCACCGGGTCGCCCAGGCCCTCGGCCCGCGCGGCGGCCAGCACCTTGTCGAGGCCGACACCGTGCTCGACGCCGCCCTCGGCCGAACCTGAGCCGTGGCCCGAGTGTTCGCCGCCCGTGGCGGCCGACACCGACGGGGTCGCCTGGCGGAGCGAGGTGCGCAGCTCGTCGATGTTCGCTCCGGCGTACGTCGACCAGGTCAGGCCCGTCGCCGAGAGGAAGATGAAGCCGACCGCGGCCCAGACGCCGACCGAGCCGTGCAGACCGAGGGTGCGCCGGCGCCCGCTGGTGCCACGTATCTTCCGCTGCGTACGGCGTCGGCCGAACCAG
Source organism: Streptomyces sp. NPDC087844 (assembly GCF_044742785.1). Taxonomy (NCBI): domain Bacteria; kingdom Bacillati; phylum Actinomycetota; class Actinomycetes; order Kitasatosporales; family Streptomycetaceae; genus Streptomyces; species Streptomyces sp. NPDC087844. The sequence continues at coordinate 129,497 of NZ_JBIUVD010000013.1, read as the reverse complement.
AGGACCAGACCGCCGCCGGCGATCACCCACAGCCAGCTGGCGGCGAGTTCGCTGTAGAGGCGGCCGTCGTCGCCGAGTCTCAGGTTCGCGTGGAACTCGTCGATCCAGGTGCGCAGCGGCAGGGCGCCGGTGGATCCGTACTGTTCGAGCGCCCCGCGCACCTTGGCGGTGTACGGGTCGACGAACACCGCGAGGGTGTGGGTCTCGCCGATGCCGGAGACGCCGGACAGCATCACCCTGGTCGTGGCGTCGTCCTCGGGCGAGGGGCGTACCGCGGAGACCGTTCCCTCCGGGTGGGCCTTGCGCGCGGCGGCGACCTGCTCGGAGATCGGCAGTTTCTCGTCGCCGACCGGGACGGTCATCTCGTGCGAGTAGAGGATCTTCTCGGCCTGGAACGACGCCGCGTAGAGGAATCCGGTCGTGGCGGCGACCAGCAGGAACGGAGCGACGAGCACCCCGGCGTAGAAGTGCAGCCGCAGCACCAGCGGGCGCAGCGGCGCCCAGCCGCCGGGTTTGGGCGTGGCGGGGGTGGCGGACTTCGGGGACTCGTCCGTCTCGGTCGTGGGAGCGGTGGACATCGGCTGGCTTCTCCGGTCGGGCAGGTGACGACGGGGCCGTACTCGGCCGTTGCGGTGCAGTAGTCGGTGGGCGGGTCCGTCGAGTTCCCGGAGATTCGTGTGCCGTGGGTCACACGGCTGTTCCTGTGCCAGGGAGCCGCCTCGCACCCCGGACACCGGCTTGGCATGCTGGCACGATGGCATCATCCAGTGACCTCACGCCCGTCAGCGACCGAGTGGAGGAACTCCTCGCCCGTCCGGGCCCGTTGCCGATCGTCTCCGCCGGTGACCCCGTGCTGCGCGGCGCGGCCGAACCGTTCGACGGCCAGCTGGACCCCGCGCTCCTGGCCCGCTTCGTCTCGGCCCTGCGCGACACCATGCACGCGGCGCCGGGAGTCGGGCTGGCCGCGCCCCAGGTGGGCATCCCCCTGCGCATCGCGGTGATCGAGGACCCGGCGCCCGTACCGGACGAGATCCGCGAGGTACGCGGCCGGGTACCGCTGCCCTTCCGGGTCCTGGTCAACCCGGTGTACGAGTCCGTGGGCACCGCGCGTGCCGCGTTCTTCGAGGGCTGTCTGAGCGTGCCGGGCTGGCAGGCGGTGGTGGCGAGGCCCGTCGAGGTGCGGCTCCTGGCGCGGGACGAGCACGGCGGTCCGGTGGACGAGGTGTTCACGGGCTGGCCGGCCCGGATCGTGCAGCACGAGACGGACCATCTGGACGGCACGCTCTACCTCGACCGCGCCGAACTGCGCTCGCTGTCCTCGAACGAGGCGATGGGGCGGTGGTGGGCCCAGCCGACTCCGTCGGAGGCGGCGAAGCGGCTGGGCTTCCACCTGTAGTCCGGGCCGCTGGTCCGGACCGCTGGTCCGGGCCGCTGGTCCGGGCCGCTGCTCCGGGCCGCTGCTCCGGGCCGCTGCTCCGGGCCGCTGCTCCGGGCCGCTTCGCGGTCGGGTTACTTGCTGTCGCGGTACGCCTCCAGCAGCCTCAGCCACACCTCGCTGACCGTCGGGTAGGACGGGACCGCGTGCCACAGCCGGTCGACCGGGACCTCTCCGACGACCGCGATCGTGGCGGAGTGGATCAGCTCGCCGGTGCCGGGGCCGACGAAGGTGACGCCGCGCAGGGTCTCGGTGTCCAGGTCGACGATCATCCGGGCCCGGCCGCGGTAGCCGTCTGCGTACAGGCCGGCGCCGGCGACCGTGGAGAGGTCGACGTCGACCGCCCTGACGCGGTGGCCGGCCTGCTCGGCCTCGGCGAGGGAGAGGCCCACGGCGGCGGCCTCCGGGTCGGTGAAGACGACCTGGGGGACGGCGGCGTGGTCGGCGGTCGCGGAGTGCGCGCCCCAGCGGTCGCTCTCCAGGAGCGGCACACCGGCCGCCCGGGCGGCGATGGCGGCGCCCGCGATCCGGGCCTGGTACTTGCCCTGGTGGGTGAGCAGGGCGCGGTGGTTGACGTCGCCGACCCCGTACAGCCAGTCGCTGCCCGTGACCCGGAGGCTGTCGTCGACCTCCAGCCAGGAACCGGGGGTGAGGCCGACCGTCTCCAGGCCGACGTCGTCGGTGCGCGGGGCGCGTCCGGTGGCGAAGAGGATCTCGTCGGCCTCGATGCGGTCGCCCGTGGAGGTGGTGACGACGACCGTGCCGCCGTCCCGTGTCACGGACTCGACCGAGACACCGGTGCGCACGTCCGCGCCCGCCTCGGTGAGCGCCTCGGCGATCAGCTCCCCGGCGAAGGGCTCCATGCGGGGCAGCAGGCCCTTGCCGCGGACGAGGACCGTGACCTGGGAGCCGAGGGCCTGCCAGGCGGTGGCCATCTCCACTCCGACGACTCCGCCGCCGACGACCACGAGGCGGTCAGGGGCGGCCTGCGCGCTGGTGGCCTCGCGGCTGGTCCAGGGCTTGACCTCGGCGATTCCCGGCAGGTCGGGCAGCACGGCCCGGGTGCCGGTGCTGACGGCCACGGCGTGCCGGGCCGTCAGTACGTGCCGTTCCCCGTCGGGGCCCTCGACCGTGACCCGGCGGGGTCCGTCGAGCCGGCCGTGTCCCCGGTAGAGGTCGACGCCGACGCCCTCCAGCCACTGGACCTGGCCGTCGTCCTTCCAGTCCGAGGTGTAGTAGTCGCGGTGGGCGAGGACCGCCGAGGCATCGAGGGGGCCCTGCACGGCCTGGCTCAGGCCGGGCACCTTGCGGGCGTCCGCGCGGGCGATCACCGGTCGCAGCAGGGCCTTGCTGGGCATGCAGGCCCAGTACGAGCACTCGCCGCCGACCAGTTCGCTCTCCACGATCGCGGCGGAGAGGCCTGCCGCGCGGGCGCGGTCGGCGACGTTCTCCCCCACGGGCCCGGCCCCTAGCACCACGACGTCGTACACGTTGGTTTCCGTTTCCGTCATGGGGCCAGTCTGGCCGTTGGTGTGGGTCGTGGCCACACGGGTATGCGCGCGGAATACGGCGCCGGTCGGTGCCGTTGTGCACAACGGCCGCGCACCGACCCCGAGAAGAGGGAATCATCGCCATGAGCAGCACCGTGGAGCTCACCAAGGAGAACTTCGACCAGACGGTCACGGACAACGAATTCGTCCTGATCGACTTCTGGGCGTCCTGGTGCGGCCCGTGCCGGCAGTTCGCCCCGGTCTACGAGAAGGCGGCCAAGGCCAATTCCGACCTGGTGTTCGCCAAGGTGGACACGGAGGCGCAGCCGGAGCTCGCCGCGGCCTTCGACATCCAGTCGATCCCGACTCTGATGATCATCCGCGACCAGGTGGCGATCTTCGCCCAGCCGGGTGCGCTGCCCGAGGCCGCCCTGGAGGACGTCATCGGCCAGGCCCGCAAGCTGGACATGGACGAGGTCCGCAAGTCGGTCGCGGAGGAGCAGGCGAAGAAGGCCGAATAACGGCCGGCGCCCGTAAGGGGCGCGGGGCTGTATCAGTATGCGGCTCCGCCGCGCGGGCGCGAGCAACCCGCGCGCAGCCGCGGATCACCACGCACGACCGCATGTCGGCCGCCCGCAGGGCAACGCCCCGGGCCGGCCGGCGGGCCGTCAGCTCGACTCCCGGTGGACGATCTCCGCCCCCAACACCTCGTGCGCCTCCGGCTCCGTCGCGGGCTCCCGCACCGCGCGGTCGACCAGCTCGGCGAGCTCACGCCCGGACGGCAGCTCGATGTGGACCGTGCTCAGCCGCGGCCGCAACAGCCGCCCGAGCATCAGATCGTCCGCGCCGACGACGGCCGTCTCGCCCGGTATACCGACTCCCTCGTCCTGCAGCGCGCGCATCAGCAGCATCGCGAACTCGTCGTTGTACGCGAAGACGGCGTCCAGGCCGAGCGACCGCCAGCGCCCCGCGAGATCGGCCGCGGCCTTCTCGTCGTAGGCGAGCGGCACCTCGGTCACCGTGGCGTCCGTACCGGCCAGAGCCTGCCGTACGCCTACGAGGCGGGGCCTGGAGAAGATCTCCAGACCGGGATCCTCGGGGACCAGTACCCCGACGCGGCGGTAGCCCCGGGCCAGCAGGTGCGCGCCGACGCTGCGGCCGACCTCCTGGTGGTCCATGAGGAGCGCGTGTGCGCCCTCGATGCGGTCGGGACCGAGGGTGACCACGGCCCGGGCGCCCGAGCGCTTGAGCACGGACACGCCCCGCGGCCCAAGGCCCCCGCCGGGCGCCAGTACGGCGACCGGCCGCAGCTCGGCCCAGGCGCGGGCCGCCTCGTCGCCCCGCAGGCCCAGTCCCCCGTACTGCACGACGGTGTATTCGAGACGGCTGAGCGCCCATTGGAGTTCGTTGAAGAACTGGCTGTAGAGCGGGCCCACGGGCACGTCCGGCGCGGGCATCAGGACCATGCGGCTGTGCCCGGCGCGCAGACTGCGGGCCGCGGCGTGCGGCACGTACCCGAGTTCCTCGGCCGCCCGGTGGACGCGGCGGCGGGTGGGCTCGCTGATCCGTACGGCGCTGGTGTTGTTGAGGACGTAGGAGACGGTCGCGCGTGACACTCCCGCCAGACGGGCCACATCGGCACTCGTCGGCACGGAGTGCTGCGCGGGCGGCGGAGGGGCGGACGTTTTCGGTAGCTGCACCATGAGGTACGGCATCCTTGCAGAAGCCCCGCGCGGGCCCAGGGGCGGGGGGCGGCCCAAGTCGCTTCCCCGCCAAGGCAGTTCCGTACGGGTCAGCCGTGCGACTCCGTACGCGTCATGCGTGCGACCAGGTCGGTCCAGCCCGCTTCCAGCCGTTCCAGCGGCATCCCGCACTCCTTGGTCAGGTGGTGGATCAGCGCGGGGTCGAGGTACCCCATCAGCGCCTGGGCGAGGAGGGCGCAGTCGGCGTCCGGCACCGCCTGGCGCAGCAGCAGGGTGACGTGGCCGGTCAGGAAACGCTGGGGCGGGAACGAGAAGCGGCGGGCCGGCTCCGGCTGGGCGGCCAGTTGCAGATCCAGTTGCTCGACGGACTGACGCAGGACGGCACACCCGAACGCCCTCAGCCGCTCGACCGGAGGTGCGCCGGGGCCCAGTGGCGGCGGCCCGCTGAGGAAGGCGGCCTGGAGCTGCTTGGCGGAGTGGTCCAGGAGCGCCATCAGCAGGCCGGTGCGGTCGCCGAAGCGGCGGAAGACGGTTCCCTTGCCGACCGCGGCGGCCACGGCCACCGCCTCCATCGTCACGCCGGCCGCGCCGTGCTCCGCGACCAGGCGGGTGGCCGCCTCCAGCAGCCGGGCCCGGTTGCGGGCCGCGTCGGCACGCAGGCACGGCTCGTCCTCACCGGAGGTGAGCTCCAGGAGAACGGGCTCGCCGGTCGGCGCCTGAGGCTTGGGAAAGGGCGGCAGGAAGGCTGACATGAAGACAGCGTAACGCCGGGGAAGAAAACTGGACCGTGGTCCGTTTGACTGGTAGAACTTTAAACGGACCCCGGTCCGGATCGTAACGGCAATGTTTCATCCCCCTTGGAGCCCCCCATGACTGTTCGTATCCTCGCGCTCGTCGGCAGCCTCCGCGCCGGCTCCCACAACCGGCAGCTCGCCGAGGCCGCCGTCAAGCTCGCGCCCGAGGGCGCGGAGGTCGACCTGTTCGAGGGTCTGGCCGACATCCCCTTCTACAACGAGGACATCGACATCGAGGGCGACGTCCCGGCCGCCGCCGCCCGGCTGCGCGAGGCCGCGGCCGGCGCCGACGCCATCCTGCTCTTCTCGCCCGAGTACAACGGCACCATCCCGGCCGTCCTGAAGAACGCCATCGACTGGCTGTCCCGCCCGTTCGGCGCGAGCGGCCTCAAGGACAAGCCCCTCGCCGTGGTCGGCACCGCCTACGGCCAGTTCGGCGGCGTCTGGGCCCAGGACGAGGCCCGCAAGTCCGCCGGGATCGCCGGCGCCAGGGTTCTCGGCGACATCAAGCTCTCCATCGCCGGCTCGGTCGTCCGCTTCGCCGAGACGCACCCCTCCGACGACGCCGAGGTCGCCGCCCAGCTGACCGAGGTCATCAGCCGGATCCACGGCGAGGCCACCGCGCCCGTCGCCGCCTGACCGGGACACTCCGCGTTCGCGTGACGCGCGGCCACCGCCGCGCGTCACCGTCGTACGCGGTGACAGGTTCGCCTCAGCCGAGTCCGGCCGGCCGCTCCACCACCGGGGCGACGCCGCGCTCGATCCACTCGGCGGGCTCGTCGACGCGCGAACCCGGGATCACGGTCTCGATGCCGAGCTTGGCGTAGTCCGCCAACTCCCGTGTGAAGGCGTCCGGTTCGGTTCGGCCCCGCTCCTGGGGTCGCCCGAGTGGACCATCGTCCCGCGCACCTCGGCGTGGTCGCGGCCCACGGCGTCGCGGTGTCCGCGCAGGACGCCCAGCTTGCGCCCGACCTCCTCGGGGGTCGAGACCGCCGGGGAGGGCTCGGCACGCGGGCGAACCTCCGTTCCCGCCAATGGAGTTGCCCGCCCCGTACCGCATACGCCATCCGGAGGTTACCGTTCGGTAGACATCGTGCTCCCGGAGGTGGCAGCCCGCTATGACTCCCCACGCCGTACGGAAGCCCGCATGACGTCCGGCCGTGCCGCGGGACTCGCGCAGCACGCCCGTGCCCTGGCCGAGGGCTCGGTGTCCTCGCGGGCGCTCGTCGAGGAGGCCCTCGCCGGGATCGCGGCAACCCAGGGATCACTGAACGCCTTCCGGCTGGTGCGCGCCGAGGCCGCGCTCGCCGAGGCCGACGCCGCCGACAGGGAACTCGCGGCCGGCGCCCACCGGCCGCTGCTCGGGGTACCGGTGGCGGTCAAGGACGACATGGACGTGGCGGGCGAACCGACGGCCTTCGGCTGCCGCGGCGCGTTCCCACCGGTCGCCGAGGACGGCGAGGCGGTACGCCGGCTGCGTGCGGCCGGGGCCGTGATCGTCGGCAAGACCAACACCTGCGAGCTGGGACAGTGGCCCTTCACCGAGGGCCCCGCCTTCGGTGAGACCCGCAACCCGTGGCACACCGGGCACACACCGGGCGGCTCGTCCGGCGGTTCGGCCGCCGCCGTCGCGGCGGGCCTGGTCCCCGCCGCACTGGGCTCCGACGGGGCGGGCTCGGTGCGCATCCCCGCGTCCTGGACCCATCTGATCGGCATCAAACCGCAGCGCGGCCGGATCTCGACCTGGCCGCGCCCTGAGTCCTTCTACGGCATCACGGTCAACGGCACCCTGGCCCGTACCGTCGAGGACGCCGCGCTGCTCCTGGACGCGGCGAGCGGCAGCCACGCACACGACCTGCACCGCCCGCCCGCGCTCCGCACGGCGGACGCGGTGGGCCGGGATCCGGGGCGGCTGCGGATCGCGCTGTCACTGAAGCCTCCGTTCACGGCGCTGCCGGCTCGACTGCGCCCCGACGTACGGGCCCGGGTCGTCGCCCTCGCGGAACGGCTGGCCGCGCTCGGGCACGAGGTCGAGGAGGCCGACCCGGCGTACGGGCGGATCGGTCTGGCGTTCGTACCGCGCGCCACCGCCGGGATCGCCGAGCGCGCGCGTGACGTGCCCGACCCCGCTCTCCTCGACCGGCGCACCCGCGAGGCGGCCCGGCTCGGGCGGCTGCTCGGCGGGGCCCCGCTGCGGGCCGCCCGGCGCGCCGAGGCACGGCTGCACCGGCGGATCGGCGCGCTCTTCGAGACGTACGACGTGATCCTGGCGCCGACGACGGCCGCTCCGGCCCCGCGGATCGGCGCGTTGCACCGTCTGAGTGGCTTCGGCACCGACCGGGCCATGATCGCCGCGTGTCCGTACGCGTGGCCGTGGAACGTGCTGGGCTGGCCCGCGGTGAGCGTCCCGGCGGGGTTCGTCGACGGCTGCCTGCCCGTGGGCGCCCAACTCCTCGGCCCCGCGAACAGCGAGCCGCTCCTCGTCTCACTCGCCGCGCGGCTGGAGGCGGACCAGCGGTGGTACGAGCGGTGGCCCGGCCGCACGACGGATCGCGAACCGGGCGGCGGTGGGGCGGAGTTCGGTCCGCCCGCCGGTCCCTGGCCCGCGGGCCCGTAGGCTTGGCGGCATGCACGACGCGTCGATGGTGGGGCTCATGGGGCGGGTCACCGGCACGGTCGGGCCCGGCCTCGTCGGCGAGGTGATCGTCCGGGTGCGTGGCGGCGCCGAGCACTTCCTCGCCCATGCCGCTTCCTCGAACGCGTACGGCGGTTGAAGCCTGCGCGGGCGTCTTGACCATGTGAGCGTGCAGTACGTATCAAGGATGAGAACCAGGAGGCCGTGGTCGCGCGGCAACTCGCGGAGAACTGGCCGGAGATCGTCGAGGCGGGTGCGGGTCCGCTGTGGCTGGTCGCGCAGTTCCCCGCGCCCCTTACAAGCAACGAAGCAGGGCGCTGACCGTGCCCCTGGCCAGGGAGGTGCGCGAGACCCCCGCTCAGCGGCGCGGGTTAACGTGTCTGCTGTGACTGCTTCTGCCGAGCGAGCCGAGCAAGATGTTCCCGGGCGATTCGGGCCCTCCGCCACCGCCGAGGCCGATCCGCGGCGGGTCGGGGTCGTGCGGACCGAGTACTCCCCCGCGCACGACGGCGACCCTGACCCGGGCGAGATCGTGTGGACGTGGGTGCCCTACGAGGAGAACGACGGACGGGGCAAGGACCGGCCGGTGCTGGTGGTCGCCCGCGAGGGTGCCGACACGTTCCTCGCCGTGCAGTTGTCGAGCAAGGGGCACCACGGCGACCGGGAGTGGGTGCCGATCGGCAGCGGGCCCTGGGACCGGTCGGGGCGCGACTCGTGGGTCGACGTGGACCGGGTGCTGCGACTGCACGAGAAGGGGATGCGCCGGGAGGCGTGCGCGCTGGACCGGATGCGGTTCAACCTGGTGGTGCACCGGCTGCGGGAGCGCTACGGCTGGCGCTGAAGAGGCCTGAACGCCTGCTCGAAGGCCGCCCGGACCACCGCTCCCCTCGTCCGGTCCAGGACGCCGAGGACGACGTGCTCGAAGGTGCCGGAGAAACGTCCGCCGTCCCCGAGAAGCGCGGAGAAGGTGCTCGCCACCTGCGCCGGGTCGTTCTGGAACACTCCGCAGCCCCATGCGCCGAGCACCAGCCGGCAGTAGCCGTGCGCCTCGGCCGTCTCCAGCACCCGCTCGGCGCGGGAGGCGAGCGCGTGCGGCAGCTCAGGTACGCGCTCCGGCGTCGTGCGCTTGATCACTCCGGCGTTGGGTGCGGCGGCCGTGAGGAATCCCGCGGTGTACGGCTCGTCGAGGAACGCTCCCCGGTCGTCGCGGAACACCGGGACGGCCGGTGAGTGAATCACCCGGTCGGTGTAGAAGGGGTCGCGGTGTGTCCGGTGGTGGTCGTAGAACTCACGGGCCCCCACCAGGCACGTGTAGAGCGCGGAGGCCCGGCACAGGGCCTCTTCCTGGGCCTGCGCGCCGTTGAGATACCCCCCGCCGGGATTGCGTGCCGAGGAGAAGTTCAGTACCGCTGCCGGACCGGTCAGCCGGCGGGCCGCTTCCAGGCTGCTCTCGCCCGTGACCTCGAAGAACGTGTCCGTGGAAGAGCCCGTGAGGCCGACAGAACCGGCGGAACCGGTGGCACGCGGTGTCTCGACGGGCTCCGGGCCGTACATCCGGGTGCCCGCGCGGGCGGCGGCCACCGCCGCGGCGATCGACACCTCGCGCCCGTCGGACGCGCGGTACGAGCCCGCCGCGACGATCTCCTCCGTCTGCCGTGCGATCGCGCGCAGCCGTGCGCTCATGGCGCCACCCCTGTAGGCGCCGTGCTCGCGTCCCGCACGATCTCCCCCGGTATCCCTGTCGCATCCCCCGTCGTGCTCATGAACGCATGGTGAGCGATCCTGGTCTGGAGTCGCAACAGAGTTTCACGCACCCATAAGCGGCGATACGCACCCTTGTGCGAACCGGCTCAAGGGTCTTGGGTGGGACGAGCGTCTGTCGGACCGGCCCATCCGAAGCCGGTCCGGCGGCATGGATGGAATCTCAGGAGGATCCCGACATGTCCGATTCGGCGAGTGACTGTACGGCGCCCCGCCGCTCCACCGTCACCGAGACCGAAGTGGAGGCACTGGTCCGCGGCATATGCTTCAAGACCGGACCGCCCCGCTCCCTCGGTGTGGAACTCGAATGGCTCGTCCACGAGCCGCGCTCCCCGCGGCTCCCCGTACCACCTGAACGTCGCGAAGCGGCCTACGCCGCAGTGCGGGCCCTGCCCCTGAGTTCGGCGGTCACCGTCGAACCGGGCGGACAGCTGGAGCTCAGCTCCGCACCCGCCGCCTCCCTGACGGAGTGCGTCGCCTCCGTCTCCGCCGACCTCGACGCCGTACGCGCGGTACTGCGCGAGGCGGGTCTCGCCCTCTGCGGACTGGGCCAGGACCCCTGGAACGAACCCACCCGTTTCCTCCATGAGCCGCGCTACGACGCCATGGAGACCTGCCTCGACCGTGCGGGCCCCGAGGGCCGCGCCATGATGTGCTCCTCCGCCTCCGTCCAGGTCTGTCTGGACGCCGGGTACGAGGAGCCCGGACCGCTCGGTCTCGGGCGCCGCTGGCTGCTGGCGCACCTGCTGGGCGCGGTGCTGGTGGGCGCGTTCGCCAATTCCCCGATGGCCCAGGGCCGGCCCACGGGCTGGCGCTCCACCCGGCAGTCCCTGTGGGCCGCGATGGATCCGGGCCGCACCAGCGCCCCGCCCCTCGACGGCGACCCGCGGGCCGCCTGGGCACGGCACGTCCTGGACGCACCGGTGATGTGCGTACGCGCGCCCAGCGGCCCCTGGGACGTACCGGAGGGGCTGACTTTCCGGGCGTGGACCCGGTCCGACGCACCACCGGGCCGGGATGACCTCGACTACCACCAGACGACCCTGTTCCCGCCGGTGCGCCCGCGCGGGCATCTGGAGCTGCGCATGATCGACGCGCAGCCGGGCGACGACGGCTGGATCGTGCCGCTGGCCGTGACGGCGGCGCTGTTCGACGACCCGGAGGCCGCCGAGACCGCCTACCGGACGGTGAAACCGCTCGCCGAACGGGCCGGCTCGCTGCCCGCCCCGTGCAACCCGCTGTGGACGGCAGCCGCCCGCTCGGGCCTTGCCGATCCCGAGCTGCGGGAGGCGGCGGCGACCTGCTTCGCGGTGGCCGCCGACGCGCTGCCCAGGATCGGTGCGAGCACCGAGGTGCAGCGGGCGGTCGCGGAGTTCACCGACCGCTATGTCGCCCGGGGCCGCTGTCCCGCCGACGACCTGCTCGACCGTGCCGCCGACTCCGGTCATCCGCAGCACGGCACGCTCCTCGGCTCCGGACAGGACGCGGAACACAGCACGGAACAGTTGCTCAGCGGGAAGGACCTCCGCCCATGACCGACCCCGGTACCAGCACTTCGCTCGACGACCCGGAGACGCTCAGAAAGCGTGCGCTGGCGGCGCTGCTCACGGCCCGCGAGCGCACGGCACTGCTGACCTCCTGTGTCGAGGAGCCCGAACTGACCGCGCAGCACTCGCCGTTGATGTCCCCGCTGGTGTGGGATCTCGCGCACATCGGCAACCAGGAAGAGCTGTGGCTGCTGCGGGCGGTCGCCGGCCGTGACGCGCTGCGGCCCGACATCGACGGCCTGTACGACGCGTTCGAGCACCCACGTGCCGAGCGGCCCTCGCTTCCGCTGCTGCCGCCCGCCGAAGCCCGCGACTACGCGGCAGAGGTTCGCGACCGGGCGCTCGACATCCTGGAGAGCGCCGCGTTCGAGGGCACCGGCGCCCGGCTGACCGAGGCCGGCTTCGCCTTCGGCATGATCGCCCAGCACGAACAGCAGCACGACGAGACCATGCTGATTACCCATCAGCTCCGCAGGGGGCCGGTGGCCCTGACGGCTCCGGACCCGATATCCGTACCCGCGTACAACGGACCCGCCGAAGTACTGGTCCCGGGCGGCCCGTTCACGATGGGCACGTCCACCGAGCCGTGGGCGCTGGACAACGAACGGCCGGCGCACGCGCGTCTGGTGCCGCCGTTCCTCATCGACACCACTCCGGTGACGAACGGGGCGTACCAGGCGTTCATCGCGGACGGCGGCTACACCGACCGGCGCTGGTGGGCACCGCAGGGCTGGTCCCACATCCGGGAACACTCCATCGAGGCGCCGCTGTTCTGGCGCCGCGACGGCGGGCAGTGGCTGCGGCGGCGCTTCGGCGTCACCGAGGCCGTACCGCCGGACGAGCCCGTCCTGCACGTCAGCTGGTACGAGGCCGACGCGTACGCGCGCTGGGCGGGACGGCGCCTGCCCAGCGAGGCCGAGTGGGAGAAGGCCGCCCGGCACGACCCGGAGACGGGCCGCTCGACGCGCTATCCATGGGGCGACGCCGACCCCACTCCCGAGCATGCCAACCTCGGCCAGCGCCATCTGCGCCCGGCGCCGGCCGGCAGCTATCCGGAAGGCCAGTCGCCGCTCGGTGTACGGCAGTTGATCGGTGACGTGTGGGAGTGGACGTCCAGCGATCTGCTCCCCTATCCGGGCTTCCACGCCTTCCCGTACAGGGAGTACTCGGAGGTGTTCTTCGGGTCGGAGCACAAGGTGCTGCGCGGCGGCTCGTTCGCCGTGGACGCGGTGGCGTGCCGGGGGACGTTCCGCAACTGGGACCATCCGGTCCGGCGGCAGATCTTCTCCGGGTTCCGCACCGCTCGGGACGCCCACCCGGAAACCGTCTGATGTGCCGTCATCTGGCATACCTGGGGCCCGAGGAGCCGCTGGGGCGGCTCCTCGTGGACCCGGCCCACAGCCTGTACCGCCAGTCGTGGGCGCCCCGGCGCCAGCGGTACGGGACCGTCAACGCCGACGGTTTCGGCGTCGGCTGGTACGCCGAGGGCGACCCGGTGCCCGGCCGCTACCGGCGTACCGGGCCGATCTGGGGCGACCGGTCCTTCGCCGACCTGGCGCGGGTGGTGCGCTCGGGCGCGCTGCTCGCCGCGGTGCGGGACGCGACCCTGGCGGGGGCGGACGGGGAGGCCGCGGCGGCGCCGTTCGCCGCGGGCACCTGGCTGTTCAGCCACAACGGCGCGATCGCCGGCTGGCCGCGTTCACTGGCCCCGCCGGCCCGGACGCTGCCCGCCGAGGACCTGCTGTCGATGGAGGCGCGCTGCGACTCGGCGCTCGTCTGGGCGCTGGTCCTGAACCGGCTGCGCGGCGGTGACGAGGAGGGCCAGGCCCTCGCCGACACGGTTCTCGACGTGGCGGCGGCGGCTCCCGGCTCCCGCCTCAACCTGCTGCTCACCAACGGCGAGGTGATCGCCGCCACCGCCTGGGGCGACACGCTCTGGTATCTGACCGAGCCCGGCCGGCGCACCGTCGTCGCGTCCGAGCCGTACGACGACGATCCGCGCTGGCAGGAGGTGCCGGACCGCACACTGCTCGCCGCGAGCCGCACGGACGTCCTGCTCACCCCGCTCAAGGACATCGACGAACCCGTGGCATCCGTACCGGGCGCTTCCGCACCCAGCACACCCGTACCGAGCACACCCGTACCGAGCGCATCCGTTCCGAGCAAGGAGCCCCGTACGTGAGTCCGTTCCTGGTCACCCGCACGCTGCCCGAGGACGCCACGGGCGCCGCTCTGCGGGCCGACGTCCTGCACGGCCTGACCCGCACGCCGAAGACGCTCCCGCCCAAGTGGTTCTACGACGCGCTCGGCAGCGAGCTCTTCGAGAAGATCACCGCGCTGCCCGAGTACTACCCCACGCGCGCCGAACGCGAGATCCTCGCCGCCCGGGCGCCCGAGATCGCCGCGGCGACCGGTGCGCGCACGCTCGTCGAGCTGGGCTCGGGCTCGTCCGAGAAGACCGGGCACCTGCTCGACGCGCTGCCCGCGCTGCACACCTATGTGCCGGTGGACGTGAGCGAGAGCGCGCTCACGCAGGCCGGTGAGTCGTTGACCACCGAGCGTCCCACGCTCGACGTGCACGCGCTGATAGCCGACTTCACCGGTGGCCTCACGCTGCCCGGCACGCCCGGCCCGCGGCTCGTCGCGTTCCTCGGCGGCACGCTCGGCAATCTGCTGCCCGCCGAACGTGCCTCGTTCCTGGCGTCGGTACGTTCCCTGCTGTCACCGGGCGACGCACTGCTCCTCGGCACCGACCTGGTGAAGGACGAGTCGGTGCTCGTCGCCGCCTACGACGACGCGGCGGGGGTGACGGCCGCGTTCAACAAGAACGTGCTGAGCGTCGTCAACCGCGAGCTCGGCGCGGACTTCGATCCCGACGGGTTCAGCCATGTCGCCCGCTGGAACGCCGAGCAGGAGTGGATCGAGATGCGGCTGCGCGCTCTCTCGGCCGTGACCGTGAAGATCCCCGCACTCGACATCGCCGTGCAGTTCGCCGAGGGCGAGGAGATGCGCACCGAGGTGTCGGCGAAGTTCCGCGAGGAGGGCGTACGCGCGGAACTGGCCGCCACCGGACTCGAACTCACCCACTGGTGGACGGACGCCGAGGGGAGGTTCGCGCTGTCGCTGAGCACGGCCCGGTGAACCGCACCGGACCGGAGCCCGTCGGAACCCGCGTTCCCCGGGCCCACATCTCGCGGTCCCCCGCCTCGTGGGGCACCGTGGAACGACACGTGGCACACGGGCCACGGCGGAGAGGAGCACCCGCATGTCCGACCACACCTACCGGGTCACCGAGATCGTCGGAACCTCGCACGAGGGCATCGACCAGGCGATCCGCAACGGGGTCACCCGGGCCTCGCAGACCCTGCGCAACCTCGACTGGTTCGAGGTCACTCAGGTGCGCGGGCAGATCGAGAACGGGCAGGTCCAGCATTACCAGGTCGGCCTGAAGGTCGGCTTCCGCCTGGAGGACTCGGCCTGACGGCGGCCCTGCCCGGCCCGTACCCGGCACGGGCGCCGGCCCCTTCCGACGCGTTCGCGTTCGGGAGGGGCCGGCGCCCGTCGGACCCGCCCGTCAGGTCCGCCCCTCCCGTTCCTGCGCCTCCTTCAGCGCCGCCGACGCGGCGGCCCAGCGGGCCCGTACGACGGTGAACCCGGCCCGTTCGGCGTCCTCGCACACCAGCTCGTCGTCGTCCACGAACACCCTGATCGCACGGTCGCGGGCCAGCTCGCGGAGGATCTGCAGCTTGGTGCGCCGGGCGGGCCTGCGGTCGTCGTTGCGCCGCATCCGGACGCGACCCCCGGGCAGGCCCTGGGCGGCGATCCAGGCCACCGTGTCCTTGCGGCAGCGCTCGGGCCGCCCGGTCAGATAGAGGACCTCGCATTCCTCCGCGTGCTCCAGGGCAAGTGCCACGCCCTCGGCCAGCGGTGGATCGTGCGGCGCGGCGGCGAAGAAGGCGTCCCAGTTCCGCGGCTTCTGCTCCAGGAACCGCTGCCGGTGCGCGGTGTCGGCGAGCGTGCCGTCGAGGTCGAAGACGGCGAGGGGCGTGCTGTTGTTCGTCACAGCGGCCACCCTAGAACGCCGCTTCGGTCACTTCGGGGCCCCGCCGCGGCCACCTCAGGACGCCGCTCTCCTCCGTTCAGGACGCGGTCGCGTCCCGCCACAGCGTCCAGGCGAGTCCGAAGCCGGCCAAGGCGATCGCGATCCGCAGCGGGGCCTCGGGCAGTCGCCGTACGACCGCGGGCCCCATCCAGGCGCCCACGAAGCAGCCCACACCGAGCGTGAGGGCCGCGCTCCAGTCGACCGGGGCGAGAAAGGCGTAGGCGACGGCCGCGGTGACGTTGGCCGCGCCGGTGGCGATGTTCTTACCCGCGTTGGTCACCGGCAGCGGCTCCGTCGCGGACAGGGAGAGCACGGCGAGCATCAGGACGCCCGCCGCGGCGCCGAAGTAGCCGCCGTACAGACCGACCAGCAGCACGGCGCAGGCCACGGGCAGTCCGGGTACGGAGGAGGCCGGATCGGTGCTGAGTCTCGCGGTCAGCCGCCGCAGGGGCTCGCGGATGAGGATCAGCACCGAGCCCAGGGCCACCAGCCACGGAACGACCAGCTCGAACGTCGAGGACGGTGTGCCGAGGAGCAGGGCCGCGCCGATCGCCCCGCCCAGCGCCGCCGTGACGGCCAGCCGGACGAGCCGGGCGCGCTGCCCGCGCAGTTCCTCCCGGGACCCCACCGCGGATCCCACGGTGTTGGAGAAGAGGGCCACGGTGTTGGTGACGTTGGCCGCCACGGGCGGCAGGCCCGCGGCAAGGAGAGCGGGGTAGCTGAACAGCGAGGCCAGACCGGCGATCGAACCGGCGAGCCCGGAGGCGATTCCGGCGGCCAGGAGCAGCGGGACGCGGCCGGAGTCGATCCCGGCGATGAGCGCTTGCACGTGACCCTCTTGTCCTGAAGGGGTGGGGTGGCGTCCTGGCCCGCCACACACGGTCGTTCCACCCTATAGACGGCATCTACATATGCAGACGGCAGGGGTCTCCTCAGACGCCGGACGGGCCCGATGACGCGAGCGGGACACCCGGCGGCATGTTGTACGGCGTGACCACCTGGATCGCCGAAGGCAGGAAGGGACCCTCGTCGGGAAGGGCCTTGTGCGCGCGCATGATGGTCTGGCAGGCGCGCCGCATGTCCTGGCGCAGGTCGTGGTGGAGCACGGCGGACAGCCGGCGTTCGCGCAGGAATCCGGTGTTGTCGTGATCCAGGTCGTGCGCGATGAACACCGCGCACTCCCGCCCGAGGAGGCCGAACGCGTCGAGGGTCGCCGCGTTGCCGCCCCCGGCCGAGTAGACGGCGATGACGTCCTCGTCCCGCTTGAGGGCGTCCAGGACGAGGTCCCGCTGGGTGGCGTCCAGTCCGTCGCTGTCGGTGACCTCCACCAGGGATCTTCCGGGCTGCGCGCTGCGCATCGCACTGCGGAAACCCATCTCCCGCTCCTCCTCGCCGCGGAAGGAGCCCCGGCTGATCGTGGCGAGCACGTTGCCGGGCCGGTCGCCGAGCCACTGCCCGATGAGATAGGCGGCGGTGGCGCCCGCCGCCCGGTTGTCGATACCCACGTACGCCATGCGCGCGCTGCTGGGCAGGTCGCTCACCAGCGTGACGACGGGGATGCCCGCCGCGACCAGCCGGCTGACGGCGGCGACGATCTCCGGCAGGTCCGGGGCCTTGAGGATCACTCCCTGCGAGCCGCGCTTGGCGATCTTGTCCAGGGTCGCGACCAGTTCGGAGGCGGGACAGGTCTCCCGGAAGTGGAAGCGCGACCGCACCACGGCGGGGTGCAGGGAGGGCAGTTCCGCCTCCAGGGCGTCCCGTACGGCGGTGGAGAACCGCTCCGGCGTCTGCATCACGATGTCGATCATGAAGGTGCGGCCACCGATGCGTACCTGGGTCCGCTGGCGGTCCAGGTCCTTGACGGCCTGGCGCACCTCCATGACGGTGCTCTCCCGTACGCCGCCGCGGTCGTTGAGGACCCGGTCGACCGTGGCCTCGCTCAGACCGGCCTGACGGGCGATCTCTCTGATCGGATAGGGATGTCGCACGGCGGCCCTCGCATGCAAATGACGGACTTTTGATGGGTCTCTGCGGATTGTATGACGGGCTCTGGTTCACAAGACTGACAGCAGCGCCGCCGGAGCCGAAGCCTGAGCCGAAGGAGACAACGCACTCATGGGACTTCTTGAGGACAAGGTCGTCCTCGTCAACGGCGGCAGCCAAGGGGTGGGCGCGGGGGTCGTCCGGGCGGCCGTACGCGAGGGCGCGACCGTCGTCTTCACCGGACGCCGGGCCGAGGTGGGCGAGAAGCTCGCCGTGGACACCGGCGCCCGCTTCGTCCGCGCCGACCTGTCGGACGCGGCGCAGGCGCGCGACAGCGTCGTCCAGGTCGTGGACGCGTACGGGCGTATCGACTGTCTGGTCAACGCGGCGGGGCTCACCTCGCGCGGTTCGCTCCTCGACACCACGCCGGAGCTGTTCGACGCGCACATCGCGATCAACCTGCGGGCGCCTTTCTTCGCGACGCAGGCCGCGGTCACCGACATGACGAGCCGCAAGGCGCCCGGCACGGTCGTGAACATCATCTCGAACTGCGCGCACGGCGGCCCGCCGCATCTGGCGCCGTACTCCACGGCGAAGGCCGGCCTCGCGGGGCTGACCCGCAACGCGGCCCACGCGCACCGCTGGGACCGCATCCGCATCAACGGCCTGAACATCGGCTGGACGGACACCGAGGGCGAGGACGCCACCCAGCGCGCCTTTCACGGCGCGGGCGACGACTGGCGGGAGAAGGCCGCGGCGGCCCAGCCGATGGGCAAGCTCGGACAGGTCGACGAGATCGCCGACTTCGTCGTCCTCCTGCTCTCCGACCGCAGCGGTGTGGTGACCGGCTCGGTCATCGACTGGGACCAGACCGTCTTCGGCGGCCTCGACTGAACCGCCCTCCGGGCTGAAACCTTGGTTTGAAGGAGCACGATTCGCATGCGTATTGGCATCATGGGGCTGGGCCGGATCGGCGCGTTCCACGCGGAAACCCTGTCCGGACTCGAAGCGGTCGACTCGCTGGTGGTCACCGACCCGGTCGCCGCGGCGGCCTCCTCGGCGGCGGAGCGGTTCGGGGCGACGGCGGTGGACTCCCCCGACGCGGTGTTCGCCGCCGGAGTCGACGGTGTCGTGATCGCCGCCGCGACCGACGCCCACCCCGAACTCCTCCTCGCCGCCGTCAAGGCGGGCATCCCGGTCTTCTGCGAGAAGCCCGTGGCCCGCGGCGTCGAGGAGAGCCTCGACGTGCTGCGCGCGGTGGAGGCCGGCGGGGTCGAGGTGCACATCGGCTACAACCGGCGCTTCGACGCGGGCTGTGTCGCCGCGCGCAAGGCCGTGGTGAGCGGCGAGCTCGGCCCGCTGCACACCGTACGGTCCACCACCCTCGACCCCGCGCCGCCGCCCGCCGCGTACGTGGCCGTCTCCGGTGGCATCTTCCGCGACTGCGGCGTGCACGACTTCGACATCGTGCGCTGGGTCACCGGCCGCGAGGTCGTCGAGGTGTACGCGACCGGCGGCAACCGGGGCGCCGACTTCATCGCGGCCGCGGGGGACGTCGACACCGCCTCCGCGCTGCTCACCTTCGACGACGGCACGATCGGCGTCATCTCCAACTCCCGGCACAACGCCCGCGGTTACGACGTCCGCCTGGAGGTGCACGGCATGCTGGACAGCATCGCCGTGGGCCTGGAGGACAAGCTGCCGCTGCGGTCCGTCGAGCCGGGGGCCACCTTCCCCGCCGGCCCCCCGCACCACTTCTTCATGGACCGCTTCGCCGCCGCCTACCGGGCCGAACTCGCCGCGTTCACCGAGGTCGTGGCGGGCTCACGCCCCTCCCCCTGCACCGTGGCCGACGCCCTCGAAGCGAGCTGGATCGCCGAGGCCTGCACGCTGTCGCTGCGCGAACACCGGCCCGTACGACTGGAAGAGGTGCGCACAGCATGACGGACGAACCCCTGCGGATCGGTGTGCTGGGCGCGGCCCGCATCGCCGAGCTGTCGATCGCGGGACCGGCCCGGGTGACCGGCCACCGCATCGTGGCGGTGGCCGCCCGCGACCGGTCCCGAGCCGAGGCCTTCGCCGCCGAGCACGACGTCGAACGGGTCCTGGACTCGTACGCCGACGTCGTCTGCGACCCCGCGGTCGAGGTCGTCTACAACCCGCTCGCCAACGGTCTGCACGGGCCCTGGAACCTCGCCGCGCTCGCCGCGGGCAAGCATGTGCTCACCGAGAAACCCTCCGCGAGCAACACCGAGGAGGCCGTCGAGGTCCGGGACGCCGTCGCGAAGGCCGGCACGGTCTTCATGGAGGGCTTCCACTACCTGTTCCACCCGGTCACCCGGCGCCTGCACGAGCTGCTGGCGAGCGGGGAACTGGGCGAACTGCGGCACGTGGAGACCACGATGGTCATGCCGCCACCGCCGGACACCGACCCGCGCTGGTCGTTTCCGCTGGCGGGCGGCGCTCTGATGGACCTGGGCTGCTACAGCCTGCACGCCCAGCGGATGCTCGCGCCCTGGGCGGGCGGCGCGCCGCGGCTCGTCGCGGCCCGCGGCGGCGAGCGAAGCGAGACGGGGGTACCCCCGGACGGAGTCCGGGGGAGGCCGGGCGCGCCCGGGGTCGACGAGTGGCTGGACGCCGACCTGGAGTTCCCGGGCGGCGCCACCGGTACGGCCCGCTGCCACATGGCGCACGACGAGTGGGAGATGAGCTGCCGGATCGTGGGCTCACTCGGTGAGGCCACGGCGGTGAACTTCGTGCAGCCGCACCTGGACGACCGGGTCCGGGTCCGTACGGCCTCGGGCGACCGCGTCGAGATGCACGGCCGCCGGTCCTCGTACACCTACCAGCTCGAAGCCTTCGCGGCCCACCTGCGCCGGGGCGCGCCGCTGCGCCTGGACGCCGATGACGCGCTCGCCACGATGCGCCTCATCGACGACTGCTACCGGGGTGCGGGCCTCCCGCTCCGGCCGCGAACGGTCCTGCCGGCCTGAGGACCCTCAGGCCGGCAGGACCGTTCGCGGTCTTCTCTCTTCCCGGCTGCCTCAGCGCTTCACCGGTGTGCGTCGCCCAGCGCCGAGCGCAGGTACTCCGCGCTGCTCCACACGTCGTCCACGGGTCCCTTGCCCGCGGGCTCCCCGGTGAGGATGGTGTCCTGCTCCAGGACGTACCAGCCGTCGTAGCCGCGCGCTCCGAGGTGGCTCACGATGGCCCGGACGTCCACGTCACCGGCGCCGAGCGGCCGGTACATGCCCTCCCGGACGGCGTCCGTGTAGCTGAGGCGGCCGGACCGGACCTTGGCGGCGAGGGCGGCGTCCACGTCCTTCATGTGTGTGTGGGCGATCCGCTCGGGTGCCTGCCGGGTGAGTTCGGCGGGGTCGGTACCGCCGATGAGCAGGTGCCCGGTGTCGAGGCAGAGCGAGATCGCGGAGTGCTCCAGCACGCGCTGGACCTCCTCGCCGTTCTCGACCATCGTGCCGACGTGCGGGTGCAGGACGGCCTGTACGCCCCGTTCGGCGGCCAGCGCGGTCAGGCGGTCCAGGTTGGACAGCAGCAGCTTCCAGCCGTCGGCGTCCAGCTCGGGCCGGGAGTCGTAGCCGTCCTGTCCCGTGACGGCCGAGAGGACGAGGACGTCGGCCCCGGACGCGGCATAGCTCTCCAGGAGCGTGTCGACCTCGGGCAGCGGATCACTCCCGGGTACGTGCAGCAGCAGCGGGGTGAAGCCGCCGACGGCCCGCAGGTCGTGGTGGGCGAGGACCTGCGCCATGGCCGCCGGCTCGCCGGGCAGAAAGCCCTCGGGCCCGAACTCGGTGGCGGCCAGACCGACCTCGCGCATCTCCTTCAGCACGCGCTCGGGCGTCAACTGGTAACCCCAGTCGGGTACTTCGCACACGCCCCACGAGATGGGCGCTCCGGCGATCCGGGGCATTCGAGTGTCCATGGCGCAACGTTAAGTGCATCCCGGCACAAAAATGAAGGGGTGGATCCCTCAGCGGGGCCTCATCGTGTCCATCTTTTTCCCGTCATTCGCACCCCGGGCGGGACCCACGCGGAAGAAATCAGCGAAACGACTGTTGATACGGACGACGGAGCACAGCCCCACAACAGTCCATCCGGCGGAGAAGCCAGCGGAGAAGTCAGCGGAGAAGCCATGTCACACCAGCAGAATCACGAGACCCGCTTCTCCGTCCTCGACCGCTCGCGCACCAGGGAGGGCCACGGCGCCCCCGAGGCGCTGCGCGACACCGTCCGGCTGGCGCGGGAGCTGGAGGGGTTCGGCTACCACCGGATCTGGGTGTCGGAACATCACGGCGTCCCGGGTGTCGCCGGTTCCGCGCCGACCGTTCTGGCCGCCGCGGTCGCCGCCGCGACCGGCTCGATCCGGGTGGGCACGGGCGGGGTGATGCTGCCCAACCACCAGCCCTTGGTGGTGGCGGAACAGTTCGGCGTCCTGGAATCCCTCTTCCCCGGCCGTATCGACATGGGCCTCGGCCGCTCCGTCGGGTTCACGGACGGCGTACGCAGGGCGCTGGGCCGGGAGAAGGACGTGGCCGACGACTTCGCGGCACAGCTCGACGAGCTGCTGGGCTGGTTCCGCGGCACGTCCCCGACCGGAGTGCGCGCACGCCCCGCCGAGGGCCTGACCGTGCCGCCGTTCGTGCTGGCCATGGGCGAGGGCGCGACGATCGCCGCGCGGGCCGGGCTGCCCATGGTGATCGGCGACCTCAGGAACCGCGAGAAGATGCGCCGGGGCATCGACCACTACCGCGAGACGTTCCGGCCCTCCGTGTGGGCGTCGCAGCCGTACGTGGTGATCTCCGGGACGGTGGCGGTCGCGGGGACGCCGCAGGAGGCACGGCGGCTGCTGCTGCCGGAGGCGTGGTCGATGGCGTACTCGCGCACGCACGGTACGTTTCCGCCGCTGCCGTCCGCCGAGCGTGTCGAGGCGCTCACGCCGACGATGACGGAGAAGGAGCGGGGCTTCTACGAGGCCGGTCTTTCCGGCCAGATCGCCGGGACCGAGGAGCAGGTCGCCCATGAGCTGTCGACGGTGATCAAGGAGACCTCGGCGGACGAGGTGCTGGTCACGACCAGTACATATGACCGGGCGGGGCTGGTGGACTCGTTCCGGCGGTTGGCGCGGGTGGTGGGGCTTGGGCCCGTATGAGTGGTCCACTGGGGTGACCCCGGGTCGGTGCGGTAGGTGCGGGCCGGCTGGGGCTGGTCGCGCAGTTCCCCGCGCCCCTTACGGGGCACAAGACACGCCCTTCCTTCCGCAGGAGTCACCCCATGCACAGCCACCCTGACCCGTACGTCCGCGTGCGTGGTGCCCGTGAGCACAATCTTCAGGGCGTCGATGTCGACATTCCGCGGGATGCGCTGGTGGTGTTCACGGGAGTGTCCGGGTCCGGGAAGTCGTCGCTGGCCTTCGGGACGATCTACGCGGAGGCCCAGCGGCGGTACTTCGAGTCGGTGGCCCCGTACGCGCGGCGGCTGATCCATCAGGTGGGGGCGCCGAAGGTCGGGGACATCAGCGGACTGCCGCCCGCGGTGTCGCTCCAGCAGCGGCGGTCGACGCCCACCTCGCGCTCGTCGGTGGGTACGGTCACCAACCTCTCCAACTCGCTGCGGATGCTGTTCTCCCGCGCGGGCCGGTACCCGCCGGGCGCCGAACGGCTCGACTCGGACTCCTTCTCGCCGAACACGGCCGCCGGGGCCTGCCCCGAGTGCCACGGGCTCGGTCAGGTGCACCGCACGACCGAGGAGCTGCTGGTCCCCGATCCGGCGCTGTCGATCCGCGAGGGCGCGATCGCCGCGTGGCCGGGCGCCTGGCAGGGCAAGAACCTGCGCGATGTCCTCGACGCGCTGGGACACGACGTCGACCGGCCGTGGCGCGACCTGCCCGCCGAGCAGCGCGAGTGGATCCTCTTCACGGACGAGCAGCCGGTCGTGACGGTCCATCCGGTACGGGACGCGGGGCGGATCCAACGCCCGTACCAGGGCACGTACATGAGCGCGCGGCGCTATGTCCTGAAGACGTTCGCGGACTCCAGGAGCCGGACGCTGCGGGCGAAGGCGGAGCGGTTCCTCGCCGCGACGCCCTGTCCGATGTGCGGCGGCAGCCGACTGCGGCCCGAGGCGCTCGCGGTCACCTTCGCGGGCCGGACCATCGCGGAGCTGGCCGCGCTGCCGCTCGTCGAACTGGCCGGCACCCTCGCGGAACACGGGGGTCCGGAGACGGCCCGCGTCCTCACGGAGGACCTGCTCGCCCGTATCTCCCCCGTCACCGAACTGGGCCTCGGCTACCTCGGTCTCGCTCGGGCCACCCCGACCCTGTCGGCGGGCGAGCTGCAACGGCTGCGCCTGGCGACGCAGTTGCGCTCCGGCCTCTTCGGGGTCGTGTACGTCCTGGACGAACCGTCCGCCGGACTGCACCCGGCGGACACCGAGGCCCTGCTCACGGTCCTGGACCGGCTGAAGGCGGCCGGCAACTCGGTGTTCGTCGTGGAGCACAGCCTCGACGTCGTACGCAGCGCCGACTGGCTGGTCGACGTGGGCCCGAAGGCGGGCGAGCACGGCGGGCAGGTGCTGCACAGCGGCCCGGTGGCAGAGCTGGAGCGCGTCGCGGAATCGGCGACGGGCCGGTTCCTTTTCGACCGCTCCCCCGCTCCGGAGCGTGAAGTCCGGTCGGCAAGGGGCTGGTTGAAGGCCGGGCCGGTCACTCGCCACAATCTGCGCGGCGTGAGCGCCGAGTTCCCGCTCGGCGTGCTCACCGCGGTCACCGGTGTCTCCGGTTCGGGCAAGTCCACACTCATCGGGGAGATCACGGAGGAACTGCCGGGAGTGGGGCGGCTGGTGAGCGTCGACCAGAAGCCCATCGGCCGTACGCCCCGTTCGAATCTGGCCACGTACACAGGTCTCTTCGACGTCGTGCGCAAGGTCTTCGCCGGGACGAGGGAGGCTGCCGGTCGCGGCTACGGGGTCGGCCGGTTCTCGTTCAACGTCGCGGGCGGGCGCTGCGAGACCTGCCAGGGCGAGGGGTTCGTCAGCGTCGAACTGCTCTTCCTGCCGAGCACCTACGCCCCGTGCCCGGACTGCGGCGGGGCGCGCTACAACCCCGGGACGCTCGAAGTGGCCTACCGGGGAAGGAACATCGCGCAGGTGCTGGACCTGACGGTCGAGGCCGCCGCCGGCTTCTTCGCGGACACCCCTGCCGTCGCCCGCAGCCTCGCCACGCTCCTCGACGTCGGCCTCGGCTATCTGCGGCTCGGCCAGCCGGCGACCGAGCTGTCCGGCGGCGAGGCACAGCGCATCAAGCTGGCGAGCGAACTCCAGCGCGTACGCCGGGGTCACACGCTCTATCTCCTCGACGAGCCGACGACCGGTCTGCACCCGGCCGATGTCGAGGTCCTGATGCGGCAGTTGCACGGTCTGGTCGACGGCGGTCACAGCGTCGTGGTCGTGGAGCACGACATGGCGGTGGTGGCGGGCGCCGACTGGGTGATCGACCTGGGACCGGGCGGAGGCGACGCGGGCGGACGGATCGTGGCGGCGGGACCTCCGGCGGAGGTCGCGCGGGCGACGGGGAGCGCCACGGCTCCGTACCTCGCGCGTGCGCTGCCGCGGAGCGGCACCCGGCCGCGATAGGCACGGCTCCCGGTCCCCGTGGGCACAGTCCTCACTCCCAGTAGGCCTCGCGCAGCTTGGACTTGGCCAGCTTGCCCGTGGGCGTACGCGGCAACGCGTCCGTGAAGTCCACGCTGCGGGGTGCCTTGTAGTGGGCGATGCGGTCGCGGACGAAGTCGAGCAGTTCGCGTGCGAGTCGCGGGCCGGGGGTCGCGCCGGGGGCCGGCTGGACGACCGCCTTGACCGCCTCGCCCATCTCCGGGTCCGGTACGCCGACGACCGCCACGTCGGCGACCTGGGGGTGCAGGGTGAGACAGTCCTCGATCTCCTGCGGGTAGATGTTCACGCCGCCGGAGATGATGGTGAACGCCCTGCGGTCGGTGAGGAAGAGATAGCCGTCCTCGTCGACGTGCCCGATGTCCCCCGTGGTCGTCCAGTTGGGGTGTTCGGGATGCTGCGCCTCCCGGGTGCGGATCTCGTCGTTGTGGTAGCGGAACGGGAGTTCGTCGCGCTCGAAGTACACGGTCCCGGTCTCGCCGACGGGCAGCACCTTGCCGTCGTCGTCGCAGATCCGCAGCTCGCCGAGGAATCCGCCGCGGCCCACCGTCCCGGGTTTGCGGAGCCACTCCCCGGGGCCGACGAAGGTGATCCCGTTGGCTTCCGTCGCCGAGTAGTACTCGTACAGGACGGGCCCCCACCAGTCCATCATGCGGCGTTTGACCTCGACGGGGCAGGGCGCGGCGGCGTGGACGGCGACCCTCGTCGACGACACGTCGTACGCGCCGCGCACCTCGTCGGGCAGCTTCAGCATCCGCACGAACATGGTGGGCACCCATTGGCTGTGCGTGACCCGGTGCTGTTCGATCGCCGCCAACGCCGCTCGTGGATCGAAGGAGCGCAGCGAGTTCATCAGGACGACCGTGCCGCCCGTCGCGGTCACCACGAAGCTGAAGCGCAGGGGCGCCGCGTGGTACAGCGGGGCCGGGCAGAGGTAGACGGTGTCCTCACCGAAGCCGTACATGGGCTGGAAGAGCAGTTGGTACATGCTCATCTCCTCGCGGACGTCCCCCTCGGGGAGTGTCGGCGCGATGCCCTTCGGCAGACCGGTGGTGCCGGAGGAGTAGAGCATGTCGACGCCGCGGGGCTGGTGGGCCGGGGGTTCGGGTGAGGCACCGGCGAGGGCGCGTTCGTACGAGCCGTCGTCGAAGTCGAGATGCAGTTCGGTCTCCGGGGCCGACGCACGGACCGCGCGGCCGAGTTCGGCGAGGGGCGCCGAGACGATCAGCGCCCTGGCCCCGCAGTCGCGGACGATGTAGGCGGCCTCGTCGGCGGTCAGGTGGTGGTTGACCACGGTCAGGTAGAAGCCGGAGCGGAGTGCCGCCCAGTAGACCTCCAGGACGCGCGGGTCGTTGTCGGCGAGGAGGGCCAGATGGTCGCCCACGCGCAGTCCGGCGGACCGCAGGTGGTCGGCGAGCCGCAGGGAGCGGTCCTCCAACTGGCCGTAGGTGAGGGCACGGCCGCCGTCGGCGGTGACGACGGCCGTCCTGGCGGGGTCGTACGCTCCGGGGTACATGCGGGGACGGTACCCCGCTCAGATGACGGACCGTCAGAGGTGTGCGTGCGCTTCCGTGTCCACGCGGACGCGGGTGACCGGATGCACGGCACGGAGGGGGTGGGTGGTGACCGTTTCGGCGGCCCGGGCGAGGGCCCGCCGGTCGGGGGCGGAGCCTGGCGGTAGCACCGGCCCCACCTGTACCTCGGCCACGAGGTGGCGGGCCGACACGACCCGCCACACGGAGGCGAGCAGCGGGTCGCTGCCCACGAAAGCGGGTGCGGTGCTCACCGCGCCCCCTTCGTGCCGGTACCGCAGGCGCACCGGCTGGACGGCCGCGTCCGCGTCGAGGGCGGCCTGGAAGGCGGCCCGGCGGAACCGGCCCTGGGCCCGGCCGCACCAGGTGCTGCCCTCGGGAAAGACCACCACCGCCCCGCCGTCGCGCAGGGACTCCGCGATCCGCCCGACCGTCTCGGGCAGCGCACGCAGCCGGTCGCGCTCGATGAACAGCGCGCCGCTGCTCGCGGTGAGCGCCCCGGCCACGGGCCACTGACGGATCTCCGCCTTGGCGAGCATCCGGGCCGGCCGGACGGCCGCGAGCAGCGGGATGTCGAGCCAGGAGATGTGGTTGGCCACCAGCAGCAGGCCGCCGGTGGGCGGGGCCGCGCCGGTGGTCCGCAGCTCCACGCCCGCGGCGCGCACGATCGTCCGGCACCACCTTCTGATGAGCCGGTCGCGCAGACCTGCGGGAACCCGCGCGACGACCGGGATCAGTACGATTCCGGCGGCGACCACGACGAGCAGCGAGACCAGCCGCAGCACGGCACGCGGCGCGGCGGCGACCGTCCCTACGGACTCCACGCAGGCCCCCGGGGTGCACGGGGCGCCGGGCAGCCAGGCGCTCGCCGGAGCGGTGGCCGGGCGCGCCCCGGACGGGCTTGCCCCGGCAGCTCTTGTCCCGGCAGAGCTTGTCCCGGCAGGGCGGGAGGTGACCGGCGAACCGCCGCGACGCGGGCTCGGCACCTTCGCGGTGTCCGGGCCCGGGAAAGGGGGACCGCCCGCGCCCGGGCCGGCGTAGGCCGCCGGCCCCCGGCGGGGACGCAGGATCACCCCCATGCGGGACGCGCTCATCACGCGGGCACGAGGGAGAGGAAGTGCCGCAGATAGCGCGGGTCGACCCGGCGCATCGACAGCAGCACGTACAGGTCGGCGACGCCGAACTCCGGGTCGTGGGCCGGCTCGGCGCAGACCCAGGCGCCCAGGCGCAGATAGCCGCGAAGGAGCGGGGGGAGTTCGGCGCGGCCTGCCCGGGCGACGCCCTCGGAGTTCCAGGGCGACAGCGGCCGTACGCGGTACTCCTCGGGTGCCAGGTACTTGTCCCGCACCCGGTCCCAGGTGCCCGCGGCGAGCGCCCCGCCGTCGGCGAGCGGGATGGAGCAGCAGCCCGCCAGCCACTCGTGGCCTCCGTCGGTCATGTAGCGGGCGATACCGGCCCAGATCAGACCGATGACAGCGCCGTCGCGGTGGTCGGGGTGGACACAGGAGCGGCCGACCTCGACCAGGCCGGAGCGGATCGCGGCGAGGGGACCGAGGTCGAACTCGCCCTCCGAGTAGAGCCGTCCGGCGACCGCGGCACGCTCGGGCGGCAGCAGCCGGTAGGTTCCGACGACCTGGCCGGTCGTGGTGTCGCGTACGAGCAGGTGGTCGCAGTACGCGTCGAAGGCGTCGACGTCCAGGCCCTGCTGCTCAGTGGCCAGCAGGGCGCCCAGCTCCCCGGCGAAGACGTCGTGGCGCAGTCGCTGTGCGTCCCGGACGTCGGACTCGTCGCGGGCGAGGGTGACGGTGTAACGGGTGGGTGCCGTCGACAGTGGGGGGCTGTCGAGCGTGGAAACGCCGGTCATGGCTCTCTCCTGGTCACAGGCCGGATGCGGCGGAGCGGCGCGGCGGACCGGGGTGTACCGGTCCGTGCGTTCCTGTTCTTCCGACGCCGGCTGACCGCCGAGTAACCCACGGAGAGAGCCCGGGTGTGAGCTTGCTGAATGCCAGGGGCGGCGCCCCTTTTTGGGGGGCGCGGGGAACGGCGCAGTCTTTCGGTCCTCAGGGGCGCGGGGAACGGCGCGACCAGCCTCCAGGCACCCGCACCCGCACCCGACGAACCACTGCCCGGCGGAGCCCTACCGCTTCGCGACCTTCCGGCCGGCCCGCAACCACTCCTTGTTCATCCCGGTGATGGAGAACAACGGAATCCCCTTGGGACAGGCAGTCGCACACTCCCCCACGAGCGTGCACCCCCCGAACCCCTCCTCATCCATCTGCGCCACCATGTCCAGCACCCGCGTCTCCCGCTCGGGAGCCCCCTGCGGCAGCACGTTCAGATGATTCACCTTCGCCGAGGTGAACAACATCGCGGCCCCGTTGGGACAGGCGGCCACACACGCCCCGCACCCGATGCACTCGGCATGCTCGAACGCGAAGTCCGCATCGGGCTTGGGCACCGGCGTGGCATGCGCCTCCGGCGCGGCCCCGGTCGGCACGCTGACGTACCCGCCGGCCTGGATGATCCGGTCGAACGCGGACCGGTCGACCACCAGGTCCTTGACGACCGGGAACGCCGAGGCCCGCCACGGCTCGATGTCGATCGTGTCCCCGTCGCGGAAGGACCGCATGTGCAACTGACAGGTGGTGGTGCGCTCAGGGCCGTGCGCGTCACCGTTGATGACCAGCGAGCACGCGCCGCAGATGCCCTCGCGGCAGTCGTGGTCGAAGGCGACCGGATCGTCGCCGGCGAGGATGAGGTCCTCGTTGAGGGTGTCGAGCATCTCCAGAAAGGACATGTCGGCCGAGATGCCGTCCACTTCGTACGTGGACATCGCTCCGTCGGCGTCTGCGTTCGGCTGCCGCCAGACGCGCAGGGTGAGCTTCATGCGTAGCTCCGCTGGGTGGGGTGGACGTACTCGAAGACGAGGTCTTCCTTGTGCAGGACGGGCGCGTCGCCGGTGTCGGTGAACTCCCAGGCGGCCGCGTAGGAGAACTCCTCGTCACGGCGGGCCGCCTCACCGTCGGGGGTCTGGGACTCCTCCCGGAAGTGCCCGCCGCAGGACTCCTCGCGGTGCAGCGCGTCCAGGCACATCAGCTCGGCCAGTTCCAGATAGTCGACGATCCGGTTGGCCTTCTCCAACGACTGGTTGAACTCCTCCCCCCTGCCGGGCACCTTGATACGCCGCCAGAACTCCTCCCGGATCTGCGGGATCCGCTCCAACGCCTTGCGCAACCCGCTCTCCGTACGGGCCATGCCGCAGAACTCCCACATCAGCTCGCCCAGTTCACGGTGGAAGGAGTCGGGAGTGCGGTCCCCGTCCACGGCCAGCAGCAGGCGCAGCCGGTCCTCGGTGTCGGCCAGCACCTCCTGCACGACCGGGTGTTCGTCGTCCAGCGCCTCTTGGCGCGGGTTGCGGGCGAGGTAGTCGTTGATGGTCGACGGCAGTACGAAGTAGCCGTCGGCCAGGCCCTGCATGAGTGCGGACGCGCCCAGCCGGTTCGCCCCGTGGTCGGAGAAGTTGGCCTCGCCGACGGCGAACAGGCCAGGGACGGTGGTCTGCAGGTCGTAGTCCACCCACAGGCCGCCCATCGTGTAGTGCACGGCCGGATAGATCCGCATCGGCACGCTGTACGGATCCTCGGCGGTGATCCGTGCGTACATGTCGAAGAGGTTGCCGTACTTGGCCTCCACGGCCCTCCGCCCCATCCGCGCGATGGCATCGGCGAAGTCGAGGTAGACGCCCTGCCCGCCGGGTCCGACCCCGCGGCCCTCGTCGCACACGTTCTTGGCGGCCCGCGAGGCGATGTCACGCGGTACGAGGTTGCCGAAGGCCGGGTAGATCCGCTCCAGGTAGTAGTCGCGCTCGTCCTCCGGGATCCGGTTCGCCGGACGGTCGTCGCCCTTGGCCTTCGGCACCCAGATCCGCCCGTCGTTGCGCAACGACTCGCTCATCAGGGTCAGTTTCGACTGATGCTCACCGGTACGCGGAATGCAGGTGGGGTGGATCTGCGTGAAGCACGGGTTGGCGAAGTACGCGCCGCGCCGGTGCGCCCGCCAGATCGCGGTGGCGTTGGAGTTCATGGCGTTGGTCGACAGATAGAAGACGTTGCCGTAGCCGCCGGTGGCCAGCACCACGGCGTCCGCGTAGTAGGTGTCGATCCTCCCGGTGATCAGATCGCGGGCCACGATCCCTCGCGCCCGCCCGTCGACGACGATCACATCGAGCATCTCGGTGCGCGGATGCATCTCGATGTTCCCGGCCGCGATCTGCCTGCTGAGGGCCTGGTAGGCGCCGAGCAGGAGCTGCTGCCCCGTCTGCCCGCGGGCGTAGAACGTCCGGGACACCTGCACCCCGCCGAACGACCGGGTGTCCAGCAGACCCCCGTATTCGCGCGCGAACGGCACACCCTGCGCGACACACTGGTCGATGATCTCCACCGAGATCTGCGCGAGGCGGTGCACGTTCGACTCCCGTGCGCGGAAGTCGCCGCCCTTGACGGTGTCGTAGAAGAGCCGGTGCACCGAGTCGCCGTCGTTGCGGTAGTTCTTCGCTGCGTTGATCCCGCCCTGCGCGGCGATCGAGTGGGCCCGCCGCGGCGAGTCCTGATAGCAGAACTGCACCACGTGGTAGCCCTGTTCGGCGAGCGTGGCCCCGGCCGCGCCCCCGGCCAGCCCGGTACCGACGACGATCACGGTGTGCTTGCGGCGGTTGGCCGGGTTGACCAGCCTGGCCTCGAAGCGGCGGGTGTCCCAGCGCTCGTGCACCGGCCCTTTCGGGGCCTTGGTGTCGACGACCGGCTTTCCGGTCGCGTACTCGGCGAAGGTGCCGTGTCCGGCGAATTCAGCGGTCATGTCAGCTCACCACTCCGGTCATCACGCCCACGGGTACGGCGACGAAGCCCGCCGTGAGCACCACGGCGAGCACGTTGGCGATGGCCTTGAAGGCCCGGTCACGGGCGCGGCTGCCCACGCCCAGGGTCTGTGCGGCGCTCCAGAAGCCGTGCCGGACGTGCAGGCCGAGCGCGAGCACGGCGACGATGTAGACGACGTTGCCGTACCAGGTGGAGAAGGTGTCGATCACGTTCTGGTACGGGTGTCCGGACTGGAAGCCGTTCGCGTGCACGGTGCCGGTGGTCAGGTCCAGGATGTGCCAGACGATGAACAGGCCGAGGATGATCCCGCCCCAGCGCATGGTGCGCGTGGCATAACTGGCGCGGGGCTTCTTGTGCACGTACTTGGTGGGGCGCGCCCCGATGTCACGGCGGCTGAGCTGGTACGCGGAGACGGCGTGCGCGACGACGGCGACGACCAGGACCACGCGGACGATCCACAGGGCCCACTCGTAGTGCAGGAAGGGCTCGCCGAGGGTGCGCAGCCAGTGGGCGTAGTGGTCGAACTCGCCCTCTCCGAAGAAGATCTTGAGGTTGCCCAGCATGTGGACGGCCAGGTACCCCAGCATGATCAGACCGCTGACGGCCATCACGGCCTTCTTGCCGACGGACGAGTCCCACATGGTGCGCGTCATGGACGGTTTTCGTTCCGTCCGCGTTGCCAGAGCCATGTGCTCGACGCTACGGCCGACAAGGTCGATCGGTCCAAGACATGGACCAGCTCGTTTCCATAGGTGATGCCTATCGTGAGCGTACGATGGGGGCATGCAGTTCCAGCAGCTCCAGTACTTCGTGGCGGTCGCCGAGACCCGGCATTTCACCCGGGCCGCCGATGTGGTCCATGTGGCCCAGCCGTCGCTCTCCCAGCAGATCAAGGCGCTGGAGCGGGAGTTGGGGGCCGACCTCTTCCTCCGGGCTCGGGGGAACATCACGCTCACGGACGCCGGGGAGGCGCTGCTGCCGCTGGCCCGGCGCATTTTGGCGGACGCGGATACGGCTCGGCACGAGGTGCAGGAACTGGCTCAGCTGCGCAGCGGGCGGGTGCGGCTCGGTGCGACCCCGAGCCTGTGCACGGGGCTGCTGCCGGACGTGCTGCGCGCCTTCCACGACCGCTATCCGGGGATCAGGCTGCTGATCGAGGAGGGCGGCTCCCACGACCTCGTACGGGAGTTGGCGCGCGGGGCGCTCGACCTGGCTCTCGTCGTCCTGCCACTGCCGACGCCGTCGCCCGCGCTGACCACGGTGGAGGTGCTGCGGGAGGACCTGGTGGTGGTGTCCTCGCCGGAGGCGGCGGCGCCGGGGGGTGGGCGGCGGACCGTCGGTGTCCCTGACCTGGAGGGGGAACGGCTGGTGATGTTCCGGCACGGGTACGACCTGCGGGAGCTGACCGTCGCCGCGTGCCGCTCCGCGGGGTTCGAGCCGGACTTCGCCGTGGAGGGCGGGGAGATGGATGCGGTGCTGGGGTTCGTGCGGGCGGGGTTGGGGGTGGCTGTGGTGCCGCGGATGGTGGCGGTGCGGTCGGGGGCGGGGTTGCGGGTGACGCCGCTGGCTCGGCCCGGGCTGGCCCGGACCATCGCGCTGGCCCACCGCAGTGACGTGGCGCCACCGCGCGCGGCCCGCGAACTGCAGCGGATGCTGCTGGAACGGTGAGCCGCGTTCGGCTGGCGCCAATCACGGCTGCGAGTACGGGTACGGGTGCGTTGCGGCCGACCGCGCCGTTCCCCGCGCCCCTGAGGGGGTTGCGGCGCGTTTTGACCGTGCGGGCACATCGTGGCTGAGCGCGCCGTTCCCCGCGCCCCTACGGGGGCGCCGGTGACGCGGCCGTCTTGACCGCGCGGAAGCGTCGTGGTTGCGTGCGCCGTTCCCCGCGCCCCTACGGGGGCGCTGGTGGTGCGGCCCGTTTTGACCTTGCGCGTGCGTCATGGTTGCGCGCGGCGTTCGGCGTGCTCCTTGGGGGCGCTGCCCCTTCAGGGGCGCGGGGAACTGCGCGCTCAGCCACGACCTGCCCGCACATCCGGACAGGCCGTCACCACCCCCTCCAGGGGCGCGGGGAACTGCGCGACAAGACACGCCCTGCCCGGACTCACAACGCGCACCCCAACCCCCTCAGGGGCGCGGGGAACTGCGCGACAAGACACCACCACCGTCAGCCCGTCGCGTCCACCAGGGCCAGGTCGTGCAGACGGTCCGGCGGACCGGGGCGGGCGTAGTACCAGCCCTGAGCCGTGTCACAGCCCAGCAGCCGCAACTGCTCCGCCTGCGCCCCCGTCTCCACCCCCTCGACCGTGACCGTGAGGTCCAGGCTGTGGGCGAGCGACACGATCCCCTCGACGATCTTGAGGTCGACCGGGTCGGCGGGAAACTGCTGCATGCCCTGCGTGAAGGACCGGTCGAGTTTGAGGATGCTCACCGGCAGGCGGCGCAGATTGGCCAGGTTCGAGTACCCCGTACCGAAGTCGTCCAGCGCGATGTCGACACCCATCTCGGCCAGCCGCCGCAACGGCTTGAGCAGGTCGTCGTCCGCACCGATCAGCGCCGACTCGGTGACTTCGAGGCAGAGCGAGTCCGGTTCGAGACCGACCCGCTCCAGGATGTCCACCGTGTCGGAGACAAGACCGGGATGGGTCAGCTGGCACGGCGACAGATTGACGTTGATGCGCAGCTGACCGGCGCCGGAGTGACGTTCCTGCCACTCACGGGCCTGCCGGACCGACTGCTCCAGGACCCACCGGCCCAGCGGCACGATCAGGCCGGTGTGCTCGGCGAGCGGGATGAACCGGTCGGGACCGAGCACACCGTGCTGCGGATGCAGCCAGCGCACGAGGGCCTCGGCACCGTGCACAGTGCCGTCGCCGAGACGGACGAGCGGCTGGTACTCGATGAAGAACTCGCCCCGGTCCAGCGCCGCGGGCAGCGCCGTGGTGAGCCCGTGCCGGGTGATCGCGCGGGCGTCGGCCTCGGCGTCGGCCAGCTCGTAACGGTTGCCGCCCGCCGACTTGGCCCGGTACATCGTGATGTCGGCGCTGCGCAGCACCTCCGCCGGGCCGCGCTCGCCCGCCGGCCCCTCGACGATGCCGATGCTGCCGCGGACCGTCAGTTCCCGGCCGTCGATGCGCACCGGGGTGATCAGGGCGTTCATGATGCGGTCGGCGAGCGCGTCGACCTCGCTCTCGGTGTCGGGCCCGGTGGTCAGGGCCACGAACTCGTCGCCGCCGAGCCGGGCCACCATCTCACCGGGCGCGGTCGCGCAGGACTGCAGCCGGTCGGCGACCTCGACGAGCAGCCGGTCCCCCGCCGCGTGCCCGAGGCTGTCGTTGATGGTCTTGAAGCCGTCGAGGTCGAGGTAGCAGAGGCCGAAGCGCTGGCCGTCGCCCGCCGCGAGGGCCTTGTCGAGCCGCTCGAAGAACAGCGTGCGGTTGGGCAGCCCGGTGAGCGCGTCGTGCGTGGCCTCGTACCGGAGCCGGAGGTTGAGCAGCCTGCGCTCGGTGGTGTCCTCCATGAGGGCGAGCTGGTACTGCGGCCGGCCGTCCGGGTCGCGCAGCAGCGAGACGGTGAGGTTGGTCCACAGAACCGTTCCGTCAGGTCGGTAGAACGCCTTCTCGACGTGGTAGTGCTCACGGTCGCCGCGCACCAGCTCCTCGTAGAGCCGCCAGACCTGGGCGCCGTCCTCGGCATGGGTCCACTCGGTGACGTTGCGCCCGCGCATCAGCTGCTCGGTGCCGCCGAACATACGCAGCAGGGCGTTGTTCACCTGCAGGATGTTGCCGTCGAGGTCCGCGACGCCGATGCCTATGGCCGCGCCCTCGAAGACCGCGCGGAAGCGTGCCTCGGTCGCGTGCAGCGCGTCCGCGACGACGCCCTGGGCCTGGAGGGCGGCGCGTGCGATGGTCTCCTGCTCCGCCAGCGTCCGCTCCCGCAGCGCCTTCGCGAACCCGGCGGCCATGGCGTGCTGCAGCCGCGCGGAGCGGGCGCGCAGAGCGTCCTGCTCTCCGTCCCCGCCGCAGTAGAGCACCAGATAGGCGTCGACGCAGTCGAGTGTGGCACTGAGGGCCTCGGGCTCCGTGCAGTGCGCCCCGATGAGCGCGGCGCCGACGGCCTGTCCCTCGGCCGCCTCGAACGTCCTGGCCCGCAGCGCCTCACTGAGCCGCCTGGCGAGCGGCACGAGGCGCTGCTCGAACTCCGGGCGGGTCAGCGACGTGGCGGTCACCGGGAAGACGGCCCGGCTCCAGATCGTCGCGAACCTGCGCAGTCTGTCCTCCGGCCCGTCCGGCTCCGCGGTCACGCCGTGCGCCCCACGCCCGCGAAACCCGAGTAGGAATAAGGATCCTCGTCCTCGGGTGCCGGGTCGGGCCGCCAGTTCGGCATCGGCACCAGTCCGGGTTCCACCATGTCGTACCCCTCGAAGAACCGCGCGATGTTTTCGCGCGAGCGCATGATCAGCGGGTTTCGGATGTCCTTGTAGACGTCGACGGCGCCCCCCGCCCGCTCCGGGGGGAGCGGGATTCCCTCGTACGAGGCGTGCGTGACGACGACGAGGCTGCCGGGCGCCAGGGCGTCCCTCAGCTCGGCCACGGCATCGTACGGGTCGTCCTCGTCCTCCACGAAGTGCAGTATGGCAACGAGAAGGAGAGCGACTGGTCGATTCAGGTCTATCAGGCGCTGCAGACGCGGACTCGCCAGGATCTCCCGGGGCTTGCGGAGGTCGGCGGTGACGACGTCCGCGTTCTCGTTGCCGGCCAGGACGGCCTCGCTGTGCGCGACGGCCACCGGGTCGTGGTCGACGTAGACGACGCGGGCGCCGGGACGGGCGCTCTGGGCCACCTCGTGGACGCTGCCGAAGGTGGGGATGCCGGAGCCGATGTCCAGGAACTGGTCGATGCCCTCGGCCGCCGCGAAGCGCACCGCGCGGCGCAGGAACGCCCGGTTCGCCTGCATGATCTTGGGGAGTCCCGGCATGAACTCCATGGCCCTGCGCGCGGCTTCCCTGTCGACCTCGAAGTTGTGCGATCCGCCCAGGTAGTAGTCGTAGATGCGGCTCACACTGGGCACCGAGATGTCGATGCCGCGTGGGGCCCAGGCGGGACGCTCCATCTATGTCTCCAAGGCGTAGACGATCCGGTGTTCGAGCTGAGGCTACTGATCGCCCGCCAATGGAGCGAGTGGAAACGGAAATTGACCGTCCGTTCAAGGCCACTGCCTCGGGCACGTGCCGAATGGAAGGCCCAGCGAAATCGCCCCGAAGCATTCCAAAGAGATCCGGGAGGAACGACCGGGACGCGTTCGGATGTGAAAAAGCCGTTTCGCTCCCTCCACGCGGTACGGAGGGAGCGAAACGGCGAATGTGCCCACTTGCTGTGATTCTTGCTGTTGCTGCTTCCCGCGGTGCGGCTACTTCGGCTTGCCGAGCGGCTTGCCCTCGGGGGAGATGGCGTACCAGGTACCGCCGACGCCCTGGCCGTTGGTGTCGCCCGGCTTCTTGTCACCCGCGAAGGTGTAGAGCGGCCAGCAGTCGATGCTCTGCTGCTTGAGTCCGTCCGGGCGGTTGTTGATGACGTAGCCGCGCTTGCCGTCGTTCTTGTTGTCGATGCCCTTGGTGTCGGCGGCGTCCACCGGCTCGACGACCGGCCACTTCTCCAGGCACGCGCCGATGCAGTTCGACTTCATCGGCCACGGGACGTCCTTCTCGAACCGGTAGACCGTCATGCCGTTCTTGTCGATGACGACCTCGCCGAGCTCCGGGTCGTTACGCGTCGACAGGCCGGGCAGGTCGGCGGCTTCCGCCGTGCCGCCCCCGCCGCCGGCGGCCGCCTTCTTGCCCGTGGGGGCCGAGGCGTACCAAGTGCCGCCCACGCCCTGACCCTTGACGTCACCGGCCTTGGTGTCCTTCGCGAACCGGTACTGCGGCCAGCCGTCGATGGTCAGCTGCTTCGTACCGTCGGTCCGGGTGACCTCGCCCAGCAGGGCCTTGTCGATACCCACCGGGGCCGCCGCACCCGAGGACGGGACCGGGGGCCAGGCCGTGGCGCAGTCGCCGTCACAGGTCGACTTCGGGGGCTCGGCCGTGTCCTTGTCGAAGCGGTACAGCGTCATGCCCGCGCTGTCCGTGACCACCTCACCGAGCTTCTCGGTGTCCGCCACGGCAAGTTGACCGGCGCTCTGCGCAACGGCGCCCTGCCCGTCCGCGGCGGCGGCGCCCGTCTCGGTCGCCCCCGCTCCCGCCGACCCGTAACCATTCGCCGCGGGCGCCGCGCCCACGTTCTGGCTGCCGGTCGAATCGCTCGCCTTTTCCTGACCGCACGCCGTCGTCAGCACCAGCACTGCCGCAGCTGACGCTACGAGTGAGGCGCTCCGCCAGGAGGTCTTCATTGGTAACTCCCGCTGTTTGCATAGGTGTTGCGGCACTGCTCAGCACCGCGTATGGCCCTAGGTACGGGCAGGGGTGCGGTGAGTGTTCAAAGTGAGCACACATTTCTTTCTGATAACGCCCGGAAGCCCTGCTCAGGGAGGGGGCGGTGAGGCGGCGGGGAGGGGTCACCGCGGGACTCCGGCACCCGGTTCGGCCCGGCCCCGCAACGCTTCCGGCGCCGTTCGGCAACGGCCTGAGGCGCCTTTGTCCCTCCTTCGGGGCAATTAAACGGCCAGTCCCGTATATGTGGGCGCACGGGGACCGATGATCGCGATCGTGCCTGGACCAAAAAGAACCAAGCGGCCGCTCCGACTCGCTCTCGGCATACGGCTACTGGCGCTGCTCACCCTGACCTGGATCGCGGGCGGCGCGCCTGCCCCCGCGACCGCCGACGCGTGCGCGTACGCCTCCTCGGGCCCCGGCGGAGTCTCGGCGGTGTCGGTCGCGGGCACCTGCCCGACCCCGACACCACCCCCGCCCCCGCCCCCGCCCTCGACTCCGTGCCCGCCGACGCCTCCGCCCAGTCCGCCGCCGAAGCCCCCGCCCCCACCGAAACCGCCGCCGAAGCCGACCCCCGCTCCGACACCCCCGCCGAAGCCGTCACCCCCGCCGCGACCCGCGCCCGTCGCTCCGGTCGTCGTACCGCCCGCTCCCGTGACGCCACGGCCCACCCCCGCCACGCCACGTCCGACGCCTCCCTCGCCACGCCCGGCACCGCCCCCCAGCGCGCGGCCCGGTCCGTCACCGACCCCGGTGAGCTATCCGCCGTACCGCGTCAGGGCGCGCAAGGCCCCGCCCCGCGGCGGCCCGTCCCTGGTGTCGCTCACCCTGCTCATCACCGCGCCCGCCGTGCTCGCCGCCGCCGCGCTGCGCCCGCGCTGACCCGGCGCCCGCACTGACCCCTGGAGGAATCCTTGTCGGAATGGCTTGTTCTCGCCCTCGCGATGGCCGCCGCGGCCGTCGTCGTCCTCGTCGTCACCTTCGTACGGCACCGCACGGTCTCCGAGGACGACGATCCGTCCGACACCCCGGACGTCATCGAGTACATGACGATGATGATCGGCGTGGTGTACGCCATCGTGCTCGGCCTCGCCATCGCCGGAGTCTGGGAGGCGCGGGGCCTCGCCGAGGACCACGTCCAGACGGAGTCGCAGGCGCTGCACGAGATCGACGAGCGTGTACGCGTCTATCCGCCCGACGTCCGCGACCGCATCCGGAAGGACGTCGACGCCTATGTCGATCACGTCGTCACCACCGAGTGGAAGACCATGGCCGACCACGGCCACGTCACGGGGCGGGGAACCGAACTGCTGAACCGGGTCCGCCAGGACGTCACCGCCTACGAACCCAGGACGGACTTCGAGGCCCAGGCCTACCAGCCGCTCCTCGACCAGGTGACCGCGGCGGACACCGCGCGCACCGCCCGCGCGGACTCGACGGCGCCGACCATGCCGGGCGTCGTGTGGTTCGGTCTGATCACCGGGGCCGTGGTGACCGTCGGGCTGATCTTCGCCCTGCAGATCCGCCGCACCGCGCGCGAGGTGATCCTGGCGGGCCTGTTCGCCTCGCTGATCGCCTTCCTGCTCTTCCTGATCTGGGACTTCGACGCGCCGTACAGCCGCGGGATCACGGCGACCGCCGACCCGTTCCTGACGCACTTCCCCGACGCCGGGAAATGACCTCCCCCGGCGCCGGGGATTGACGGACCCGCTTCCAGGCGCCCGTACCCGTGCCCGGGGGCGGGCGCCACGCCGTGCCCGTCCCCCGGACGCGGGTACGGGATACCCGGTTCGGCCCACACGATTACCCCGTTCGCGCGACTCCGATCGCGCCCGCACCCGCACTTTCCTAGCGTTTCGGTCATCGAGGTGCATGTACGGCGCAGCGGAAACGGTCCGCGGGCTGCTCCTCGGGACCCGGAGGACTCACCATGCGCGCGATACGCGTCGCCTCGGCCGCACTGCTGGGCATGACCGCACTCGCCCTCGCCACGCCCGTCGCCGTCGCCGAGGGCGACGGGGGCCATGAGCCGGACCGCAACATCACCTCGTTCGGCTTCAACGTCTCGCCGACGACGATCGCCGCGGGAGGCCGCGTCTCGCTGTCGGTCAACGGCTGCAAGAAGGAGACCAGGGTCAGTTCCGGTGTCTTCGACACGGTGACGATCCGCAGGGGCCAGTCCAACGCCTCAGCCACCGTCGACTGGGACGCCAAGCCGGGCGCGGTGTACGAGGTGACGTTCCAGTGCGGGCACGAATCCGGCCACACGGACCTCACCATCGCGGGTGGCCGCCCGGACGACCCGACGCACCCGCCTGCCCACCGGGGCGTCAAGGCGGGCGTCGGCGGTACGGCGGGCGGCTTCGACCTCGGTCAGATCGGCCTCGGGGCGGCGCTCATCGCCGGCTCGGTCGGCGCGGCGTACCGCTGGTCGCGCAGGCGCGCCGGCGAACAGGGCGGCTGACGCACCGGACGGCCCTTCGCACCGGGACCCTTGAGGGTCCGGGGCGAAGGGCCGTTCACGTGCGTTCCGGTCTCCGAGTGCGTTCCGGTCTCCGAGGGGAAGAAGCCCGTCCGACGAGGAGGCGGGGGTCAGATCCTGCTCTCGGCGCGGCGGCGCATCCAGAACACCCCGCCGCCGACGAGCGCGAGGCCGACCAGAGCGCCGCCGATCGCCATGTCGGTCGGCGTGGCGCCGTCGGAGCTGCTGCCGCCGAGACCACCGCGGACACCGCCGATGACGGTGAAGGCGGCGGACTTCGTCAGGGCGGGCTTGCCCTGGCAGTGGACCCTGATGTCGTACGCGCCGGGGGAGGCCGAACTGTTGATGGTCGCGGTTCCCTTCGACGTCTCGCTGTGGTTCCTGATCGGCGAGAGATCGGCCCGGGGGAAGGCCCTCGACGTCATGCTGCCGCCGTGCGGGCACCCGTCGACGGTCACGGTGAGCTGTCCGCCCCGGGCGATGGCGCTGGGCATGGCGACGATATTGCTAGAGGTGTCCCAGGCGACGGCCTGGGAGGCGGTGAGTCCGAGGGCGGCGATTGCTGTCGCAGAGACCGCCAGGGCACGAGTGCTACGCATGTGATCCTCCGCGGGAGGCGCCCCGGGGAACGTCCCCGGGTCGATCGGCGAGAGAACGCCTCCCAGACAGACACTCAGTTGTCGTGCACAGGGCCGCATTTCGAGAATGGTCCGTCCTGGTGAGAGGACACGCCGACGAAAAGGAACACAATCGGATATTGCCGCAGGTCACGGACCGTCAGAAATTTCCTCGCGGCCACGACTCGGATGGCGCACGGCGGCCCTGTCCACCACCCGTTCGCCTTTCTCCCGTCGCCCCTCGCGCGGGCTGCGCTTAGCGTTCTCGTATGCGCGACGGACGTTGGCGACGGCCGCGTCGAGAGGGGTTTGCGAATGTCCGTGTCCGAGCTGGCCGAAGAGGAGGAGCGCCCGAAGAAGCGCGCTCCCTGGGGTGTCATAGCGCTTGTTCTGCTGACCGGCCTCGCTCTCATTCGCAATGGCTCGGGAGAGTTCGACGTGGGGCCCCCGCAACCCGCGACGGCCGCCGCCGCGGACAGCGCGGGCACGGACAGGTCGCGGCCCGGCGCTCCGGCCCCCCTGTCGTTCTCCGTGGCGGACCGCATCAGGATCCCGGCGATCCAGGTCGACGCCCCCGCGGTGCCGGTGGGCCTCGACATGGAGGGCTGGGTGGACGCGCCGCCGCCGGAGGACCCCAATCTCGCGGGGTGGTTCTCGGGCGCGGTGTCTCCCGGCGAGAAGGGCACGGCCGTCGTCGTGGGCCATGTCGACAACCAACAGGGACCCGCCGTCTTCTACGGTCTCGGTGCCCTGAAAAAGGGGAACCGCGTGGAGGTCCGACGCAGGGACGGAAAGACCGCCGTGTTCGAGATCTACGGCATCGAGGTCTTCGAGAAGAACAATTTTCCCGGCGACCGCGTCTACGGGAACACCGGGAACCCCGAATTGCGGGTCATCACCTGCGGAGGCGGTTTCTCCAAGCAGAACGGCTACGACGGGAATGTCGTCGCGTTCGCCCGCCTGGTCGACGTCCGCTGAACGCCGCCGGCCGGGTGGGCAAGGAGCCCGCCCGGCCGGAGTCCGTCCGGGGTCCGTCCGAGGTCCTAAGAGCTGTCCCGTAATCCCCGGCGGGCGCACGACGACAGCTACGGCACCTCGCTGCGTTGTCGGATCGCCCGAATACGCCCAGTATGAGGACGACCCTCCGCCTTGCGATGCACCGCATCTGACGCCGCGCGCTGATCCACCGGGGATTACGGGACAGCCCTTAGGTGAATCGCCGCCGGGGCACGGTGATGTGGTACCCCGAGTCCAGCAGCCGCGGCAGATAGTCGCGCAGGGCCCGCACGCTCTGTGAGCGGTTGCCACCCGAGTCGTGCGCGAGGACCACGACACCCGGGCCGGCCCCCTTCATGACCCGGCGCTCGATGGTCCTGGCGCCCGGCGTGGTCCAGTCCAGGGTGTCGACGGTCCAGGCCAGCGGCTCCATGCCGAGGTCGGAGCCGACCTCGAAGACGGCCCGGTTCCAGGCCCCGTACGGCGCGCGGAACCAGCCGGGCCGCTCGCCGTACGCCTCCTCGATGACATCGCAGGTGCGCTCCATCTGGGAGCGGATCGCGGATCTGCTCAACCGGGTCATGAGCGGATGGGACCAGGTGTGGTTGCCGACGACGTGCCCCTCGTCCGACATCCGGCGCAGCATGTCCTTGTTGTCGGCGGCCATCTCGCCGCACACGAAGAACATGGCGCGTACGTCGTGCGCCTTGAGGGTCCGCAGGATGCCGGGGGTGTAGCGGGGATCGGGGCCGTCGTCGAAGCTCAGCACCATGCTGCGCTCCCGCCCCGACATCCGCAGGAACGGCTCGTGCCGTACAAGGGTGCGGGCGGGCGTGCCACGGGCCGGCCCGTATCCGGCGATGGGCTGAAGCCGGTAGGCGGAGGGCCTGCGGACCGCTCTGTTCGCCTGGGCCCCGGCCGCGGGCGCGGCTGGCACGGCGGAGGACCGGGCCAAAGGGCCCGGCTCGGCGCCGAGCCGCTGTGCCGCGCCGGCCGCACCCGCCGCTCCCAGGGCGGCGGCACCGGCGAGCAACGCCCGGCGCCGCGAGAGGAACTGATCCTTTTTCATGACTGATCACTCGCCCGGCGGTGGTGTGCCACAGCACCTCGCCACCGGTGCGGTCGTATGAAAACACCCATTGGGAGCATCTGCCGGGTGGCCCGGAACCGGCGGGCGGGGGTCCCGGACCACGGCCGGCTCCGCCTGTTCCGATAGCCTCGGGCCGTGACGGAACAGCACTCCCACCAGTTCGAACGTGGCACCGACGGACCCAGGGTCATCATGGCCGGCGTGGACGGCTCCGAGTCCTCGCTGCGGGCGGCCTCCTACGCCGCGGGGCTGGCCCGGCGGCAGCGGGCTCTGCTCACGCTGGTGTACGTACAGCCGGTGATGGCGGCGGGTGCGGCGCTCGGGGTGCCGGTCGCCGACACGACCGACCAGATCGCCGAAGGGCTGGTCCGGGACATCCAGGAGGCGGCCGAGCAGGTCAAGGGCATATTCGATGTCCGCTGGGAGTTCCACACCTTCCGCGGCGACCCGTACAACGGGCTCGTGTCGGCGGCCGAGCAGCTGAAGGCGGACGCCGTCGTGGTCGGCGCGTCGGAGCAGGCGGGCCACCGGATCGTCGGTTCCGTCGCGATCCGGCTGGTGAAGGCGGGCCGCTGGCCGGTGACAGTGGTGCCG
Source organism: Streptomyces sp. NPDC087844 (assembly GCF_044742785.1). Taxonomy (NCBI): domain Bacteria; kingdom Bacillati; phylum Actinomycetota; class Actinomycetes; order Kitasatosporales; family Streptomycetaceae; genus Streptomyces; species Streptomyces sp. NPDC087844. The sequence continues at coordinate 85,755 of NZ_JBIUVD010000013.1, read as the reverse complement.
TAGACCGGTGACGGTGGGCCGGTGGCGCTGTGCCCGTGGGCCGGTGACGGAGTGCCGTGGGCCGGACCGTCGAGGACGGGACACATGCGGAGGCGGAGCCTTCCCTCCCGGTTGACCGTTCGTCGTACCGTTCGCCGACGGGTTCGACCGTTTGCCGACGAGCCGTGTCCTGGCCCTGTCCTGGCGGGACGCCCTGCGCTGGCATACGGCCATGACGGCCGCCATCACCATGACCAGCAGGACGACCGCCGAGCACGAGCTGGCCGAATTGCAGCGGGAGCACGGGGCACCGCTCTTCGCCCTGATGCTGAGGCTCTCCGACGGAGACCGCCAGCGCGCCGAGGATCTGGTGCAGGAGACATTCGTACGCGCCTGGCAGCATCCCGAGGCCCTGCGCGCCGACGACTTCGATTCCGTACGGCCCTGGCTGCTGACCGTGGGGCGGCGCCTGGCCATCGACGCGCGGCGGGCCCGGCAGGCGCGGCCGGCGGAGGTCGGGGACGCCGTGCTGGAGAGCGCGCGGGTCGCGGCGGATCACGCGGAACGCTCCGTGGCGACCCTCGATGTGCGGGAGGCTGTGAAGACTCTCACTCCCGAACACCGTGAAGTCCTGGTGCAGGTGTATTTCCGCGGGGCCAGCGTGGCGGAGGCCGCCGCCGCCCTGGGTATTCCGGCCGGTACGGTGAAGTCCCGCGCGTACTACGCGCTGCGCGCCCTGCGCAGGGTTCTTCCGGGTTATGCGCCCGACCTGCGATGAAACCGCGGGTTAGGTCAAGCCTCCGTAAAGCGCCTTGCTGAGGATCATGTTTGAGCAATCAGCTGTCCTCATCCGTGTTTCCCGACGGGGCCCGGGTTCGGGCGACGCGCACGCACCGGAGGAAGGCAGGAAGGGATGCTGCACAGAGGTCAAGAGAGCACGGACGGCGCCGGCGGCGGAGAACTCACCGTCCCCATGGCGTGGTTGTACGCGGAGTACATCGCCGACGAACTGCTGCGGACCGGCGACCTGATGCCGCCGACGTCCTTCGAGTTCCGCGCCGGGCGCGATGCCCTGGCTCTCACCATCTTCCTGTCGGACACCAGTGGCGAGCTCTCCGGCATCCGGGTGGTGACGCAGCTGGAGACGTGGCTCTCGCTGACGGCGTACGACCAGCCGTGGCAGGACTGGGTGGGCGAGCGCCTGGCCGGGCTCGCGGCCGAGGCCGCCGACGCGGGCGGTCCCGCGCCGGATCTCGATCTGGCGACGGCGGCCTGGCGCTGGCTGGAGGAGACCGAACTGCTCGCGCCCGACCTGGACGCGGTGCCGGGCGGTGGCCCCGTCATCGGCGAGGACGACGGCCCCAAGGTGTGGACCCCGGCATGGCAGCTGGGGCTGCCGCTCGGGCATCTGGCGATCCATCTTTTCTGATTTTCCGGCCCGATCCACACACCGCTTCACACACCGCTTCACAGACCGATCCACACACCGATCCACCGACGGAGCCCCCGGCGGCTCCCCTGACCAGTTTTTCTCGAACCTCGACCAATCCGTGGGTCCGACCGCTCCGAATCTCCAGGTTGCATTCCGGACGGGGCTTGAGTGATTCGGCGGTCTCCTGCGTACCGGTGGGCAAGTAGCTACTCCCCGCACACCCCCACCCATCGGCACGGCATGAGGATTTGGTATGAGGTCGCTGGAACGCCACCGCGACGTCGGCGCATACGCGCTAGGCGTGCTGGACGAGGCGGATGCCTTCCGCTTCGAGGACCACCTCATGGAGTGTCCCCAGTGTGCGGTTCAGATACATGAACTGTCCGCGACGACACGGTCGTTGCGGGCGTACGCGCAAGCGACGCCACGCTCGGTGAACCCCATGACCCAGGCGGGACCGGGTCTGTTGGACCGGCTCCTGGACGATGTCGTCACGGCACGCAGGAGCGGGCGCAGGCGCTGGCTGTTCGCGGTCGCCGCCGCCGTGGTCTTCGCCGTCGGCGGGCCCGCGGTCGCGGTCTTCTCCGGGGACGAGAGCTCCGGCGTCAGGACGGTCGCCGCGACCGATCCGGGAACCGGCGTGTGGGCCGAGGTCACCGCCCAGGACCGGGCCTTCGGCAGCGAGGTGGACGCCAAGGTCAAGAACGCCTCGGCCGAGCAGTCATGCGAACTCGTCGCCATCGGCCACGACGGCTCGGAACAGGTCGTCCTGAGCTGGACCGTGCCCAAGGGTGCCTCGGCGCCCTCCGCCGGTATGCAGGGCGCCGCCGCGATGCATCCCGCGGACATCGTCCGGTACGAGGTGCGCACGACGGACGGGAAACGTCTCGTGACGATCGAGGCGCCCTGAGCGCCCGCTATTTCAGGAACTTGCTCGTCCTGCGGTCCGCGAGGGGCTTGCCGCCCGTCTGGCAGGTGGGGCAGTACTGGAGCGACGAGTCGCTGAAAGCGACCTCGCGGACGGTGTCCCCGCAGATCGGACAGGGTTCGCCCGTCCGGCCGTGGACGCGAAGTCCGCTCTTCTTCTCGGCCTTGAGCCGGCCCGCGGCGACTCCGCGGGAACGCCCGACGGCTTCCAGGAGGGTGGCGCGCAGCGCCTCGTACAGCCGTCGGGTCTCCTGCGGGGTCAGCGCGGAGGCCAGCTTGAAGGGCGACATCCTCGCGGCGTGCAGGATCTCGTCGCTGTAGGCGTTCCCCACCCCAGCGACCAGGCTCTGGTCGCGCAGAGCACCCTTCAGCTGTCTGCGCTCGCCCGCCAGGAGGGCGGCGAAGCGGGCCTCGTCGAAGTCGTCGGCCAGCGGGTCCGGGCCCAGGCGGGCCACCCCGGGTACGTCCGAGGGATCCCGTACGACGTACACCGCCAGCCGCTTCTGGGTGCCCGCCTCGGTGAGGTCGAAGCCCTCGCCTGTCTCCAGGGCGACACGCATCGCGAGCGGGCCCTTGCCGGAGCGGGGAGGCCCGTCGGGCAGCCGGTCCTTCCAGTGGAGCCAGCCCGCCCGGGCCAGATGCGTGACGAAGTGCGGGCCGCCGGCGGTCCGCAGGTCCAGGAACTTGCCGTGCCGGTGCACGGCCGTGACCTCGCGGCCCTCCAGAGCGCCGAGCGGCGGATCGTACGTCTTGAGCACACTGATCGCGACGGGCAGTACGCGGATGATCTCGTGGCCGACCAGGTGCTCGGCCAGGAAGTCCTTCAACGCTTCGACCTCGGGCAGTTCCGGCATAGATCCCAGGGTGCCACCGACGCCCCGTAAGGGGCGCGCCCAGCCCCACCAGGCCGCACTTCACCCCCACGCGAACCGGCCCCTTCACTCCCGTTCCGGCACGAGGAACGTGAGGTGGGCCGCCGGGCGAGGTGGCAGCAGAGCTGCCCCTTTTCCCAGCGGCCTCCTCCCGAACCCGTCGTGCGACGTTAATCGCAACGGGCTCTCCAGTGACTGCCGTGAGCTGCGGTTGCGCGTCCAACGTGGATGCCGTCGTGGCAGGTTGAGCAGACCACGAGTGTCTTGCGTCGTTTCCTGGTCATGAGAGCCGCCCAGTTGGGTTGTTCCTGCCCGAGCCGGTCGAGGTCTGCGAGCTTGCGGACCTGGTGGACCTGGATCTTCTCGGTCTGTCCGCAGAGTTCGCAGAAGCCTGCCAGCAGCCGCCTGGTCAACTCACGTCGACGAGGGGGACTGTGGGCGGGGTCGCGGTCCTTCAGGACTGCGGACTTCTGCCGTTTGAGTGGAATGCCACCGAACTGTGCGATCAGCGGTTTCCTGCTCGGGGCACGGGTGATGCTGGCCTGGAGACACTTGCGAGGCCCGGCCGGGGTGTCGATGGTGGCCTTGTACTTGCGGGCCATCTTCGACATGGTCGAGCGATGCTTGTTCGCCAGGGAGCACAGCAGCGAGGACTGCATGACCCAGTGCAACCGGCTCAGTTGGAAGACGTCACCGGCGAGCAGGTAGTACTGAACGATTCCGCGGTACCTGGCGCCGTAGATGCTGACGATGGTGTAGTCGTCGTAGTTGAGCATCGAGGTCTGCCGCGCGGGTTTTCCGCGTTTCAGGTACGGGGCGCATTTGGCCTTGATCACGTCCTTCGGGACGCGCAGTTGAACGGTGCCGTTGACCGACCGGCGCTGGCGCCTGCGGCCTGATCTCCGTTCTGCCCTGCTGTCGTCCTTGTGGATCGTGATCTCGTATCCGAGGAATCTTGCCCTGCCGGTTCCGGCGTGAGTGATCAGCGTTTTCTCCTGCGACAGTTCGAGCTTGAGATCGTCTCGCAGGAACTGAGTCAGGCGCTGTTTGATTTCCTCGGCTTCAGCCTTCGGTCCGGTGAACCCGATGAGGGTGTCATCGGCGTATCTCACGTAGCGTAGACGGCGGTATCCCGGGTCGGACATGTCCTGGCTCGGGAGGCTGTGCTGCCGCTTGCGCAGGGCGCGCACTTCGGCGCGGTCTCCGCGCCTGCGTGCCCGCAAGATAGCCGCTTCGACCACACGGTACTCAGGGTTCCTCGCCCTGAGCTTTCCACGGGTGTATTCCGGCATGAGAACTGTTTCGACGAAAGTGTCCAGCTTATGCAGATAGATGTTGGACAGGGTGGGCGAGAGAACTCCACCTTGTGGTGTGCCACTGAGTGTGGCGTTCCACGTCCAGTCCTCTAAGTATCCGGCTCGGAGCATGTTCTGCACGAGTCGCAGGAACCGGTTGTCGTGGATTCTTTCACCCAGGGTTTCGAGCATCACCTGATGGTCAAGCGAGTCGAAGCACTGGGCGATGTCACCCTCGATGAACCAGGTTGTCCCTGTCCACACCACTGCCACTTCACGCAGTGCCGAGTGGCAGCCTCGGTCGGGGCGGAAACCGTGGGACCGGTCGGAGAACTGTGGCTCGTAGTACGCCTCCAGCAGGAGGCGCATCACTTCACCGACCAGTTTGTCCGTCCATGACGGCAGGCCCAGCGGCCTCCTCTTCCCGTTCTTTTTCGGGATGTAGGTCCGCTGCACTGGCTCGAATCGAAAACGCTCGTGACGTAGCGCATCAATAATGCGTTCGATCTTTTCCAGTGACATGCCGTCTGCGGTTTCCCCTGAGGCCCCGGGTGTCATCGCCCCCTGGTTGGAGTAGATGCGTCCGTGGGCCATCAGATACAACTGCGGGTTGAACATTTGCCGATACAGCTCATTGCATGGCAGGTTCCGCCTGCCGCGTTCACGGAGGATCTCAAGCACCGCTTCGGCGTTCTGCATTTCGCATACCTCCCGGTCTTGTTGATCCCACATCACCTGTGCCCCTTCGCCCTGTTTCCGGCTTTCCCGGACTCCTTGGCAGGTCGTTACTCCTGCGACTACTACGGGCACTCCGTCACCATGGGGCTCGCGCCCTTTAGGTGATCCCCTGTTTCATCTGAATGTACGTTCTAGCGCGATTTAGGCGCCCCACTCATCTCCTTGAATTCCCTCACTGGGAATCGCCCCGCTCCCTGGAGTTGCACGGGCCGTGCAAAGTAGCCCGTGCAGAGAACCGCGCCGGCATCAGGTATCTTTCCGGCGGACCTGTCTTTTAGTCGACTGGAGATTGAGGTTCAGGCAATCCAGCTTTCACCATGTCGCGCGGGTCTCGCGGCGCACCGTCCCTAATACCTGGACCCGGTCACCGCTTTCCTGACATGCTACGGTCCCCTCCGCCTTTCGACTTCAGGTAAGTCATTGGACCCAGGGATATCCTCCAAATCCCTCCCGGCTCAGCCGGGGATACATTCAGACGCCTCCAGGGCGCACTCGCACCAGACGCACTTGCCGCCGCCGCGGGCCTCCACGCCCCACACGTCCGCGATGCGGTCCACCAGCAGGAGGCCCCGCCCGGAGACACCGGACTCCCCCGCCTCCCGGCGCCGGGGAAGCGCGCTGGACGCGTCCTCGACCTCGACGCGGATCCGGCGGTCCGGACCGGTGAGGGCGCGCAGGGTGACGACGGTGGCGCCCTCCGTGTGCATGAGGGCGTTGGTGATCAGCTCGTCGGCGATCAGCTCGATCTCGTCGGCGCGCTCGCGGGCGCCCCAGGCCCGTACGGCGGCGCGGACCATGTGCCGGGCCTCGGTGAGCGCCTCCGGGTCCCCGGGCCCCACGTGCTGCTGGACCCGCCCGCCGGAGCGCTGCGCGTCCCTGGCCGCCCGACGGAGCAGGAGCAGTGCCACGTCGTCCTCGCCGCCGCGTTCCTCCGCGACGTCGATGAGCCGGTCGGCCAGCTCGTGGACGTCGTCGGGTCCCGTGGAGACGAGCGCGCGCAGGGTGCGCATGCCGTCGGCGAGGTCGACGCCCGGTTGTTCGACCAGGCCGTCGGTGCACAGGAGCAGCGTCTGTCCGAGGTCGAGTTCGATGGTGCTGACCGGGTATTCGAGGCGCCCGAAGAGGGCGGACAGACCGAGCGGCAGGCCCCCTTCGACGGGAAGCCGGCGGCAGCCGCCGTCCGTGTCACGGAGCAGCGGGTCGATATGGCCGGCCCGGACGAGCTGCATCACTCCGGTGGACAGGTCGGCCTCGACGTACAGGCAGGTCGCGAAGCGCTCGGTGTCGAGTTCGTGCAGGAAGACGGAGGCGCGGGCCATCACGGTCGCCGGGGTGTGGCCCTCGGCCGCGTAGGCGCGCAGGACGATGCGCAGCTGACCCATGACCGCGGCCGCGTGCGTGTCGTGCCCCTGGACGTCACCGATGACGGCGCCGACCCTGCCGCCGGGCAGCGGGATCACGTCGTACCAGTCGCCGCCGATCTCACGGCCGAGGGAACCGGCGCGGTAGCGCACGGCGACGTCGGCGCCGGGGACCTTCGGGATCGTGCGCGGCAGCATGGCCTGCTGGAGGCCCTGGGCGAGGTCCTTCTCCTGCTCGTAGAACATGGCGCGCTGGAGGCTCTGCGCGATGCTGCTGCCGAGGGCGACGAGGACGTTGCGGTCCTGGGCGGAGAAGCCGCTCCGGTCGTTGTAGAGCAGCCCCATGGCTCCGATGGGCCTGGCCTGCGCGATGAGGGGCAGATAGGCCGCCGAGGTGACGGCGAGTTCGGTGATGTGGGGCCACAGCAGCGGATAGAGCTGGGCGAACTCCTTCGGCGACTCGATGAAGCGCGGGGTCAGGGTGCGCACGACCTCGCTCATCGGGTACTGCTCGTCGATGCCGGTGACCAGGGTGCCGGGCACGAAGCTGCCCTTGGGGCCCTCCGCGACCAGCCGGATGCGGCCGGCCTCGACGAGCCCCATGACAAGGCTGGTCGCGCCCAGGTGGGCGACGCCCTGGTTGTTCTTCAGGGCGTCGATGACGTCCTGGACCGTGCGGGCGTGGGCGAGGGCCGCCGTGGTGATCTGTACGACGTTCGTCTGCCGGCGGCGGGCCTCGATGTCCAGAACGGCCTTCTCGCGACGGTCCTGGGCCTCGCTCAGTTCCCGGGTGGCGTCACGGATGATGCCGATGATGCGGCGCGGCCGGCCGGTCGCGCCGCGCTGGATGTAGCCCTGGGTGTGGGTCCAGCGCAGGGTGCCGTCCCGGCGGCGGACGCGGAAGTACGCCCCGTAGTTCTCACTGCCGTCCTTGAGGGACTGGGAGACGTGCGTGTCCAGGCGGTGGGCCTCGTCCGGCGGCACGCGCGGGGCCAGGTTCTCCGGACGGTCGGCGTATTCCTCGGGAAGCACGTCGAAGATCTCGTGCGCCAGGGCGTCCATGCGCATGAGACCGGTGTCCAGGTCCCAGTCGAAGCTGCCCATGCGGTTGAGCGCCAGGATCGGATCCGGTTGGTCCGGCCAGTCGTCCGGGAGTGACAGAGCGCTCTCACCCCGATCAACCATGAGCCCACCTTGTCAGGGTTTATCCGAATCCTCGACTCGGCGCAGGGCGTGAAGTCCGGTCGCTCCGCGAACAGGGCCGCCCTGCGCCACCATGAGGGGACACACGAGGGGCACGAGGGACGACAAGAGGGACGAGAGGAAAGGGAGCGGTCGGCGTGGAGTGGTTCACCGCCCCCGAGTACTGGACCGGCCGACTGGTCTTCCAGCGGGCACTGGCGGTGGTCTATCTCGTCGCGTTCCTGGGCGCGGCTCTCCAGTTCCGCGCGCTGATCGGCGAACGCGGCATGCTGCCGGTGTCCCGGTTCGTGGCCCGGGTGCCGTTTCGGCGGGCGCCGAGCGTGTTCCACCTGCACTGCTCCGACCGCTTCTTCGCGGCCTGGGCCTGGACGGGCTGCGCGGTGTCGCTGGCACTCGTCGCGGGGCTGGACAACCGCCTTCCGCTGTGGGGCGCCATGCTGCTCTGGCTCACCCCCTGGGTGCTGTACCTGTCGATCGTGAACGTCGGCCAGACCTGGTACGGCTTCGGCTGGGAGTCCCTGCTCCTGGAGGCCGGCTTCCTCGCGGTGTTCCTGGGCAACGACGAGATCGCGCCGCCCGTCGTGGTGCTCTTCCTGCTGCGCTGGATCCTGTTCCGGGTGGAGTTCGGGGCCGGCCTGATCAAGATGCGGGGCGACGCCTGCTGGCGGAGACTGACCTGCCTCGACTTCCACCACGAGACCCAGCCGATGCCGGGTCCGCTGAGCTGGTTCTTCCACCGTCTCCCGAAGCCGTTCCACCGGGTCGAGGTGGCCGCCAACCACGTCACCCAACTCGTCGTTCCGTTCCTGCTGTTCGTCCCGCAGCCGGTCGCCGCGGCAGCCGCGGCCCTGCTGATCGTCACCCAGCTGTGGCTGGTCCTGTCCGGCAACTTCTCCTGGCTGAACTGGATCACGATCGTGCTCGCCGTCCCGGCCCTGACCCTGCCCGGCAAGGCCCCTGAGGTCCCCGGCACCCCGCTCTGGTACGAGGTCGTGGTCCTGTCGGTCGCGGCGCTGATCGTGTTCCTCAGCCACGGCCCGGTCCGCAACATGGTCTCCCGCCGCCAGACCATGAACCGCTCCTTCGACCCGCTCCACCTGGTGAACACCTACGGGGCGTTCGGCAGCGTCAGCCGGATCCGGTACGAGGTGGTGGTCGAGGGCACGGCCGACCCCGTACCTCGCCAGGACGCGGGCTGGCTGGAGTACGAGTTCCGGGGCAAGCCGGGCGATCCCCGGCGCTGGCCGCGCCAGTTCGCGCCCTACCACCTGCGGCTCGACTGGATGATGTGGTTCGCCGCGCTCTCCCCCGCCTACGCCGGGCCCTGGTTCGGCGGCTTCGTGGAACGGCTTCTGGAGAACGACCGCGACACGCTGCGCCTCCTGCGCCGCTCCCCGTTCCCGCCGGACGCCCCACCCCGCTACGTCCGGGCTCGCCTCTACCGCTACCGCTACACGACGTGGCAGGAACTGCGGAGGACGGGCGCGTGCTGGGAGCGGTCGTATGTGCGGGAGTTCCTGCCGCCGACGCGCCTGGACTCCTAGGAGGCTGCTGGGTGCTTCTGGGGGGTGTCCGGGCTCAGAGACCGTAGACACGGGTGGCGGTGCCCGAGAAGATCTCCTCCCGCTCGCTCTCACCGAGCTTCCCGGTCAACCGGGCGGCGATGTCCACGACTTCGGCGTACGTGGCCACGAGGGTGCACACCGGCCAGTCGGAGCCGAACATGAGCCGGCCGGGTCCGAAGGCTTCGAGCACCGTGTCCCCGTAGGGAGCCAGGTCATCCACCAGGTCGCCCACCGGCCGGCCCCGCGGATCCGCCTCCGTGACCATCCCGGAGAGCTTGCAGACGGTGTTCGGCAGGGCGGCGAGGGCCCGCACGCCGGTGGCCCAGGGCTCCAGCTCACCTGTGCCGATGGACGGCTTGCCCACGTGGTCGAGCACGAAGGTGAGGCCGGGGTGCCGCTCCGCCGCCCGCGCGCAGGCGGGCAGTTGGTGCGGCAGGACGACGAGGTCATAGGCGAGGCCCGCTTCCGCGACCGCCGCCAGTCCTCGGCGTACGTCCTCGCGCAGCAGCCATTCCGGGTCCGGTTCGCCCTGCACCTGGTGACGGATGCCCCGGAGGTGCCGGCCGCCCGGCAGCCCTCGAAGGCGGGCCAGTTCGTCCGCGACGTCGGGACGGGTGAGGTCGGTCCAGCCGACGACCGCGCCGATCAGCTCGCTGCTGTCCGCCAGTGCCAGGAACTCGGGGGTCTCCTCCGCCACCGTGATCGTCTGCACCAGGACGGTTCGGGCGACTCCGGCGGCGCGGGCTTGCGGGCCCAGCTCCTCGGCCGTGAAGTTCCGCCGCAGCGACGTGAGTTCGGGGCCGACGAGCCAGTCCTGGTCGCGTACGGAGAGGTCCCACACGTGATGGTGGGCATCCACGGCATCCGTGCGGCCCGTCACGGCAGCTCCCACACGACCGGCAGCCCCGCCTGCGAGCCCTCGGCCGAGTAGTCGTGGACCACGTCCAGCAGCTGGGCCATCCGGGACTGCCAGGCGATGTTGACGGGCAGCTTCTCCAGTTCGGCGAGCAGCCGTGCGTAGTCCTCGCACTCCAGGAGATGGAAGAGGTCGGGGCCGCTGCGCCAGATGGTCCAGGACGTGGCGCCCGCGGCGCGGATCGCGTCCGTGAGTTCTCCGGGGACCTCGCGGTGGGCGGCCTCGTACGCGTCGACGCGGTCGACGCGCACCTTGGTGTGCAGGGCGACTCTCATGACGGCTCCTCGGACGGGACCGGAGCTTCGACGGGCAGGAGTCCTCTCTCCCGCAGCTCCTGCCAGTAACCGGCGGGCACGAGGGCCGTGAACTGCGTTGCGCAGTCGCGTACTTCGTGGGGCGACCGGGCTCCGACGAGGACGGCCGCGACCGCCGGGTGGGCCGCGCAGAAGGCGAGGGCCGCCGCCCGCAGAGTCGTGCCGTGCCGGTCCGCCGCCGCCTTGAGGGCCAGCGCCCGGTCCAGCAACTCGGGCGGCGCGGCGCTGTAGTCGTACCTGGCCCCGGGCTTCGGGTCGGCCAGCAGCCCGGAGTTGAAGGCGCCGCCGATGACGACGGACGTGCCGCGTTCCTGGGCCGCCGGCAGCAGGTCGGTGAGCGCCCGCTGGTCGAGGAGCGTGTAGCGGCCGGCGCAGAGGACCACGTCGACGTCCGTGTCGCGGACGAAGCGGGTGAGCATCTCGGCCTGGTTCATGCCCGCGCCTATCGCGCCCACCACCCCCTCCGCACGCAGTTCCTCCAGCGCCGGATACCCCTCGCGGAAGGCTTCCTCGGCATGGTCGTCCGGGTCGTGGAGGTAGACCACGTCCACCCGGTCGAGACCGAGCCGCTCCAGACTGGCGTCGAGGGTGCGGCGTATCCCGTCCGCGCTGAAGTCCCACGTCCGGCGGTGCGTGGCAGGCACCGCGAACCCGTTGGCCAGGTCGTCGCCGCCCGCGTCGGTGGGTTCCAGCCGGCGGCCCACCTTGGTCGAGACGGTGTACGCCGACCTGGGACGCTCGCGCAGGGCCGCGCCGAGACGTCGTTCGGAGTGGCCGATGCCGTAGTGGGGCGCGGTGTCGAAGTAGCGGATGCCCGCGTCCCAGGCCGCGTTCACGGTCGCGTGCGCCTGCTCCTCGGGGACCTCGCTGTAGAGGCCGGCGATACCGGCGGCCCCGAGACCCAGCGCGGTGACCTCGACGGCACCGCGGCCGAGCGCATGGGTGCGTATCTGCTTCCGCATGCCGGTCACCGGCCCGCCGGGCGCAGCCGCAGCCCCTGCATCCCGCCGTCGACCGCGAGGGCCGTACCGGTGGTGGCGCCCGACAGCGGGCTCGCCAAGTAGGCGATGGCGCCCGCGACCTCATCGGCCGAGACGAGGCGCCCGGTGGGCTGGCGGGCCTCCAGGGCGGCCCGCTCGGCGGCCGGGTCGGACGCGGCGTCCAGGAGGCGGCCGACCCACGGGGTGTCCGCCGTGCCGGGGTTCACGCAGTTGACCCGGATGCCCTCACGGATGTGGTCGGCGGCCATGGCGAGGGTCAGCGACAGGACGGCGCCCTTGGACGCGGAGTACAGGGCGCGCTGCGGCAGGCCCGCGGTGGCGGCGACGGAGCAGGTGTTGACGACGGCCGCGTGCGACGACTTCCGCAGGTGCGGCAGGGCTGCGCGGGCCGTCCGGACCATGCCGACGACGTTGACGTCCATCACGCGGTGCCAGGTCTCGTCGTCGTTGTCCTCGACGGTGCCCTGGGCGCCGATGCCCGCGTTGTTGATCAGCACGTCCAGGCCGCCGAGGTCGGTGACCGCGGCGGCGACGGCCCGGCGTACGGAGTCGTCGTCGGTGACGTCGGCCCGATAGCCGAGCAGGGGTTTCTGGACGCCCTCCGGGTCCAGGTCGAGCACGGCGACCCGGGCGCCGCGGGCGGCGAGAAGTTCCGCGGTGGCGCGGCCGATGCCGGAGGCGCCACCCGTCACCAGCGCCTTGAGTCCCTCGAAGTCACTCATGCCGCCTGCTCCTTCTGCTGCTTGTGCGTCTGCTGCTGCTTCTGCTCGGTCTGCTGCCGGTCGAGGTCGGCGGCCCAGAACGTGCCGCCGGGGAAGGTGAACTCGGCGATGGACTCCGGCCGCATGGTCGCCGAGAAGCCGGGCAGGGTGGGTGCCATGTAGCGACCCTCTCCGATCACCACCGGGTCGAGGAAGTGGTCGTGCAGATGGTCGACGTACTCGATCACGCGGTTCTCGGTCGTCCCCGAGAGCGCCACGTAGTCGAACATCGAGAGGTGCTGGACGAGTTCGCACAGTCCGACACCGCCGGCGTGCGGGCAGACGGGGACGCCGAACCTGGCCGCCAGGAGCAGGATCGCGAGGTTCTCGTTGACGCCGCCGACCCGGGCCGCGTCGATCTGCAGGACGTCGATGGCGCCCGCTTGGAGCAGCTGCTTGAAGATGATCCGGTTCTGTACGTGCTCACCGGTGGCGACCTTGACCGGCGCGACGGCCTTGCGGATGGCGGCGTGCCCGAGGACGTCGTCGGGGCTGGTGGGCTCCTCGATCCAGTACGGGTCGAACTCGGCCAGCGCCCTGGTCCACTCGATGGCCTCGTCGACGTTCCACCGCTGGTTCGCGTCGACGGCGATCCGGATGTCGGGCCCGACGACGGCACGGGCCACCCGGCAGCGGCGTACGTCGTCGGCGAGGTCGGCGCCGACCTTCAGTTTGATCTGGGTGAAGCCGTCGGCGACTGCCTGGCGGGCCAGCCGGGTGAGCTTCTCGTCGGAGTAGCCCAGCCAGCCGGGCGAGGTGGTGTAGCCGGGGAAGCCGCGCTCCCTCAGCAGCGCGGTACGTTCCGCCGAGCCCTCCCTGCCCCGGCGCAGCAGGCTGAGCGCGTCCTCGGGAGTGAGGACGTCCGCGATGTACCGGAAGTCCACCTGGGTGACGAGCCATTCGGGGGTCGCGTCGGCGAGGAGCTGCCACAGGGGCTTGCGGGCGCGCTTGGCCGCGAGGTCCCAGACGGCGTTGACGACGGCGCCGATCGCCATGTGCATCACGCCCTTCTCGGGCCCGAGCCAGCGCAGTTGGCTGTCGCCCGTGAGGTCGCGGGCGAGTGATCCCGGGTCCGCGCACAGCTCGTCGACCGACCGCCCGAGGACGTGCGGGCGCAGCGCCTCGATCGCGGCGACCTGGACATCGTTGCCCCGCCCGATGGTGAAGGTGAACCCGTGCCCCTCCGGGCAGTCGCCGGTGTCGTCGTCGGTGCGCAGGACGACGTACGCCGCCGAGTAGTCGGGGTCCGGATTCATCGCGTCGGACCCGTCGAGCTCACGCGAGGTGGGAAAGCGGATGTCATAGGTGTCGACCGCGGTGATGCGGGGAGCGGCGGATGAGGACACAGGAGTGCCTTTCGGTCAGGGACAAGGAGGCGGACTGTCGAGGTCCGGTGCGGCATCGCGCCCCGTCAGGGGCGCGGGGCTGTGACATCCGCGGCTCCGCCGCATGGGCGCGCTCAGCCACAGCGGACCCGCAGGCGCACACAACGCCCTAAGGGCTGTCCCGTAATCCCCGGTGGATCAGCGCGCGGCGTCAGATGCGGTGCATCGCAAGGCGGAGGGTCGTCCTCATACTGGGCGTATTCGGGCGATCCGACAACGCGGCGAGGTGCCGTAGCTGTCGTCGTGCGCCCGCCGGGGATTACGGGACAGCCCTTAGTCCTGCGCACGGCCAGTGGTGACGCGGGCGATCATCAACGCGACCAGGATGATCCCCCCGTAGATGGCCTGGATCCAGAAGGACGGCACCTGTGCGAGGGTGAGCAGGTTCTGGACCACTCCGAGAAGGAGAACGCCCGTAAGGGCGCCGAACATCGTGCCCTTGCCGCCGTCGAGGCTGATCCCACCGATCACCGCGGCAGCGAACACCGTGAAGATCATGTTCTGACCCTGGTTGGCGTTGATCGCGCCGACATACCCGGTCTGCATCAGCCCACCGACCGCGGCCAGCGTCCCCGCGACGACGAACACGCCGAGCATGACGCGCTCGACCCGGATACCGGCCGCGCGTGCCGCGTCCGGGTTGCCGCCGATCGCGTACAGGGCCCGCCCCCAGCGGTGGTACTTGAGGACGCAGCCGGCCACTCCGAACGACGCCGCCGCCAGCCACACCGAGATGGGCACGGTCAGGAAGGTGGTGGTGGCCAGCGTGTAGAAGGTGTCGGGCATCCCGAACAGCGTCTTGCCCTCGGTCGCGCCGACGAGCAGACCGCGCAGGATGATCAGCATCGCGAGCGTCACGATGAACGCGTTGAGCTTGAGCTTCACGACGAGGAAGCCGTTGAACCCGCCGATGACCGCGCCGACGACGAGGATCGCGAGCAGGGCGACCCCCGCGGGCATCTCCGTGCCCCAGCCGGACTGCGCCGCGGGCAGCAGCAACAGTGCGCCGACGGCGGGCGCGATGCCGACGACCGACTCCAGGGACAGGTCGAACTTGCCCGTGATGAGCACCAGCGACTCGGCGAGGACCACCATCGCGAGGGCCGCCGAGGCACCCAGGATGGAGATCAGGTTCTGCTCGGTGAGGAAGGCGTCGTTGACGAACGCACCGAGCACGAGCAGCAGCAACAGGGCCGGTACGAGGGCGAGTTCGCGTGCCCTGCGCAGGAGTACGGCTTTGGCGTCGGCCTTGCTCCGCAGTGGCCGCAGGGGGGTGGGGGCCGAGGCCGACGGGGCCTTCGTGTCAGCCATGGTGGTCCACTCCTTCGATGGAGGCGATCAGCTCGTGGTCGCGCCAGCCCGCCGGATGCTCGGCGACGACACGGCCGTGGAAGAGGACAAGGACGCGGTCGCAGCGCCGCAGGTCGTCGAGTTCGTCGGAGACGACGAGGACGGCGGTGCCGTCGTCGCGGGCCGAGTCCATGCGGGAGAGCAGGGACTCCTTGGACTTCACGTCGACGCCCGCGGTGGGGTTGATCAGGACCAGCAGCCTGGGGTCGGAGGCGAGGGCGCGGGCCATGACGACCTTCTGGGCGTTGCCGCCGGAGAGGTCGGACACGGGCTGGTCGGGCCCCTCGGTGTGGATGTCGAGGCGCTCGATCAGCTCGCCGGCGAAGCCGCGTCTGCGGTCGGTGCCGACGAATCCGTACCGCCCGAGCCGGTCCAGGACGCTCAGGGTCGCGTTGTCCCCGACGGTCATGCCGAAGACGAGACCCTGGCCGTGCCGGTCGCGCGGCACGCAGCCGACGCCGGCCCGCAGAGCGGCGGTCACATCGCCGAACGGCAAGCGCCTGCCCTCAAGTTGGGCGCTTCCGCCCGTCGGTGTGTGCAGCCCCGTGAAGGACTCGGCCAGCTCGATCTTGCCGCTGCCGCTGGACCCGGCGAGACCGACGACCTCCCCGCCGCGCACGGTCAGGTCGACGCTCTCGTACGAGTCCGAGGTCAGCCCGTGCGCTTCGAGGACGACGGGCGCGTCGGCGTCCACCTCCCCGCGGGCGGCCTTCTCCTCCACCGCGGCGATGGACTCCCCCGCCATGGCCTCGACCAGGGCGGCCCGCGGCAGGTCGGCCACCGGCGCGGTGGTGATCCAGCGGGCGTCCCGCAGGACCGTCACGGTCTGGCAGACCTCGTACACCTCCTGGAGGTGGTGCGAGATGAACAGGAAGGTGACGCCGGACTCCTGGAGTGCGCGCATCCGGGTGAAGAGGCGCTCGATCTCCCGGTTGTCGAGCTGGGCGGTCGGTTCGTCGAGGACGATGAACCGCGCGCCGAAGCTCAACGCCCGTGCGATCTCCACCATTTGGCGGTCCTCGACCTTGAGGTCGGCGGTCCGCGCCTCGGGGTCGACGTGCACGTCCCAGGTGTCGAGGACCTCGGCGGCCTCGCTCCGCAGCCGGCGCCAGCTGATGAAGCCGCCGCGACCCCGGGGCTGCCGGTTGATGAAGAGGTTCTCGGCGACCGTCAGCTCAGGTACGACGGTGGGCTTCTGGTAGACGCAGGCCACCTTGCGCCGCCAGGCGTCCCGGTCGGTCAGCGAGGGCGCGGGCTCGCCGTCGAAGTGGACCGTGCCCTCGTCGGGTGCCTGGAGACCGGTCAGGACGGTGACGAGGGTGGACTTGCCCGCGCCGTTGCGGCCGACGAGAGCGTGGGACTCGCCGGCGTGCACGGTCAGTTGTCCGTCGGCGAGGGCGACGGTGGGGCCGTACCGCTTGGCGATGCCCCGCGCCTCAACGAGTGGAGTACTCATTCGACCGTGTTGCCCCACAGCTCGGGGTCGTCGACGTTCTCCTTGGTCACCAGCGGCGCGGGCAGCTGGTCCTCAAGGATGCCGCTCGACAGCTTGACGATCTCCGAGTCGTGGTCGGTCGGCCCGGGCTTGAACGTCTTCCCCTCCATCGCCGCCTTGATGTAGTACATGCCGTACTTGGCGTAGAGGTCGGCCGGCTGCGAGACGGTGGCGTCGATCTGGCCCTTGCGGATCGCGTCGAACTCCTGCGTGATGCCGTCGTTCGAGACGATCGTGATGTGGCCCTTCTCGCCGGCCTTCTTCAGCAGCCCCTTGGACTTGAGGGTCTGCAGCGTGGGCGCCAGGTACACGCCGCCCGCCTGCATGTAGATGCCCTTGATGTCCGGGTTGGCGTTGAGGAGCGTGTCCAGCTTGGAGGCCGCGGTGTCGGACTCCCACTTGGCGGGGATCTCCAGGACCCTCAGCTTCGGAAACTTCTCCTTGACGCAGGCGCGGAAGGCCTCGGAGCGGTCGCGGCCGTTGACCGAGGCGAGGTCGCCCATGATCTGGACGACCTTGCCGGAGGGGATCTGCTCGCCGAGGTACTCGCAGGCCTTCTCCCCGTACGCGACGTTGTCGGCGCGGACGACCATCGCGACCTTGCCCTTCTCGGGCGCCACGTCCACGGCGACCACGGGCACGCCCTTGCGTTCGGCCTGGTCGAGGCCCGCGGAGATCGCGGCACTGTCCAGGGGGGCCACGACGAGGCCCTTCACGCCCTGGTTGAGCTGGTTGTTGATGTCCGTGATCTGCTGCGAGGGGTCGCTGTTGGAGTTGACGGTCTTGAGGGCGTCGACGTCCTCGGACTTCGCCATCTTGGGCACGTAGTCGTTGTACGACTGCCAGAACGGCGAGGTCAGCAGGGGCAGGATCACCCCGACCTTGCCGCTGCCGTCGCCTTTGCCGCCGCCGGAGTCGACGGTGTCCTTGGTGCTGCCGCACGCCGTGAGCGCGAGGGCGGCGCAGACGGCCGCAGCCGTCGCACAGATCGCTCGCGAGGCGTTTCGCCCGTTCCTGTACCGCACAGTTCTGCCGGCCATCTATCGGCTCCTCATTGAGCGTGATCCAGCGTGATCGAGCAGGTGCCACGCATATTTATCAGACCACTTCGCTCTGACAACACCCCTGGGTCGCTAATTTTGCTGTTTTTGCGCGTAGTGGTCGGACCACTTGACTGGTTAGACTGCGGCGCATCCGGCGACAGGAGGACATGGCGTGGACGAGAGCCTGCCCGAGGCGGCGACGGCGGCCCCGGCTGCGGCCCCCCAGAAGGGGACCGTGACACAGCGCGCCATCGACCGGATCAAGGCGATGATCGGCGAGGGCCGTCTGGAGCCTGGCGCGCGGCTGCCGACCGAGCGCGATCTGGCCTCGCAGCTCGGCATCTCACGCAGTTCCATGCGCGAGGCGATCCGGGCGCTCACGGTGCTGGGCGTACTGGAGGCCCGGCACGGTTCCGGGATCTACGTCACCCAGCTGGAGGCCGGGGATCTGCTGGAGACCTTCGGGGTCGTCGCGGACCTCTCGCGCGGCCCACGTCTGGTCGAACTGCTGGAGGTGCGGCGGATCCTGGAGTCGACGGCGACGGCACTGGCCGCCGCGCGGATCACCGCGGACCAGCTCGCCGAGGTGGAGAAGCATCTGACGGCCATGAACGCCACGGACGATCCGGAGGAGATCCTCTCCCACGACCTGGCGTTCCACCGGGTCATCGCGGGGGCCGCGGGCAACGAGACGATGGCGGCCATCCTGGACGGGTTGTCCTCGCGGACGTTCCGGGCGCGGGTGTGGCGGGGGTATCAGGAGGAGGGGGCGTTCGAGCGGACCCGGCGGGAACATGCCGCCATCCACCGGGCGCTGGTCGCGCATGATCCCGAGGCGGCGCGGGCGGCTGCGGCGGCCCATGTGGGCGAGGTGGAGCAGTGGCTTCGGGCCCAGCTCCAGCCTTAGGGGGCTGAAGCTGGGCGGCCCGACATCGGGGGTGGTGCGTTCGTCTGCGGGCCGGTGGGGGCTGGCCGCGCAGTTCCCCGCGCCCCTGGAAGCGAAAGACCGGGGCCCGGTGCGCACCTGCGGGCCGGTGGGGGCTCGTCGCCCGGTTCCCCGCGCCCCTGGAAGCACGAAAGCCGGGGCGCAGCCCCGTTTCTAGGGGCGCGGGGAACTGCGCGAGCAACCACAACGCGCCCGCAGCCTGAAAACGGCCTCAGGCGCGCTTGAGCCGCAAGGTCACCAACTCGAACGGGCGGAGTTTCAGGGTCAGCCGGTTGCCGTCCTGGTCGGGGGCGGTGGCGTCCGGGAGCGGACGCTCCAAGAGGTCCGTCACCGTCACCGACTCGACGTCGAAGCCCGCAGTGAGCGTGGCCCGGCTGCGCCCGCCCCTCGACTCATGGAAGCGGACGACGACATCGCCGCTGTCGTCGTCGGCGAGCTTCACCGCGGTGACCACGACCGCGTCCTGCGCGACGGTCACCAGGGGCGCGACCTCCGAAGCCCCGCCGGCGACCTTCCGCTGGGGCGAGTTGATCCGCCACCCCTCGCGCACGGCGTCACCGATCGCGGCACCGGGCACGAGCGCGTGCCGGAAGCGATGCACGCCCTGGTCGGTCTCGGGGTCGGGGAAGCGCGGGGCACGCAGCAGCGAGACGCGGACCGTGGTGGTCGTACCGCCGTCGCCACGGACCGTACGCGTCACGTCGTGGCCGTACGTCGAGTCGTTGACGACGGCGACGCCCCAGCCGGGCTCCTCCAGGTGGACGAACCGGTGGTTGCAGGCCTCGAACTTGGCGGCCTCCCAGGACGTGTTGGTGTGCGTCGGCCGGAAGAAGTGCCCGAACTGCGTCTCGGACGCGTACCGCTCGGCGTGCACGTCGAGCGGGAAGGCCATCTTCAGGAACTTCTCCGTCTCGTGCCAGTCGACCTCCGTGTCGATGTCGAGCCGCCACTCCCCCGGCGCGAGCGACAGCACCTGCGTGACCTTCGACGCCCCGAAGGTGCGCACGATCCGGACCGAGACGCCGTCGTCACCGGGGGCGACCTCGTCGGCGTCGACCAGGTCGGTGACCGTGTTCCGGTAGAACTCGTCCACGTCCCAGGCGTCCCACATGTTGGGGAAGTCGGGGTGGATCTGCAGCAGGTTGGCCGCCTCGCCGGGTGCGAGGGTCTCGCGGTCCGCGGCGAGGTCGAACGCGGAGACCACGAGCCCGCGCGCGTCGATCTCGATCCGCAGACATCCGTTGTCGAGGACGAAGCCGCCGTCCGTGCGCGGCACGAGCGTGCACTCGCCGCCGACGGCCGGGGTCCGCGCACCACCGGCGGGGACTCCGTCGCGGGTGTGCGGCGCCGAGTTGAAGGCGAGGGTGGTCGTCCCCTCACCGGCCAGCGCGCGCTGGGCGGCGCCGATGACGCCGTTCAGTTCCTCGGCCACCGCCTCATAGGTCCTGCGGGCCTCGCGGTGCACCCAGGCGATGGACGAGCCGGGCAGGATGTCGTGGAACTGGTGGAGCAGGACCGTCTTCCAGAGCCGGTCCAACTGCTCGTGCGGATAGGTGAACTTCGTCCGGACGGCCGCGGTCGCCGCCCACAGCTCGGCCTCCCGCAGCAGGTGCTCGCTGCGGCGGTTGCCCTGCTTGGTCCTGGCCTGGCTGGTGAGGGTGGCGCGGTGCAGTTCCAGGTACAGCTCACCGACCCAGACCGGGGCGTTCGGGTACTCGGCCTCCGCCTTCTCGAAGAACTTCTCCGGGGCCTCCCAGACCACGGTCGCCGAGCCTTCGAGGTCCCTGAGGCGGGCCGCCTTGGCGACCATCTCCCGGGTCGTGCCGCCGCCCCCGTCGCCCCAGCCGGTCGGCGCCAGGGAGTGCCGGGCGACGCCCTTGTCCTTGAAGTTGTTCGCCGCGTGGGCGATCTCGCTGCCCTTCATCGAGCAGTTGTACGTGTCGACGGGCGGGAAGTGCGTGAAGATCCGCGTCCCGTCGATGCCCTCCCACTGGAAGGTGTGGTGCGGGAACTTGTTGGTCTGCGACCACGAGATCTTCTGCGTGAGCAGCCACTTGGAGCCGGCCGCCTTGATGATCTGCGGCAGTCCGGCGGCGAAGCCGAAGGTGTCGGGCAGCCAGGCCTCGTCGTTGTCGACACCGAACTCGTCGATGAAGAACCGCTTGCCGTGCACGAACTGGCGGGCCATGGCCTCCGAGCCGGGCATGTTGGTGTCCGACTCGACCCACATACCGCCGGTGGGCACGAACCGCCCGTCGGCGACCGCCTTCTTCACCCGGGTCCACACCTCGGGCCGGTGCTCCTTCACCCAGGCCCACTGCTGGGCCTGCGACATGGCGAAGACGAAGTCGGGCTCGTCCTCCAGGAGTGCGGTCATGTTCGAGGTGGTCCTGGCGACCTTGCGCACGGTCTCGCGCAGCGGCCACAGCCACGCCGAGTCGATGTGCGCGTGGCCCACCGCGCTGATGCGGTGGGCGGAGGGCACGGCCGGAGCCGACAGCACCGCTTCCAGCTGGGAGCGGGCCGCGGCGGCCGTGGCGCCGACGTCCTGCAGGTCGACGGCGTCGAGGGCCTTCTCCACCGCGCGCAGGATGTCCCAGCGACGTGCGGACTCCACCGGCAGTTCGGCCATCAGCTCGCCCAGGACCTCCAGGTCGATGACGAGCTGCCACACCGTCTCGTCGAGGACGGCGAGATCCATCCGGGCCAGCTTGTACTGCGGTTCGCCGCCGGCCGTCTCCTTGTCGCCGAGCCGCGTCGGCTGGAAGGGGTGGTAGTCGAGGATGACGGGGTTGGAGGCGGCCTCGATGTGCAGGCGCACCTCCTCGCCGCCCACGACGGGCGCGCCGATCCTCACCCACTGGTTGCGGGGGTTGAGGCCCTTCACGGGGGTCCCGTCGGGCCGGTAGACGAGGCCCTCGCACTGAAAGCCGGGCATGTTCTCGTCGAAGCCGAGGTCGAGGAGCGCCTCGACGGTCCTCCCGGCCCACTCCTCGGGCACGGTCCCCGTCACCCGGAACCAGCTGGTGCCCCAGGGAGCACCCCACCTGTCGCCGACCGCCACCGGGGACGGCGTGGCCGCCAGCCCCTCTTCGACGGGCACCGGCTCGCCGGGCGCGTTCCACACCGCCACTTCCAGCGGCAGGGACTCGGGGTACACGGCGGGTCGTATGCGCTCGTCGAGCACGCGCTTGAGGCGGGCTTCGACCAGGCCGCGGTCGTCATGCATGCGGGGTGCTCCGTAACTCCGTTGTGCGGGTTGTCGCTGTTACCGGTGGTACCGGTGGTACCGGTGGTCGGCGGTCACCAGGTGTGGGTCAGGGTCGCGGGGGCCGACGCGGTGTAAAGCTCCCCAACGGCCCGCAATTCGAACCTCGCCGCCGTCTCGCCTCCTTCCGCTGTCAGTCCTCCAACGAAGAAGGCCTGCTGAGCGGTTCCGCCGAGGAAACGCCGAGTGCCGTCGGGCATCACCCGGTGCAGCGTGTAGTGGCGTACGCCGCCGCCGGTGGCCGCGCGCCAGGCGAGGCGCAGGTCGCCCCCGGAGGCGCCGGTGACGCGCGCGTCGGCGGGCGTGCCCGGGGCCTCGGTGTCCTGAGCGCGTACGGCGAGGCCCCCGAGCCGCCACTTCACGGCACCACCACCCCCGGCCCCGGTGAGCCGGACCCCGAGGGCGTGGACGGTGCCGCCCGCGGGCAGACCGGTCAGCCGTACGGTCGAGGTCTGCCAGCCGTCGCCGGCGGTGACCGGGAAGTATGTGTAGGCGTACGGCTGCCCCGGCCCCGGCGGTTCGGCGGTGGCGACGGCCAGTTCGACGCTCACATTCCCCGAGTCGGCCCGGTGGGTCAGCTCGACGACCGTGTCCGCGCCGATCGGCAGGCGGGTCGCGTAGAGATCCAGCGTGGTGGGAGCGTCCAGGGTGCCGTCGACCAGGACGCTGCTGCCGCCGCGCCAGGCGTCGCCGAAGTCGAAGGTGACGGCGGGGTGCTGTCCCGTCGTGCGCGTGACCCAGCGCCGGGACGGCAGCCGGTCCTGGAGGCCGAGATGGTTCCACTGCGCCGTCGACGTCACCTCGCCGTCCTCGTACCAGCGCAGTCCGTGCCCGGTGTTGAACGTGCTCGCGAACGGGAGCCCGGTGACGGTCGAGCGGTCGGCGACGGAGACGGCGGGCGCCCGCCAGGTGTCGGTGGTGTCGGGGCGCGCCGGATCGAGTGAACGGCCGCTCCAGAAGCGGTCGTCGGCGGCGTGGAAGTCGCCGGGCGTGCGGGTGGCGGGCAGGTGGTTGCGGGTCCACTCGGGCCGGTAGAAGCCCACCGACACGATGTGCGCCGAGCCGCTGGGAACCATGGCGTCCCAGTTCACGGACCGGTTCCAGCCGTTGGCCTCGACATCGACGCCCGCCCACAACTCGTAACGGCTACGCCCCAGTTGCTGGGCGGCCGTACCGGAGGAGACCAGGCTGCTCGCCGACCAGCGGAAGTCTATGAACATCGTGTCGGCGGCCTGGTAGAACACCCGGTTCTGGTTGTTGAGGGCGCCCTGCCAGCTCACCGAGCCGTTGACGGTCATCGAGTCGTACCAGGTGACCCGCTGCCCCTTCGCCGCGCTGAGCGCCTTCAGCTCGGTGAGGAAGCCGAGCATGTCGGTGGCGAGCGCCGCGTTGCCGCCGCCCGTCTCGGGGTTGACGAACCAGCCGTCGAAGCCGTACGCCTCGGCGACCGCGACGAGCTGGGCCGCCAGGGGGTAGTGTCCCGCCGCGTCCTTCTGCACCAGGTCACGGGTCCACTGCAACTGGCCGCCGTACGCGGCGGGCGGCAGGAACACATTGCCGAGAACGGGTACGCCGTGGCGGTGGGCGGCGTCCACGACGGGCGCGTTCGGCGCCAGGATCAGGCCCTCGCCGGAGGAGCCGCCCCAGAAGACCAGCTCGTCGACGTAACTCCAGTGGGTGAGCGCGTAGTAGTCGGCGGTGGCCGCGCCCTGCGAGGGGTTGCTCGCGGTGGGTCCGAAGGAGACCAGCGACTGGATACGGGCCTGTCCGGCGCGTGCCGTCGTGTTCACCGGCGTCGGGGTGAACCGTTCGGCGAGCGGCACGGACGCCGTGTTGAAGGCGAGGTCGGTGTCGGTGTCGGCGCTCCACGCCTTCAGACTGCGCCAGGTGATGCCCGCGCCCGGTGAGCCCGAGGGGAACGAGTCCGGGTACCAGTAGGAGGCGTACGGCTGGAGCGCCGAGGCGGCGGCCTCGGCGGCGGGGGCGGTCGCCGCCTCCGCCGCTGCCGCGGGTGTCGCCGGGAGCAGGGCCGCTGCCGTCCCGGTGCCGGCGACGAGCAGGACGGTGCGTCTGGTGGGGTTCACGAGCAAGTGCCTCCTTGTGGGAGTTCTTGTTTCCTGTGGGGGTTACGGAACTTGACCGGGAGTGACGACTTCGGTGATGCCTCGTGCGGTGAGGTGCTCCACGTCGCTCGCGCGGGACGCGAGGACGGTGGTCGGTCGGGCGCCGTCGGCGGTGAGCCGGAAGAACGCCTCGAATACCGGGCCGCCCGGTGCGCAGACGGAACGGCCGGCGGGGTCGTCGGGCACGACGAGTGCCGTGCTGCGGGCCTTGGGGGTGTACGGGTGCTCGCGGGCCGAGCGGGCGGCGCGGGCCAGCACCCGCGCACTGTCCTTGGGGCGGCGGTCATTGCTCAACAACCCGAGTCCGTATTCGAGTTCGGGGAAGTCGGCGAGGTCGCGGGACACGTCGTGGGAGCACCACCAGGTGATGCCCCAGAGGTCCGTGCAGTCCAGGGCGTTCGCGACGGTCGCCTCGGTGAAGGCGGCGGCATGCTCCGCGGGGACCAGCGGCGCCGGTGCGCCGACCTCCTGGAGCCAGACCGGGCGCGACGGGTCGTCGGCCCAGGCCTTGCTCAGCTCGATCAGGTAGGCGGCGTGGTGTTCGCTCGCGACGCCGGTACGGCCGTGCCGCTGGGCCGTGCCGTTGAAGACCCACGAGTGCACGGCGGTGACCGCGCCGCGCCGCGCGGCCTGCGCCGGGGTGAACGGCATGTCGTCCTGGTACCAGGCCGCGTCGTACTCCGCGTGCAGATGCAGCTTGCCGGGCGCGCCCTTCTCGCACGCCGCGAGCATCCGCTCCAGCCAGGCGTCGATCACATCGGCTGCCGCCCGGTCGGGGTCCGGGTGGGGGCCCGCCGAAAACTGGTTGACCTCGTTGCCCACGGTCATGCCGATGAAGTTGGGCCGGTCGGCGAGGGCGGCGGCGAGGGTCCGCAGGTACTCGGCCTGCCCTTCGACGACCTCCGGGTCGGTGAAGAGATTCCGCCGGTGCCAGGTCTGCGTCCACGCGGGCAGGAAGTCGAAACTCGACAAGTGGCCCTGCAGTCCGTCCACGTTGACGTCCAAACCCCGCTCGGCTGCCGCATCCGCCAGCGTCACGAGCTGTTCCACGGCACGCGGGCGGATCAGCGAGCGGTTCGGCTGGAAGTAGGGCCAGATCGGGAAGACCCGTATGTGGTCGAGGCCGAGTGCGGCGATCGAGTCGAGGTCGGCGCGCACGGAGTCGAGGTCGAAGTCGAGCCAGTGGTGGAACCATCCTTCACTCGGGGTGTAGTTGACGCCGAAGCGCACGGCAGAAGACATCCGGGAGTCCTAGTCCTGTTTCTGTGGTGCGTATGTGGGGGTGTACGGGCTGCTCGCCGTCGGGGGCCGTCCCGCGACACGGCCGCCGCCCTTCAGGGGCGCGGGGAACTGCGCGACCAGCCCCCACCGGCCCGCACCCGACGACCGGCCGCCGCTCCTCGGTGGCACCGTCACCGCGCGCGGCTCGCAAGCCAGGCGACCGGTCACCGCGCCCGGCCCGCGAGGCTTACGGCCGGTAGCCGCGGGCCTCACCCCTTCACCGCACCCTCGCCGACCCCACGGAAGAAGTACCGCTGCAGGCAGGCGAAGAGGGCGATCAGCGGGGCCACCGCGATGATCGTGCCCGCGGCGACCAGCCGTTCATCGTTGGCGAAGGTGCCGTGCAGATAGTTGAGCCCGATGGTCAGAGTGAACTTGTCCGGGTCGCTGAGCACGATCAAGGGCCACAGGAAGTCGTCCCAGGCGCCCATGAAGGCGAAGATCGCGACCACGGCGAGCGTGCCCTTCACCGAGGGCAGCGCGATCCGCAGGAACCGCTGCCAGGTGTTCGCGCCGTCGACGAAGGCCGCCTCCTCGATCTCGTACGGGAGGTTGAGGAACGCGTTGCGCATCAGCAGGACGTTCATCGCGCCGATGCAGCCGGGCAGGACGACCCCGATGAGGGTGTTGTTCAGGCCCAGCTCACGCATGGTCGTGAACTGGGCGATGATGATGCCCTCCACGGGCACGAGCATCGCGAGGATGAACACGAGCGTGGCCACCTTGCGGCCGCGGTAGCGCAGCCGGGCCAGCGCGTAGCCCGCGAGCGCCGCGCCCACGCAGTTCGTGACGACGTTGGCGGTGGCGACCTTCAGCGAGTTGAAGGCGTAGTCCCACACGGGGATGGTCCGGGCGACCCGGTCGTAGTTGTGCAGGGTCGGTTCACCCGGCAGGAACTTCGGCGGCGAACTGAAGATGTCCTCGGTCGGCCCCTTCAGCGAGGTGGAGAGCTGCCACAGGAACGGCCCGACGGTCAGCGCCAGAACGGCGAGCAACAACACGTACCGCAGGGCGAGTTCCCACACCCGTACATGCTTGCCGTGCTCGTCGGTGACGCGCTGGCGACGACGACGGCGGGGCGCGTCCGCGCCGGCCGGCACCTCGCGGACCTTGTCGGCGACACTCACGCGTCCTCCTTCCGGACTCACGCGTCCTCCTTCCGGTCGGCGCGCAGCACGAGCAGCATCAGCGCGACGGTGACGACGAAGACGACGACGGAGATGGCGGAGGCGTAGCCGACCCGGCCGGTCAGGCCGGTGCCGGTGCGCTGGACGAGCATCACGAGCGTGGTGTCCTCGCCCGCGGGGCCGCCGCCGGGCCCCGCCATCAGGTACACCTCGGAGAACACCTTGAAGGCGGCGACCGAGGAGAGCGCGCCGACCAGCACCATCGTGGAGCGGACGGCGGGCACGGTGACCGTGAGGAACCGGCGGATCGAGCCCGCCCCGTCCACGGCCGCCGCCTCGTGCAGCTCGCGCGGCACGTTGGCGAGGGCGGCCAGGTAAATGATCATGTAGTAGCCGAGGCCCTTCCAGACCGTGACGGCCATGGCGCTCAGCAGGAGCAGCCACTGGTCGCTCAGAAAGCCGACGCGGCCGACCCCGACCGCCTCCAACAGCGAGTTCACCAGGCCGCGTTCGTCCAGCAGCCATACCCAGATGAGGCCCACCACGACGATGGAGGCGACGACCGGGGTGTAGAAGGCCGACCGGAAGAAGGCGATGCCGGGGATGTTCTTCTGAACCAGGAGCGCGAGCAGCAGAGGCAGCAGTACGAGCGCGGGGACCACCCCCACGACGTACAGCGTGCTGTTGCGCAGGCCGATCCAGAACATCTCGTCGTGCAGCAGCTCCCGGAAGTTGGCCAGGCCCACGAACTCGCCGGGGATCAGGGTCCGGCGGTCGGTGAAGGCGTTGACCACGGTCGAGACGAACGGATAGAGGATGAAGATGCCCACGACCAGCAGTCCCGGGGCGGCGAACAGCCAGGGGCTGGTGGGCAGTTGCCGCCGCACTCGGGCCGCGGTCCCGGCCGGGCGTCCGCCGCTGTCGCCACTGCCGCTGCCGCCGTCGCCGCTGCCGTTGTCGGGAGGAACGGCACCGACGGACGCCTTGCCGGAGGAGACCCTGCCGGGGGGAGCCGTACTGGGGGAACTCGACATGTCGATCAGCCCTGCTGCTGGAGCAGGCGGTCACACGCCTTGACAGCGTTGTCGAGGGCTTCCTTCGGGCTCACCTTGCCCTGCAGCGCCTTGGCGACGGAGTTGCGCAGTTCGGTCTTCATCTGCTCGCTGAACAGCACCGGCGTGTAGTTGACGGCGTTCTTCAGGGAGCCGGCGGCGGCGATCCGGACGCGGGTCTCGTCCGTGCCGTCCTCCTTGGTGAAGTACGGGTCGTCGAGCGAACCGGCCGTGCTCGGGAAGATCGCGACCTTCTTGGCGAACGACATCTGGTTCTGCGCGTCGGTGACGAAGTGCGCGAAGGCGACGGCGGCGGGCTTCTGCTTCGTCCGGGCGTTCACCATCACACCCATGACGTACATGTTGACCTTGCCGGTGCTGGTGATCTGGTCGGTGATGCCGATGTTCTTGTAGAGGTTCGGCGCCTCCTGCTTGAACCTGCCGAGGTCCAGGGCGCTGCCCGGGTTCATGGCGACGGCGCCGGTGAGGAACTTCTTGCCGGACGACTCGGGGGTCGCGGTCAGCGCCTGCGAGTCGAGTGCCTTGTGGTCGTACAACTCCTTGTACTTACTCAGGAGTTGCACGCCCTTGGCGTCGTTGAAGGCGAAGGCCGTGCCTTCCTTGTTCATCAACTCGACGCCGTAACGGCCGAAGTCCTCGATGGTGGGCACGTTCGCCAGAGTCGCGACCTCGCCGTCACTCTTGTCCGCCAACTCCATAGCGTCGTCGAAGAGTTCGTCGTACGTCTTCGGCGGCTTCGAGGCGTCCAGGCCCGCTTCCTCGAACAGCGACTTGTTGTAGAAGAGCGGGCCGGTGTTCAGGTACCACGGGAAGGCGTACGTGCCCTCCATGCCAGGTATCTCGTGGCTGGCCCACGCACCCGGCAGGTACTCCTTCCTGTACTTCGCGGCGGCCTTGTCGAGGTCGAGCGCGAGGCCCGCCTTGGCGAGCGGGGCGACGAGGTCCGGCGAGACGTTCACGACGTCGGGCAGGGTGCCGCCGGCCGCGTCCGCGCTGATCTTGTCTGCGTAGCCCTCGGCGGGCTGGTCGACCCACTTCACGTTCGTGCCGGGGTACTTCTTCTCGAAGTCGGCGACCAGACCCTCGAAGTACGGCTTGAAGTTGGCCCGCAGGTTCCAGGTCTGGAAGGTGATGTCGCCCTCGACCTTGCCGGAGGCGTCCGTGGAACCACTGTCGTCACCCCCGGAGCCGCAGGCGCTGAGCGGCAGGACCAGGGCGACGACAGCGGCGGCGAGTGCTCTGCGAGGCATGCGCACGGTGACCGGGCTCCTTTGCGACGGTGTGGGTCAGGGGTGACGGGCAGACCTTGCATCCTGCGCGGTGGGGAAGTCAATGGATTCCGCCTCGCTAAATTCATCAGCTCGACATAGATCCAGGTCAGAGGCGCTCTCCCTCTCCTCTTGCGACAGATCACTAATGCGCTTTAGAGTGACCTGACTCAAGCGCTTTAGTACGAGGCGCCATTGAGCAGGGCTTCAGTGAAATGGGGAGCAGTTGCCAGCCAAGCGGTCTCCCGCGCGCCGGCCGACGATGAAGGACATCGCGCAGCGCGCCGGGGTCTCCGAGAGCGCGGTCTCGTTCGCGCTCAACGACCGGCCAGGGGTTTCCGAGATCACTCGGGACCGCGTGCGCCGGGTCGCCGAACAGCTGGGCTGGCGGCCCAGCACGGCGGCGCGCCAGCTGTCCGGCGAGGGCACGGCGACGGTCGGCCTCGTCCTGGCCAGGCCCGCGCACACCCTCGGCGTGGACTCGTTCTTCCTGCAGCTCATCTCGGGCATACAGGAGGTTCTGGCCGAGCGTCACCTCGGACTGCTCTTCCAGGTGGTCGAGGACGTCGACGACGAGTGCGCGGTGTACCGGCGCTGGTGGGCGGAGCACCGCGTGGACGGGGTGCTGGTCGTCGACCCGCGCACCGCCGACGCGCGCCCCGACCTGCTCGACGAACTGGGGCTGCCGGCGGTGGTCATCGGCGGGGCCCCGGACGCCCGGCATCCGGGTCTGTCCACGGTCTGGGCGGACGACGCGGGGGCGATGGCGTCCGTCGTCGGGCGGCTGTACGAGCTGGGGCACCGGCGGATCGTGCACATCGCGGGGCTGCCCGGGCTCGCGCACACGGAGCGACGGATCCGTACGCTGCGCGCCGAGGCGGACCGGCGCGGGCTCGCGGAGGTGTGCTCGGTGACCACGGACTACTCCGACGCGGAGGGTGCGGCCGTCACGCGCCGCGTCCTGGAGGGTGGCGTGCTGAAGGGCGGCTCGCCGCCGACCGCGCTGGTCTACGACAACGACGTGATGGCCGTCGCCGGGGTCGCCGCCGCGACGGAGCTGGGCTTCTCGGTACCGGGTGACGTATCGGTCGTGGCCTGGGAGGACTCGGCGCTGTGCCGCATGGTCAAGCCGTGGTTGTCGGCGTTGTCCCGGGACACGGTGGCATTCGGCCGCACCGCGGCGGTGGAGTTGACCTCGCTGTTGGACGGGGGGCCCGCGCGGGCTGTGGGGGTGCCTGTGCCGGGGTTGATCGAGCGGGACAGTACGGGGCCCTGCGGGTCCTGCGGAGCTTGAGCGGGATGGGGGGCGGGGGCGGGGGTTGTTCGTTGTGTGCGGGCTCGTCGTGGCTGAGCGCGCCGTTCCCCGCGCCCCTGCCCTGGGGGCCGGGGGCCTTCGCTCTCAGAGGTGGGAGCGGTGTAGTTCGAAGTTGGCCAGGTGAGGGGTGTGGCGGGTGGCTGTCACCCGTACTCGCCAGCGGCGTGCCCGTACCGGGGTGAGTAGGAGCAGGATCCGGCTGGCGCCGATGGTGCCCGCCTCGGTGACGCGCCTCCAGGCTCCGTCGGTGTGGGCCTCGATCACCACGCCCTCCACTGGCTGGCCGTATCGGATGTCCTCCGCGAGCCGGACGCGGTCCACCTCTCGGGAGTGGCCGAGGTCCACCGTGATCACGCCCGGGGACCGAGTGGTGAGCGCCCCGCGTGCCAGGTCCTCCGGCAGCTCCCTGCCGATACGCTCGCGGAACTCCCGCAGGCGGATCACGTCGGCGGCCGGGAGGAGGCCCCGGTCGTCCGGCGGGACGTTGAGCAGCAGGACCGCGTTGCGGCCCACCGAGCCGAAGTAGATGTCCGTCAACTGCTGGACCGACCTGGGCTGCTGGTCGGCGTGGTAGAACCAGCCGTCCCGGATGGACACGTCGGCCTCCGCCGGCCACCACTGCAGGTGGTCGGCGACCGGCTGTGCCGCGACCAGGGCGTCCCGGCCGCCGATGTCCGGGGCGTCGTACGAGAGCGCGAAGTCCAATCGAATGTCCAAGCGCGTCCCGGCACGACGGCTCCCGGCACGTCGGCTCTCGACGCGACGGCCGACACCGAGGCACAGTACGTCTCGTATGCATGAGTACTCATCGCTGAGACCACGTCCCCGAGGAGCCATCGTGACCAGCTGGGCCGGCCGGACCGCCGCCGAGATCGCTGCCGCCGTCCGCGAGAAGCGGGTCACGCCGCGCGAGGTGGTGGCCGAGCACCTGGCGCGGATCGAGTTGCTCGACGCGCGCGTGGGCGCCTTCCGCCACGTACGCGCGGCGGCGGCGCTCGCCGAGGCGGACGAGGTGGCGTCCCGGGCGGACCTGACCGACCTCCCCCTGGCGGGCGTACCGGTGGCGGTCAAGGACAACCTGGCCGTACGCGGCGAGTCCACCCGCAACGGCAGCGCGGCGAGCCCGGACACCCCGGCGCGGGAGGACCACGTCACGGTGGCCAGGCTGCGTGCGGCGGGAGCCGTCGTGGTGGGCCTGACGAACGTCCCCGAGCTCTGTGTCTTCGGCACCACGGAGGGGGTGTACGGCACGGCTCGCAACCCGTGGGACACCACACGCAGCGCGGGCGGGTCCTCAGGGGGCAGCGCTGCGGCGGTCGCCGCCGGGATGGTGCCCCTGGCCCTCGGCAACGACGGTATGGGTTCGCTGCGGATACCCGCCGCCAACTGCGGCCTGATCGGCCTGAAGCCGGGACACGGGCTGATTCCGGCGGGCATCGGTCACGGCGACTGGTTCGGTATGTCCGAGAACGGGCCGCTGGCGACGACGGTCGAGGACGCAACGCTGATGTTCTCGGTACTGGCCGCCACCGACGCCGTACGCACCGATGAGCCCGCCGCTCTCTCGGTCGCCGTCTCCGTGCGCAGCCCCCTCGCGGGCGTCGCCGTCACCCGGCCCCACGCGGCGGCGGCCCGTGCGGCGGCCCGGTTGCTCGCCGGGGCGGGGCATCGGGTGCGTCGCGCGGACCCGCCGTATCCGGTGTGGCTGGGTACGACCTCGCTGGCGCACTGGACGGCCGGGACGGCGGTGGACGCGGAGGGGCTCGATCCCCGGCGGCTGGCACCGCGCACGCGGGTGCACGCGGGGCTGGGGCGCCGGTTCGTGGACTCGGTACGGACCGGTGTACGCCGGCAGCAGTTGCGGGAGCGGCTCACACCCTTCTTCGCGGAGCACGATGTGCTGCTCACACCCGCGCTGGCCCGGCGGGGGCCCGCCGCCGCGGAGTGGCACAAGCGGGGCTGGCTGCGGAATGTCCTGGTCAACACGTACTACTCGCCGTTGACTCCCCCATGGAATCTGACGGGGTGGCCGGCGATGGTGGTGCCGTTCGGGGTGTTGCCCTCGGGGGTGCCGGGGGCTGTCCAGCTGGTGGGACGGCCCGGGAGCGAGGGCGTCCTGCTGGCAGTGGCAGGACAGCTGGAGAGGCTGCGACCTTGGACGCGTACAGCTCCGCTGGCTGTGGGGTGAGGGTGGTGGATCGGATGCGGGTCGCTGAGGGCTGACCGTGCCGTTCCCCGCACCTCTGCAGCCGAACGGGCACCCCGATTGCCACGACACCGTCCGTCAGAGTGCTCGATGCATCACATGCAGACCTACTCTGCCGTGGGTCGGGTGGGTGAAGGCAGCCGGGATCGTACCCACGATCTCGAAGCCCAGGGTTGTCCACAGCTTCACGGCCGGGTTGGTCTCCACTACGGCGTTGAAGACCATCGCCCGGTAACCGTCGGCCTCGGCCGCCCGCAGGACGTGCTCCGCCAGGGCCCGGCCCACGCCCCGGCCGGTGCGGTCCGGGTCGACCATGAACCCGGCGTTGGCCACATCGGCCGCGGGGCCGCCGTAGTTGGGGGTGACGTAGGCGGAGCCCACGACGGCACCCGAGATCTCGTCCTCGGCGACGAACACGCGCTTGCCCGGCGCCATCCACAGGGCGCGGGCATCCTCCTCGGATGTGTCCCGGTCCCAGGCGTAGGTCTCGCCGGCGGCCACGATGCGGCGCCAGAACGGCCAGATCCGCGGCCAGTCGTCGGCCACGGCGTCTCTGATCAGCATGAACACGAGTTTGACATGTCCCCCCGATCACAACACCGCGGGAGCGGGCCGTGCCGGTACGTCGCAGCCCGTCGCACAGGGCTCCTGCAATCGACCGAACTCTTCGTTCTTGGGGCAGTACACCCGGAAGGCGACAGGATCGACGTACCGGCACGGCCCCGACCCACCGACTGACTGACCACCGACCGACTGACCACCGCCAGGCGCCCCGGACGGCCACCCGACGGTCCCGGCTCGGCACGGCGCGGGCCCGTCGGTCACGGCCCATCCGTCACGGCCCGACGGTCAGTCCACGCTGGGCAGGATGTGGGGCTCGGCCAGATCGTCCTCGTAGCCCGCCAGCCTGATGGGGGCGGACCTGGCCCACACGTCCAGGCTGCCGAGCTTCTCCGCCCGGTCCGTGACCTCTGTCCGTGCCTTGAGGCCTTGATCGAGATTCGTTGTCTCCGGTGTCACCGCGCACTCCTTATGTGTCGGGTCACCCTCGGGGCGCACAGGACCACTCTGCTGTCGGCCGCCTGCGTCCACTCGGGTCTGAACAAGGGCACTTCGGACGCGGTGGCGCCGGTCAACTCACATGAGAGCAGGCCGTGGTGACTGGCTTGTCCCGGGACGGACCGTGGGTGCGGGTGGGACCCAAATGAGCTGTCCGTCCCGCACAGAGTAACCAAATGAGCGGTCCGCCGCTCGATGGGGCTGAAAACAAGGTGTAACCATCTGAAGTCATCCGCCCTCCGCGACCACCCATACGACCATTTGTTCGACCTTTTGTTCGATCGTCAGCTCGACATACCCCACTCCCTGTACACCTCGGTTGTCCACAGGCGATGACGCACCGGTCCGCCCCTGTGCCAACATGATCAGCGCCCCACTGTCCATGTGAAGGAGCCCGACATGGCCGCCCAGCAGGTACGCGGTGTCATCGCCCCCGGCAAGAACGAGCCGGTGCAGATCCGGACGATCCTCATCCCCGACCCGGGCCCCGGCGAGGCCGTGGTGAAGATCCAGGCCTGCGGGGTCTGCCACACCGACCTGCACTACAAGCAGGGTGGCATCAGCGACGACTACCCCTTCCTGCTCGGCCACGAGGCGGCAGGCGTCGTCGAGTCGGTCGGCGAAGGCGTCACCGACGTGGCCCCCGGCGACTTCGTGGTCCTCAACTGGCGAGCGGTGTGCGGCCAGTGCCGGGCCTGTCTGCGCGGCCGCCCCTGGTACTGCTTCGACACGCACAACGCGAAGCAGAAGATGACCCTGGAGGACGGCACCGAACTCTCCCCCGCCCTGGGCATCGGCGCCTTCGCCGAGAAGACCCTGGTCGCGGCCGGCCAGTGCACCAAGGTCGACCCGTCCGTGTCCCCGGCGGTCGCGGGCCTGCTCGGCTGCGGCGTGATGGCCGGCATCGGAGCGGCCATCAACACCGGCGGCGTGGGCCGCGGCGACTCGGTGGCCGTCATCGGCTGCGGCGGCGTGGGCGACGCGGCGATCGCCGGCGCGAACCTCGCGGGCGCCGCGAAGATCATCGCCGTCGACATCGACGACCGGAAGCTGGAGAAGGCCCGCACGATGGGCGCCACCCACACCGTCAACTCCAAGGAGACGGACCCGGTCGAGGCGATCCGCGAGCTGACCGGCGGCTTCGGAGCGGACGTCGTCATCGAGGCGGTCGGCCGCCCGGAGACGTACAAGCAGGCCTTCTACGCCCGCGACCTGGCGGGCACGGTGGTCCTGGTCGGCGTCCCCACACCGGAGATGAAGCTCGAACTGCCCCTGCTGGACGTCTTCGGCCGCGGCGGCAGCCTGAAGTCCTCCTGGTACGGCGACTGCCTGCCCTCACGGGACTTCCCGATGCTGATCGACCTCCATCAGCAGGGCCGGCTGGACCTGGCGGCCTTCGTGACGGAGACCATCACGCTCGACGAGGTCGAGCAGGCCTTCGACCGCATGCACGAGGGCGACGTCCTGCGATCGGTGGTGGAGCTGTGACGACCGCCCGCATCGAGCACCTCGTCACCTCGGGCACGTTCAGCCTGGACGGCGGCACCTGGGACGTCGACAACAACGTATGGATCGTGGGCGACGACACCGAGGCAGTCGTCATCGACGCGGCGCACGACGCGGACGCCATCGCGGAGGCACTCGGCACCCGCACCCTGCGCGCGATCATCTGCACACACGCGCACAACGACCACATCGACGCGGCCCCGGCACTGGCGGCGCGCACCGGCGCACCGATCCTGCTCCACCCGGACGACCTCCCGCTGTGGAAGCAGACGCACCCGGACCGTCTCCCGGACGCCGAGCTGTCCGACGGCGAGCGGCTCTCCGTGGCGGGCGTGGAACTGACCGTCCTGCACACGCCGGGGCACGCGCCGGGAGCCGTGTGCCTGTACGCCCCGGAGCTGGACACCGTCTTCACCGGCGACACCCTCTTCCAGGGCGGTCCCGGCGCGACGGGCCGGTCCTTCTCCCACTTCCCGACGATCGTGGAGTCGATCAGGACCCGCCTGCTCGACCTGCCCGCCGGGACAGTGGTCCGCACCGGCCACGGCGACACGACGACGGTCGGCGCCGAGGCCCCGAACCTCCAGGAGTGGATCGACAGGGGCCACTGAACGAGCCGGCGAGCCTTCGGACAGGCGCGCAGTTCAGTTCCCGTTGGCTTGATTGAAATCTGGCCATGATCTGCTGGCGCGAGACGACGGCCTTTCTCGCCCGCAGGGAGGACTGGCGCATGGAGCTGCGCGGAGTCGAAGAGCTGATGGATCTGCTGCACGCCTGCCGAGGAGCCCGGGACACCGCCTGCCTCGGCGGCACCCCGGTCGATCTGCACGATCACGCCCTGCAGACCGCCGCGCTGCTGCGCCGAAGTCGCCCCGCCGACAAGGAACTCCAGGTGGCCGGGCTGGTGCACGTCGTCGGGCGGCTGCTGCGGCCGGGCGAACCCACAGGTCACGCCGGCCTCGCGGCCGACGCGGTCCGGTCACTGCTGGGCGAGCGGGTCTCCGGCCTCGTACGCCTCCACCGTGAGGACCGGCCGCACGAGCCGGCCCCCGTCGGTCCGGCACGGGACGGTCCATTCACGGAGGACGCACTGATCCTGCGCCAGGCCGACGAGTCCGCCCGGACCGCCGGCCTGGACGCCGGAGTGCTGGAGGACTGGCGCACGGTACTCACACTCGTCTCGGCCCGGCACGCCCGCCTGGGTGCGGTCGACTGACCCCTCTGCCCCTTTCACCGCCGACCCCTCCGCCCCTTCCACCGCCGACCCCCGCCGCCCACTCCACCGATCCCTCCCCGCCCCCTCCGCCACGAGGCGCTGCCCGACGGCCCCTGTTGACTGACGGGCCGTCATGAGACGGTACGCGGATGACGTCGCCGTACGGCTTCGAGGGCAGGGTCGCCATCGTCACCGGGGCCTCGCGCGGGATCGGGCTGGCCGTCGCCGAGGCGTTCGTGGCGGCGGGCGCACGGGTGTGCGTCACGGCACGGGAGGCCGACGGGCTGGGCCGGGCCACCGCACGACTGGGCGACGCCGTGGGCCTGGCGGGCACCGTGGCCGACCCGGCTCATCTGCGTCGGCTGACCGAGCTGGCGATGGACGAGTACGGCCGTATCGACGTGGTGGTGAACAACGCGGCGACCAATCAGCCCTACGGCCCGCTGATGGACGCCGACCCGGACCGGTGGCGCGAGGCGTTCACGGTCAACGTCGAGGCCCCACTGCGGCTGACGCAGCACGCGTGGCGGGTCTGGATGCGCAAGCACGGCGGCTCGGTCGTCAACATCTGCACCGAGGGAGCGACACATGTCGGCCCCGACCTGGGCGCTTACGGCACCAGCAAGGCGGCCCTGCTCCATCTGACCCAACAACTGGCGGGCGAACTGGCCCCAGGGGTCCGGGTCAACTCGGTCTCCCCCGGTCTCGTACGCACCGAGATGGCCCGCTTCGTCTGGGACCGGTCGGACCAGGAGCCGGCCGCCGAACCACCCCTACCACCCCTCGGCCGCATCGGCGAACCGGAGGACATAGCCCGAGCCGTCCTGTGGCTGACCTCGGACGCAGCAGAGTGGATCACAGGCACGGACCTACTGGTGGACGGCGGAACAAGGGTGCGCCGGGCACACAGGGCCGCCCCGTGACGGGCGCGGGGGAACTGCGCGACAAGCCCCACCGGACCCACAACCCCTCACGGCCCTCACGGCCCTCACGGCCCCCAGGCACCCGAGCCCCAGCTCAAACCCTGTCCGCGGCCCCGGCCCCAGCCCCGTCCCCGCTCAAGCCGGCGCAGCGAACTACCACTTACCGGGCGCGTAATCCTTCAAGAAGACCCCGAACAGATCTTCCCCCTGTTCACCCCGCACGATCGGGTCGTACACCCGCGCCGCCCCGTCGATCAGATCGAGCGGCGCGTGGAACCCCGCGTCGGCCAGCCGCATCTTGTCCGGATGCGGCCGCTCGTCCGTGATCCACCCCGTGTCGACGGCGGTCATCAGAATGCCGTCCTTCTCGAACATCTCCTGCGCACTGGTGCGCGTGAGCATGTTGAGCGCGGCCTTGGCCATGTTGGTGTGCGGATGCCCGGCGCCCTTGTAACCGCGGTTGAAGACACCCTCCATGGCGGACACGTTCACGATGTACGTCCGCCCGGCCTCGGCCGCCGCCATCGCTCCCCGCAACCGGCTGATGAGGATGAACGGCGCGGTGGAGTTGCAGAGCTGGACTTCCAGCAGCTCGATCGGCGTGACCTCCTCGACCGCCTGGATCCAGCTGTTGGTGTCGTGCAGATCGGGCACGAGTCCGCCCGCGTCGATGGCGGTACCGGCGGCGATCCGCTCCAGGGAGGCGGAGCCGGAGACGAGCGCGAGGTCGGTCACGTCCTGCGCGGTCAGCGCACCGCCCCCGGCCACCGGCAGCGCGGACACGGCCCCGGAGCCGAACGTGCCGATGACCTCGGCGGGCGGCAGTTCACCGGCGGGCAGCGGGCCCGCTTCGGCGGCGAGCAGTTCGCTGTAGGCGCCCGGCGAGCGCCGCACCGTCTGCGCGGCGTTGTTGATCAGGATGTCGAGCGGCCCCGCGGCGGCGACCGAGTCGGCGAGCGCGACGACCTGCGCGGGGTCGCGCAGGTCGATGCCGACGATCTTCAGCCGGCCGATCCAGTCGTCGCTGTCGGGCATGGCCTTGAACCGGCGGATCGCGTCGTTCGGGAAGCGCGTGGTGATCGTGGTGTGCGCGCCGTCGCGCAGCAGCCGGAGCGCGATGTACATGCCGATCTTGGCCCGGCCGCCGGTGAGCAGCGCGCGCTTGCCGCTGAGGTCGGTGCGGGCGTCGCGGCGGGCGCGGTTGTCGGCGGCGCACTTCTGGCAGAGCTGGTGGTAGAAGTAGTCGACCTCGGTGTAGCGGACCTTGCAGGTGTAGCAGGAGCGCGGGCGCTGGAGTATCCCCGCGATCGCGCCCGCCTCGGTGCCGGACG
The DNA here is from genome assembly GCF_044742785.1 of Streptomyces sp. NPDC087844. Lineage (NCBI taxonomy): Bacteria > Bacillati > Actinomycetota > Actinomycetes > Kitasatosporales > Streptomycetaceae > Streptomyces > Streptomyces sp. NPDC087844. The sequence goes on along the minus strand of NZ_JBIUVD010000013.1, from coordinate 47,476 downwards.
ACGGCAGGACGCCCTCGGTCTCGTCGTCGATGCGCTGGGCGGAGCCGGTGGCCGTGGCCTCGGTGACCGCCTTGTCGTGGGCGGTCTTGGCGGCCCTGCGGTCCTGCCTGCGACGCTGCTTGACCGAGCGGTAGATCCCCGCGGTGGCGCGGCGCACGGCGATCGCGTCGGGGTGGTCGACGTCGATCTTCTCCAGCTCGTCGAGCACGGCGAGGCAGACAGCCAGCCGCTCCGGGTCGATACCGGGACCGTACGAACCGTCCGGGGCCTGCGCCGTGTCCACGGCGGGTGCCGCCGGGCTGTCCTCTGTCACCGTCATCGTCGTTGCCGTTCCTAGGGTTCTCGCGCGGCGCTCGAACCGCGCTCGCCTTCGAAGGCGGAATTTTACGGAGCACAGGCCGAAGGCACCAAACCCGCGATGATCACCGCTCTCCGACACCCCTGTGGCCGGTCCCTCGCGGGCCCGTGCGCCGCGGCGCCCCGGGCATCCGCCGGGCCCGCGAGATGTGTCTCAGGACACGCAGGCGGCGTTCAGTTCCGCCACCTCCACCGCCAGCGACTTGGCCAGCAGGTCGAGGTCCGGGACGGCCTCCGCGTCGGCGACGAGCCCGTAGTGGACGCGCCCGCGGAACGTCGACACCGCGACCGCGAGGGCCTGGCCGCGGGCCAGCGGGGCGAGCGGGTACACCTCGGTCAGCGGGCAGCCGCCGAGCGTCATGCCGAGGCTGGGCAGCGGCACGCTGGTGACGAGGATGTCGAAGAGGAGCCGGGCCGCCTGGCCGACGACGGGCATGCCGAGCCGGTGGCCGATCGCCGGGACGTGGTCGGCGAGCAGGGCGACGGCGCCCGCGCCACGGTGGGGTCCCGCGTCCTTGTTGCGGTTCATGTCCGCGCGTACGGTGGCGAGCCGCGCGAGCGGGTCCGGGTCGTCGACGGGAAGCCGTATCAGGTACCCGGAGAGCCGGTTCCCCTGCGGGTGCGCGGTGCGCGGGCGCCGCCGGGAGACGGGGATCAGGGCGCGGGGCGACACGCCTTCGCTGCCGTCGCCGCGCTCGTCGAGCCAGCGGCGCAGGGCACCCGCGACGACGGCGATGAGGACGTCGTTGACGGTGCCGCCCACACTTTTGCGGATCGTGTGGATCTCGTCGAGCTCCACCGCCACGCCCGCGACCCGGCGGGTGCCGGTGGGCTTGGAGGCCAGGGCGGCGGAGGACCGTACGTCCCAGGTGGCGCGGGCGACGGAGGCGCCGATGTCGAGAGCCCGGCCCATGTCGGAGAGCGCGCCGCGGACCAGTGCCGGCAGCTTCGCCACGTCGGGGACGAGGCCGGAGAGGAGGCCGCGCGCCGGCTCCGCGGGGCGTGGGCGGGGCGCCGGCATGTCCATGGGGTCGAGGACGGCCGCCGCGAGCGCCAACGCCCGCAGCCCGTCGGCCAGCGCGTGGTGGAACTTGAACAGCACGGCGAAGGAGGTGCCGTCCACACCGGGTACGACGTGGGCCTCCCACGGCGGCCTGCCGCGCTCAAGGGGCCGCTGCATGATCGCGCCGGCGACGGCGTGGAAGTCGGCGGCGGGGGCGTGCAGACGGACGTGGTCGAGCGGCTCGAAGTCGGGGGCGGCCTCACGGACGGCGCCGCCGAACGCGAACGGCCGACGCGGGTCGAACCCCGATGCCCGCCGAAGGCCGAAGGGCTGCCAGATGTCGCGGATCCGCATGCGCAGGCCGGGTACGCCTGCCGCGCGGGCCGCGAGGAGATCGGCCGCGTGCCGGCCCGCGGCGGGCGAGTTGGCCGCGAAGACGCCCAGCGCTCCGAGGTGCATGGGGTGCTCGCGGGATTCGATGTGCCAGAACGCCAGGTCGAGTGGTGCGAGAAGGTCGGAGTCAGAGGGCCTTACGTTCAATGGCTTGGCTCTCGCGTCGACGACGGGTGAAGCCAGCAGTCAATCCCGGCTGGACGATTACGGTCAAGTACGATCGCGCTACGCTCAGTTAACAGCAGATTAAGTCCCGCTCCCACCGTTACCGCTGGCGGGAACGGGACCCATGTGACGCGTGAGACAGACCGGAGTGGTCGACATCACGAGGCCGCGGGCCGGGCCGTGTCATCTCGGCCGTGGCCCATGCGGCCCCCTACGGCACCTGCTGGCCCTTGCCGAGCGCTATCACGCCGTCCTTGGAGACCGTGTAGAGCTCCCGGTCCCGTTCCGGATTGACGCCGATGGTCGCGCCCGGGGGTACCTGCACGTTCTTGTCGAGGACCGCGCCGCGCACGACCGCGCCCCGCCCGATGTGCACGTTGTCGTGGAGGACCGACCCCTGGACGACGGCTCCCGGGTCGACGAGGACACCCGGGGAGAGCACCGAGCGCGTGACCTGCCCCCGGATGAGGCAGCCCGCGCTGATGATCGACTCGCTCGCGATGCCGCCCGCGTTGAACCGGGCCGGCGACAGCTGCCCGGAACTGGTGTAGACGGGCCAGCTGCGGTTGAAGAGATTGAAGGCGGGCCGCTCTGCGATCAGGTCCATATGGGCGTCGTAGTACGCGTCGAGGGTGCCGACGTCACGCCAGTAGCCCTGGTCGCGGGTGGTCTCGCCGGGCACATGGTTGTCGCTGAAGTCGTAGAGCCCGGCCTCGCCGCGGTCGGTGAGCTGAGGGAGGATCGAACCGCCCATGTCGTGCACGGAGTTCGGGTCCTCGGCGTCCCGCTGCAGCGCCTCTATCAGGGCCTTGGTGGTGAAGATGTAGTTGCCCATGGAGGCGAAGACGCACTCGGGGTCGTCGTGCAGACCGGGCGGGTCCGTGGGCTTCTCCAGGAAGCGCTCCACCGTCTGCCCGTCCGTGCCCGGGGTGATGATGCCGAAGGACGACGACTCCGTCCGCGGGACGCGGATACCTGCCACGGTCACACCCGCCCCGCTGTCGATGTGCTGCGCGAGCATCTGGCGCGGGTCCATGCGGTAGACGTGGTCGGCGCCGAACACCGCCACGTACTCGGGCTGTTCGTCGTACACGAGGTTCAGGGACTGCAGGATCGCGTCGGCGCTGCCCAGGTACCAGCGCGGGCCGAGGCGTTGCTGGGCCGGGACCGGCGTCACGTAGTTGCCCAGCAGGCTGGACATCCGCCAGGTCGTGGTGACGTGCCGGTCGAGCGAGTGCGACTTGTACTGCGTCAGGACGCAGATGCGCAGGATGTCGGCGTTGACGAGGTTCGACAGTACGAAGTCGACGAGGCGGTACGTGCCTCCGAACGTGACCGCTGGTTTGGCGCGGTCCGCGGTGAGTGGCATCAGGCGTTTGCCTTCCCCGCCCGCCAGTACGATCCCGAGCACCGAAGGTCCACCACGACGCATGGCCGCTCCCCTAACCCTCATTGATCCGGGCCTGCCTCGAAGCAGCCCGGACTACGCCTGTTTGAGGATCTCCTCGTAGAGCCGGACCGTGCGCCGGGCGACGGCGTCCCAGCCGAACTCCCCCACCGCGCGCCGCCGTCCGGCCTCGCCCATCCGCCGGGCGGCCCCGGCATCCCCGAGGACCGAGTCCAGCGCCTGCGCGAGTCCTGTCTCGAAGTCCTCGTCCACGGACACCAGTACCCCGGTTTCGCCGTCCTCAACGACTTCCGGAATGCCGCCGACCCGGGAGGCGACCACCGGGGTTCCGCAGGCCATCGCCTCCAGGTTGACGATGCCGAGCGGCTCGTAGACCGAGGGACAGACGAACACGGCGGCGTGGGTGAGGAGTTGGATGACCTCGGGGCGGGGCAGCATCTGCGGGATCCAGTGCACCCCCTCACGGACCCGGCTCAGCTCCTCGAAGAGGACACGGAACTCCTGGTCGATCTCGGGGGTGTCCGGCGCGCCCGCGCAGAGGACCACCTGTGCGGCAGGGTCGATGTCACGCACCGCGCGCAGGAGGTGGGGCACGCCCTTCTGGCGGGTGATACGGCCCACGAACAGCACGTACGGCCGGGAGGTGTCGAGGCCGAGCCGCTCCAGGACGTCCGTGCCGTGGTCCGGGCGGTAGAGGCTCGTGTCGATGCCGTTGTGCACGATGTGCACCCTGGCCGGGTCCAGGGACGGATAGCAGCCGAGGATGTCCTCGCGCATGGCCCCGGAGACGGCGATCACGCCGTCGGCGGACTCGACGGCGGTGCGCTCGGCCCAGCTGGAGAGGGCGTAACCGCCGCCCAGCTGCTCGGCCTTCCAGGGGCGCAGCGGCTCCAGCGAGTGGGCGGTCATGACGTGCGGGATGCCGTACTGCAGCTTCGCGAGGTGACCGGCGAGGTTGGCGTACCAGGTGTGCGAGTGGACGAGGTCGCGGTCCTCCAGCGCGGCCGCCATGGACAGGTCCACGGAGAAGGTGCGCAACGCGTCGTTGGCGCCGTCGAGCACGGGCCAGGGCCGGTGCCGGACCACCCCGCCGCCGGCGCCCTCGCCCCAGCAGTGCACGCCCAGATCGGTGAGGGGCCTCAGCTCCCGGGCGAGGAACTCGACATGGACTCCCGCTCCGCCGTACACGTCCGGCGGATACTCGCGGGTCAGCAGTCCCACTCGCACCCGGAACCCCCTGTCTCTGCGGCTGGTTCCCACATGGTCACCCAGATGGGTCGGTTGGGGAAGAGCGCGGTGCCTTGGTGAAGCAGCAGTCGCCGCACACCCCGCCACCTGGTACCCGGTAATAGAGGCAGCAAGTGCGTCGGCGGAAGACGGTTCCGTCCAGGGTTCCGGTGTCCCGGAGGTCGGGGTGGCCGAGGAGTTCGGCGGTGAGCGCGCGCACCCGATCGCGTACGTCCGTACGGCCGCGGGCGGCGGCCCAGCCGTCGAGCAGGCGCGCGGTGCTCGCGAGGGCGGAGGCCGCGTTGCCCCACAGCAGCCCCGCGGCCACCGGGTGCCGGGCTCTCAGCGCCGCCGAGAGGGGTTCCAGGTGGCCGTGGTGCACGAGCCGCCGGATCGTCGCCGCGTCGCCGGGCAGCGGGCGCACCCGCGACAGCCACAGGTCGTCGGGGGCGCTGCCGTCGGCGTCCCAGTGCAGCAGGCGGGGATCGAGGTCGGGTACCCGGCCGTAGAGCACGGCCGCGCCCAGGGCCACCGACCACAGCCGGGCGGCCAGCCCCTGCTGCGCCACGGACACCCCGACGCGCACCTCAGGCGCGGCCAGCAGCCGGACGACCTTGCGGACACGGAAAGCGAGCGGATCCGCCTCCCCGTGATCCGCCTCCCCGTGGTCCGGCCCGGCGGTGCCGCTCGGTGCCGCGTAGACCTCGGCGAGCGTCGGCAGCGGCGGCCGTCCTGGGCGCCGGTGCGGTGGTCCCGTGCGCAGGGCGAAGAATCCTTCGAGAGCGGCGAGCCGATCGAGGTCCGGATCGAGATTCACGAAGAACAAGTACACCAAGGGGGCATAACGGCGCCGGAGGGCGGGTTGTACTTCGTGTCACCCGACCTGGGGAGGACTCCGGTCAAGACGTACTCCATCGGCAGTAGGACCCAATGACTGCTCAGGTACGACGACACGGGACCTTTCACAAGGGATCGTCATCACCATGGAAGCCGACCGTTCGCCGCACCGGACTCTTCACCCGCCGGAGCGCGTCCGCCACACGCAGAGGAGAGACACATGAGCGCACTAGTGCTTTCTGTGGTGCTCTCCCTCGTCTCCGCCGTCGCCTACGCGGGCGGGGCCATCGTGCAGGAACGCGTCGCGGCGACCACGCCCGACCGTACGTACGCCCCCATGCGCCAGCTCGCCTGGTGGGCCGCGGTCGGTCTCAACGCGCTCGGCGGACTGCTGCACGTCGTGGCGCTGGCCTACGGGCCGCTCAGTCTGGTCCAGCCGCTGGGCGCGCTGACCATCGTGTTCGCGCTGCCCATGGCCGCCGTCTTCGTCCGCCGCAGGGCCGGGGCGACCGCCTGGCGGGGCGCGATCATGGCGACGGTCGGTCTGGCCGGAATCCTGGCACTGGTCGGCACCGCCGACTCGCAGTCCCTGAACAGCACCCAGCGCGTCGTGGTGGCCCTGGTCACCGGCGGTGCCGTGGTGGCGCTGATGACGGCGGCCCGCGCGGCGCACCGGCACCCGGCCGTGCGCAGTGTGCTGCTGGCGATCGCGGCGGGTGTCGCCTTCGGTATGTCCTCGGTGTTCACGAAGACGGTCGCGGTGGACTGGACGGGTGGCGTCGCCCTCGCCGACCTGCCGAGCCTCGCCGTGATCGGCGTTCTGGCGACCGCCGGAATGCTGCTGTCGCAGGCCTCCTACCGCGGCGCCGGACTCGCGGCCCCGCTGGCCACGCTGACCGTCGTGAACCCGATCGTGGCCGCCGCCGTGGGTCTGACGATGTTCGGTGAGACGTTCCGCTACGGCGAAACGGGCACGATGCTCGCACTCGGCTGCGGGGTCGTGGCCGCGGGCGGCCTGATCCTGCTCACCACGGAGCGGATCACCGGCTCGGAGCGTACGCGGCCGGTCGCGTCGGCTGCGTCGGCTGCGTCGGTCGCCGGAGCGGCTCCCGTGGCTTCGGACGCGGTCCAGGCAGCGGTCCCGGACACCGGTGCGGACCTCACGCCGAGCCGCTTCGAGCAGGCGACAGCGCTCTTTCCTCCCGAGCAGCCGGCCGTCTCCGCTTCTACCTCCATCTCCATCTCCGCCTCCGCCTCCACCTCCGCCTCCGCCTCCACCTCCGCTTCCGCTTCGGTCTCCGCCGGGCGACGGGTCTCCTCGGGAGCGCGGGACAAGGCGTACACGGCGGCGGGTGTACGAGAAGATTCGTTCACGGCGGCTGCGGTGCGGGGCAAGCCGGTCGCACCGGCCACGCGCACGGCCCAGGGCGTCCATGAAGAGGCGCGCGCGTCCGGCGCCGTGGTACCCGGTGGCCGGGAGGAGCCGCGCGCCCCGGCGGGGATGTTCGCCGCGGCGAGCGAGAGGTCCCTGGTGCCGCCGCCCGGGGCCAACGGGCCCCCGCCGCCCGGCGACGTACCGGACGGCTCGGACATGGACGAGGTGGCGTGGCCCGAAGGCCTCTACTACGGCATTCCGTGCCTGCCCCTGCTGCCCGCCCCGATGGTGCTGCGCTCCTGCGTCAGATCCTGACGCCCCAAGTCAGATCCTGACACCGCCGGCGCGCAGATAGGCGACCGGATCGACGTCGCTGCCGAAACCGGGCCCCGTCCGCACCTCGAAGTGCAGATGCGGGCCCGAGCTGTTGCCCGTGGAACCGGACCGGCCGATGCGCTGGCCGGCCCCCACGCTCTGCCCGGCCTTCACGGAGATTGCGGACAGGTGGGCGTACTGGCTGTAGCGGCCGTCGCCGTGCCGGACCACCACCTGGTAGCCGAAGGATCCGCCCCAACCGGCGGTCACCACGCTGCCCGCCCCGACCGACTTGACGGACGTACCGGTCGGTACCGGGAAGTCGACGCCCGTGTGGTAGCCCTTCGACCAGGAGGAACCCGCGGCGTGGTACGGAGTGCCGGTGCCGGCGCTCACCGGGGCGGTGAGGGTGTGTGTGACCGACTGGGTCTTCTTCTCCGCCTTCTCCGTCTTCTGCGCCTTCTCCTTCTTGCCCTCCCCCTTCTTGGCCTTCTTGTCCTTCGTCTGCGCCTTGTCGGACGATGACGTGGAGGTGCCGTTCGAACCGGGCGCCTCGCTGTGCAGACTCAGCCGCTGGCCGGGAACGATCAGGTCCGGGTCCGCTCCGACGGTCCTGCGGTTGGCGTCGTACAACTGCCGCCAACCGCCGGGTATCTTGCGGGTGCCCGCGATCTCGGAGAGCGTGTCGCCGTGGACGACCGTGTACATCTCGGCGGTGCCGGCCCGGGACTGGGGCGTGGTCTGCGGCTGTACGTCGACCTTGCGCTTGGTGGTCTGCGTGGAGGTGCCGGAGGGGCTGATGTCGGGGCTGTCGCCACCGCGCGTGAGCCCCGCCCGCTGCGAGCAGGTGGGCCAGGCTCCCGGTCCCTGGCCGTCCAGGACCTTCTCGGCGACGGCTATCTGCTGGTCCTTGGTGGCGAGGTCGGCGCGGGCCGCGTAGGCCCTGCCGCCGTAGGCCTCCCAGGTGGACTGGCTGAACTGGAGCCCGCCGTAGTAGCCGTTGCCCGTGTTGATGTTCCAGTTGTTGGTGGACTCACAGGCGGCGACCTTGTCCCAGGTGTCCACGTCGGCCGCGTTCGCGACGCCGGTTCCGATGAGCGGTATCGCCATTCCGGCACCGCCCACCGTGACGGTGAGTGACGCGCGGTTGATCCTGTTGGGCTGATACCGGCGGTGCCGACCGCGTACGGACATGAAGGTGCCCCCTAAACAAGCGTCAGGAGCGGCAAAAGTAAACGCTGCTAACAGGCCATGACAAGAGGGCAACCAGCCTCCCTATCCTGCCAAGTGACCAGGAATGCACCTTCGTTCACGACGGTTGGTGTCCATGCCGGTGGCAGGTACGGGGGTGAAGTTCGCCGGGAGGCTGAGGCAAGGGCGCCTTTCCTGCGTACACATCGTCGGCAAGGCAGGATGTGCGGCCGGAGAACCGGCAAGTCAGGATGGTCGGTGGGTCAATACTGGCGGGCAGGACCGGCACCACTGATTCAGGATCTTAGGAGCCAAACCGTATGAGCAACTCAGCGCAGATCGGCGTCACGGGACTCGCGGTGATGGGGCGCAATCTCGCCCGTAACTTCGCGCGGAACGGATACGCCGTCGCCCTCCACAACCGGACGGCGGCGCGCACGCACGCGCTGGTGGAGGAGTTCGGCAGTGAGGGCGACTTCATCGCGACGGAGACGGCCAAGGAGTTCGTGGCCGCGCTGGAGCGGCCCCGCCGCCTGGTGATCATGGTGAAGGCCGGTGAGCCGACCGACGCGGTGATCCAGGAGTTCGCCCCGCTCCTGGAGCCCGGCGACATGATCATCGATGGCGGCAACGCGCACTTCGCGGACACCCGGCGCCGGGAGCGCGAGCTGCGCGAGCAGGGCATCCACTTCGTCGGCGCGGGCATCTCCGGCGGCGAGGAGGGCGCGCTCAACGGCCCCAGCATCATGCCGGGCGGTCCGGTCGAGTCGTACGAGTCGCTCGGTCCGATGCTGGAGAAGATCTCCGCGAAGGCCGAGGACGGCTCGCCGTGTGTCACGCACGTCGGTCCCGACGGCGCCGGGCACTTCGTGAAGATGGTGCACAACGGCATCGAGTACGCCGACATGCAGCTGATCGGCGAGGCCTACCAGCTGCTGCGTGACGTGGCGGGCTACTCCCCCGCGCAGATCGCCGACATCTTCCGCACCTGGAACACCGGGCGGCTCGACTCGTACCTGATCGAGATCACCGCCGAGGTCCTGTCGCACGTGGACGCGGCGACGGGCAAGCCGTTCGTGGACGTGGTCCAGGACCAGGCCGAACAGAAGGGCACGGGCCGCTGGACCGTGCAGATCGCGCTGGACCTGGGCGTACCGGTGTCGGGCATCGCCGAGGCGGTCTTCGCCCGGTCGCTGTCGGGCCACAGCGCGCTGCGCGAGGCCTCCCGCGGGCTCGCCGGTCCTTCGGCGACGACGCTGAGCGAGTCGGAGGCTGCGGCCTTCGCCGACCAGGTGGAGCAGGCGCTGTACGCGTCGAAGATCGTGTCCTACACGCAGGGCTTCCACGAGGTCTCGGCCGGCAGCGCCGAGTACGACTGGAACATCGACCTGGGCGCGGTCGCCTCGATCTGGCGCGGAGGCTGCATCATCCGGGCGGCGTTCCTGGACCGGATCCGGGCCGCGTACGACGCGCGCGCGGATCTGCCGAGCCTGCTCTCCGACGACACGTTCGCCCAGGAGATCGGGGCGGCGCAGGACGACTGGCGCGCGGTGCTGGTCTCCGCCGTGCGGCAGGGGGTGCCGACGCCCGGCTTCGCGGCGGCGCTGGCCTACTACGACGCGCTGCGCGCGGAGCGGTTGCCCGCTGCGCTCACGCAGGGGCAGCGGGACTTCTTCGGGGCGCACACGTATCGGCGGACCGACCGGGAGGGGTCGTTCCACACGCTGTGGGGCGGGGACCGGTCCGAGGTCTCCGGCTGAGGGCTGGGCGCTGAGGGCTGGGGAACTGCGGGTTCGTTGCGGGGCGCGGGCCGGTGGAGGTTGGTCGCGCCCCTGAGAAGGGTCGGGGGGGGGGGGGGGGCGCGCCCCCCCCCCCCCCCCCCCCCCCCCCCCCCCCACCGCGCCGACGCAGGCCCGGGGCCTGGGCGGGGGGGGGCGGGGGGGGGGGGGGCCCGGGTGGGGGGTTGGGGGGGGGGGGGGGGGGGGGGGGGGGGGGGGGGGGGGGGGGGGGCGGGGGGGGGGGTGGGGGGGGGGGGGGGGCGCCCCCCCCCCCCCCCCCGACCCTTCTTCATGGCTGCCCTCAGCCCAGTGGGTCCGGCTGCGGTTCCGGGGGCGGGGTCGGGTCCGGGCCGGGCGCCGGGCGCGGCGGCACCGGGGTCGGCGGTGGACCGGGGACCGGGCGGGGCTTCGGAGCCGGCACCGGGTCCGGGTCCGGGAAGGGCTGCGGTCGGTCCGGGCCGGGGCCGGGCGTGGGATCCGGATGTACGGGATCGGGGAACGGTTGCGTCATCATGTCCTCCAGCCAGAGGGAACGTCGGCTCTGGACTTCTCCCCCGCCTACCCGTGCCCCGTGCACCCACTCACTCCGTCGCGAACCGCACGGGGCCCATGTGGCCCCGTCAGGGGCGCGGGGCAGTGACATCGTGCGGCTCCGCCGCGGGGCGCGACCGGCCCAGCCTGCCCGCGCCGTGAGTACCGCCCTCATCTGGTGACTCGCTCAGAAGCGACCGGGATGACTCTCAAGCCACCGCTTCGCCGCGCCCAGCAACGCGGGGTCCGCCACCGGCGCCTCCTGCGGGTGCCGCTCGGCCCACTTCACGACGTACGGGCAGAGCGGCGCGACCGGCACTTCCTCGCGCTCGGAGATCGCGTACAGCTCTCGGGCGAGGGAGCCGGCGATGCCCTTGCCCTCGTGGGCGGGCTCCACGACGGTATGTACCGGGACGAGGGCACGGCCGGGGCTATCGAGGACGAAGTACGCGATGCGGCCCGCCACCTCGTCACCGACGTACGCTTCCAGGAGGCCGCGGGCCCGGTCGTCGCGGATCGTGATGTCGCTCATGGATGCTCCTCGTGGGTACTGGACGGGTGCGGTGCGGGTGCGGGGTACGGGTGCGGTGCGGGTCAGGCCGTAGGGACGGCCTGCGGACCGCGCTCGTGGCCCGAACTCGGTACCGGCTCGGACGCGTCCGATCCGAGCGCCACGATACGGTTGTCGAACGGTCCTGTCCGGACGAGCGAGGCCAGGGAGCCGGACGGCGCGCCCCGCGACCTCAGCGTGCTCAGGGTGGCGGAGGACGGAACCGTGGTCGTGGGCGACGACGGTGACGACGATCAGGGCCGTGTGGGCGTCGACCGTGCGTTTCTGCTGGACGCGCTCACCGCCGGGGCCCGGGACGAACTGGTGCTGGAGCTGGGGGCTGTCCCGTACCGGGCGACGGGCGAGTACGGAGGCCTGTGCCCGGCACGACCTGTCCGCCGGCCCGGTGGAACGGGCCGGCGGACAGGTCGTGGCCGGCTCAGCCGGTGTGCGGGCAGTTGCCTCGGTACTCCTCGATGGTCGTACTCGCCGCGGGCAGCGGGCACAGGAACTGTTCGTAGCGGGTGTCGTTGTCGATGAACCGCTTCAGCCAGGAAAGGCTGTACTTCGCGACCGTGGTGTTCGACGAGGTCGGGGCGGAGTGCGTGGCGCCGTTCAGCTCCAGGTACGCACGGTTCAGAGCGGACGGCAGGCTGGTGTAGAACGGCTCGGCGTGCGACGAGACCGGCGCGACCGTGTCACCGTCCGCTCCGACGATCAGGGTGGGCGTCTGGACCTCCGGCCAGGTCTTGTCCGTGTTCCACGGCGTGAGCGGGACCGCGGCCTGCAACGACGGCCGGTCCTTGGACGCTTCGAGCGAGCCACCGCCGCCCATGGAGTGCCCCATGACGCCGAGCCTGGTGCTGTCGATCCGGGTCCGGACGCTGCTGCTCTGCGTCAAGTAGTCCAGGGCTGCCAGCAGTTGGTCACCGCGGGCGGCCGGCTGGTCGAGGGTACTGAGGGTGTCGATGGTGATCACGACGAAGCCCTGGGAGGCCAGTCGGGGGCCCAGCCACGACACCGACGACTGCGAAGCGGTGAAGCCGGGCGAGATGGCCACCGCTCCGAACGTGCCGTCGCTGGTGCTGGTCGGGTAGTAGACGGTGCCGCCGCCGAAACCGCTCACGCCGGCTCTGCTCACGGTCGTCTGCGAGACGGCGTACGAGCCTCGGGCGGCCTCGATGCTGGCGTTGGTCGGCGCCGGGCCGCGTTCGTAGGGGTTGGCCGCGGCGTCCGCGACCCCGGTGAGGGACGTGGTCAGACCGGCGAGTACGGCGGCCGTGGCCAGCAACGACACGAGCCGGCCACGCGGTCGGCGGAGGCGGCGCGCGCGCTCCGCCCGCGCGGAGGACCCGGGGGACGGGGAGAAGGCGGGTGCGGGGGTGGGTCTGGGTGTGGGGGATGCTTGCACGATCGGTCCTTTCACCTGGTTCCGTGGGTGACACGGGAGCGGTGACTCCGTTGGTGCGTGCCCTGCTCATGGCTGGTCGAGCGTGCCTGTGGCTGGTCGAGCCGCGGCTTGCCCGACCGTGTCCGACGCGAGTCGGAAGACGCGAGTCGAAGGACACGGCGTCACTCACGGAAGCAACGAGGTTGTCTCGGATGGCGCGTTGGGGCGGTGCACGGTCCTGCGTGCGAACTGGACCCGGTGGGACACCGTGCGACCGGGCCGTGGGGGCCCGTGCCACTCGGAGCAGCATCACCATAGGGCCGCTCCGGCCCTACGGCATCGGTGACATCGCCGGTTTCACAGCACCAGTTCCCGCCGTGGCGCGCCTCGACGGGGTTTGGGTGTCGTGTGGATCAGCGGGTCAACTCGCCTGTCGCGCCCGGCTCACCTCCGCCCAGACCGTCTTCGTGTACGCGTCGTGGACCGTGTGGCCCCATCGGTCGGCGTAGGCCTGGACGAGGAGCAGGCCGCGGCCCGAGGTCTCGTCCGCGGCCTGTGGTGTCACGGCCGGGGGCAGGCGTTCGGGGCGGGTGTCCGTCACCTCGACGCGCAGGTGGTCGGGCAGGAGGTGCAGTGCCAGGCGGAAGTCCCGGCCGGGGAGGCTGCCGTGGCGGACCGCGTTCGACGCCAGCTCGGCCGTGACGAGGGCGACCGCCCGGGCCGGGTCGGAGTCGTACGGGAGGCCCGTCCACTCGGTGAACTGCTGGACGGTGAGGTGGCGGGCCAGGCGGGCGCCGCGTCTCGTGCCGCTGAGGCACAGGGCCAGCCGTCGGGCGGACGTGTGCGGCGACTTCGCCCCGTCGGTGAGCTGATCTTGGGTCACGGTGTCAGCGTGGGGCGGCGCATGGCCTGCTGAACAGGGATGACGACCGTACTTCGCCCTGCTCGTACGGCGACGGCGACTGGCCGCGCCCTTGTTTGTACGGGAGTTGTACGGGCGCTGTACGGGCGTTGTACGGGTCCGGCGCGTGTCCCGGTTTCCGCGCACCGCGTTGTACATCGACCGGTGCGGTGCGGAGCGGGATGGAAGGGCGTGGGCTGTGAGGACGGTACGGGACGTCGGGGACACGCGGACGGCGCGCACGGCGAAGCCGAAGGAGGAGGGGCCCGATCTGCCGGGAGCGTGGTCGGCGTACGGCGTGCTGCTCCGGCATCTGCGCAAGCGGGCCGGGTGGAACCAGCAGCAACTCGGCGAGGCGATCGGCTACTCGCTGGAGCAGGTGGCCTCGGTCGAGCAGGGGCGGCGACCGGCGAAGGTCGCGTTCACCGCGGGGGCGGACCGGGCGTTGGAGGCGGGCGGGGTCCTGGAGGTGCTGCAGGAGGAGGTTGACCGGGCAAAGTTGCCCCGCTTCTTCAGGAACTTCGCGCTGATCGAGGCCGGGGCGGTAAGTCGCTTCGAGTACGAGCCGCTGCTGATTCCAGGCTTGTTGCAGACAGAGGAGTACGTACGTGCCGTGTACGCAGGCCATCGGCCAAAGCTTGAGCTGGATGTCGTCGACAACCACACCGAGGCACGCCTCAACCGGCAGAGGATCCTCACGAGGGCTCCTGCGGTGGATCTCTCGTTCGTCATCGCCGAGACGGCACTGACCAACTCGGTCGGCGGCGCCGAGGTGATGCGCAGACAACTGCATCACCTGCTGACTGTGAGCGGGCTGGAGAACGTACAGATTCAGATCATGCCCCCGGCACGCGACTTTCACCTGGGCCTCAACGGGTCTTTTGTCGTGCTGGAGACAGGGGAGAACCAGCGTTTCGGATACGTGGAGTCACAGGGCGTCGGCGTCGTGGTGGCCGAGGTGGGCGCGGCCAGCCACCTCGGCCTGCGCTATGGGATGCTGCGGTCGCAGGCCCTCAACACCGAGCAGTCTGCATGCCTCATCGAACGTCTGGCAGGAGAGACAGCGACATGAGCAGCAGCGAGCGTCTGACCTGGATCAAGAGCAGCTACAGCGGGTCGGACGGCGGTAACTGCGTGGAGGTGGCCGCCAGGCTGGACTCCGTCCTCGTACGGGACTCGAAAGTCGTATGTGATGGGCCGGTGTTGCGGGTCGGCCGGGGCGAGTGGGCGGCGTTCATAGCGCTTGCGGCGGAGTAGGCAGAGGTGGCCCTGGACACCGATACCCGCCCGGCGCCCGCCGTACTGCCCACGCCGCTGCGCACCTGCATCGCGTCGATCGCCGTTCTCGCCGCCCTCGTGGTAATCGCGCTCGGAGCCATGTACGCCGGTCACAGCGAACCCGGCACGGTGGACAGGTGGTTCGTCGAGCCGACCGCGGACAGTGTGCGGTCGCCGTGGCGGGGCGTCGCGCTCGCCGTTGACTTCCTCGGTGAACCTGTCGGAGCGGCGGCGCTGATCCTGGTCGCCGTGGCGGGCTGTCTGCTGCGTCGGCGAACTCGCGCGGCCGTGTTCGTCGTTGCCGGGGTCGGCGTCACCGTGGTGACGGCCACACTCCTCAAGTCCCTGGTGGGACGCACCATCCACGGTCCCGACAACCTGTCCTACCCGAGCGGGCACACCGCCTTCCTCACCGCGTTCGCGCTCATCGTGGCGCTGCTCGCGGTCGGCCGGCTCGGCTTCGGCCGGGCGCTCGGCACGCTGCTCGTGCTCGCCGCGGGCCTGGTGGCAGGCGCCACCATGGGCTGGGCGCAGGTCGCCCTGGGCGCGCACTA
The DNA here is from genome assembly GCF_044742785.1 of Streptomyces sp. NPDC087844. Lineage (NCBI taxonomy): Bacteria > Bacillati > Actinomycetota > Actinomycetes > Kitasatosporales > Streptomycetaceae > Streptomyces > Streptomyces sp. NPDC087844. The sequence continues at coordinate 32,223 of NZ_JBIUVD010000013.1, read as the reverse complement.
CCCGACCGACGTCCTCGGCGGCTGGTGCACCGCGCTCACGGTGGTACCGGCGACGGCCTGGCTGATCGACCGCACGGCTGACCGCCGTCGCCCGACCGGTCAGCCAGAGCCGCGCTGACATCGCGTCACATCACGCCAGGCGGCGGAACACCGGCCTCACCGGGCGCCCGCCCAGCCACGGGGTGGGGTCACCCGCGTCCAGCGCCTTGCGGTACACCGCGCACGCCTGGGCCACCACATCGACGGTGTGCTCGATGTCGGCTTCGCTGAGCGCGCTGCTCACCACGAACGACGGGGCGAGCACGCCGCCCGCCAGGAGCCGGCGCAGGAACAGCGTGCGGTACTCCTGCGACGGCTGCCCCTTCTCGTCGAGGGTCGCGAAGACCAGGTTGCTGGCCCGGCCCCGGACGACGACGTGGTCGCCGACGCCCATACCGGCCGCGGCCTCGCGGACACCGGCGGCCAGCCGCTCACCGAGGGCGTGCAGCCGTGCCGTGATGCCCTCTTCGACGTAGGTGGTCTGTACGGCCATCGCCGCCGCCAGGGAGTGCGTCTCCGCACCGTGCGTGGTGGACAGCAGGAACACCCGCTCGCCGGAGTGGCGCAGCCCTCCCCGCTCCATCAGGTCGCGGCGCCCGGCCAGCGCGGAGACGGCGAACCCGTTGCCCAGCGCCTTGCCGAACGTGGAGAGGTCGGGGACGACGCCGTACAGGCCCTGGGCGCCCGCCTCGGACCAGCGGAGGCCGGTGATCATCTCGTCGAAGATCAGTACGCAGCCGTGCCGGTCGGCCAGTTCGCGCAGCCCGGCGAGGTATCCGGGCGGTGGCTCGGTGTGGGTGGCGGGTTCGAGGATCAGACAGGCGATGTCGTCCTGGTGCCGGGTGAGCAGTTCGTCCGTGGCCGCCAGGTCCCCGTACGGGAACGCCACCGTGAGGTCGGTGGTCGCTGCCGGGATGCCGGCCGGCATGGGTGTGGTGCCGATGAACCAGTCGTCGGTGGAGAAGAACGGGTGGTCGCCGCAGATGGCCACCCGTGGGCGCCCGGTGACCGCGCGGGCGAGGCGTATCGCGGCGGTGGTGGCGTCGGAGCCGTTCTTCGCGAACTTCACCATCTCGGCGGTCGGCACGGTGGCCAGGAACCGTTCCGCGGCCTCGGCCTCCACGATGGAGGGCCGTACGAAGTTGCTGCCGCGGTCCAGTTCGCGGCGTACCGCCTCGATCACGCGCGGGTGGGCGTGGCCGAGGCTGACCGACCGCAGGCCGGAGCCGTACTCGATGTAGCGGTTGCCGTCGACGTCCCAGACGTGGGCCCCGCGGCCGTGGTCGATGACCGGGGCCAGGTGTTCGGGGTACTGGTCGTCGCCCTTGGCGTACGTGTGCGCGCCCCCGGGGATCAGGGCGTGCAGCCGCTCGTTGGCCAGCCGGGACCGGGGCAGGGTGAATTCCTGTATGACTTCGGTGGCTGCGGTGACTTCGGTGGCTTCGGTGGCTTCGGTGTCCACGCCTGCTTCAGCTCTCTCTCTGCTTCAGGACCTCGGCGAGGCTGGGCGCCTCCCGGTCCCGCCGAGACATCGATGTGGCGGGCAGCGGCCAGGGAACGGCCAGCTCCGGGTCGTCGAAGGCGATCGTCACGTCCTCGGCCGGATCGTGCGGTCGGTCGATGCGGTACGAGGTGTCGGCGGTCCCGGTCAGCGCCTGGAAGCCGTGCGCGCAGCCCGCCGGGATGTAGAGGGTCTTCTGCGTCTCGTCCGACAGCTCGAACCACGCCACGTTGCGGTACGTCGGCGAGTCCTGCCGCAGGTCCACGACGACGTCGAAGATCTTCCCGTACGAGCACCGCACGAGCTTGGCCTCGCCCGCACCGGAGCGCAGGTGCAGGCCGCGCAGCACCCCCCGGACGGAGCGCGACAGGCTGTCCTGGATGAAGGCGTTCGGGTCCAGGCCCACCGAGCGGACCACGTCGGCGTCGAAGGTGCGGCAGAAGAAGCCGCGTTCGTCGGCGTACGGTGTCGGCTCGAACAGGTACGCGCCGGCGATCGCCGAAACTCCGGTCGCTTTCATGAGGCCTCCCGCAGGGCGTGGGCTCGGTGGGCGGCCGGGAACAGGGCCGAGGTCAACGCGGTGAACTGCTCGTCGAGTTGGCGGCCGGCGATCAGGTTCCGCTCGGCGAGGGTCCGCCGGACCTCCGGCGATCCTCGCTCCAGCTCCCGGAACTGCCGAAGGAGCCGGTCGGTGTCGATCTCACGGGCCGGGTGGCAGTACGCGTCGAGACCCATCCGGGCCATGAGCGCGTCGCTCTTCGCCGCGTAGCTGAGGGCGAGGGTCGGTGTGCCGACCTTCAGCGCGCAGATCAGGTTGTGGTAGCGGGTCGCCACGACGGTGTCGGCCGCCGCCATCTCCTTCATCAGGTCGGCGAGCGAGGCCGGTTCGGCGGCGGTGACCAGCGGGGAGTCCACCGCGTCGAGGATCGCGGCGACCACCGACGCGTCGCACTCGTCGCCGGTGAGCAGCCGGACCGTCCTGCCGTCCTCGACCAGCGCGCGGACGAACCGGGTGGTCCCGTCGAGGTAGCGGCGGTGGATCTCCTCGGCGCGGGCACGGTCGTCGTTGCCGCCGTGGAAGTCCATGACACCGACGCAGACCGGACCCGGGAAGCCCGGAGCCTGTTCCGGGGGCGGGCTCGCCGGCGGTGTCGGCAGGGCGAACGCCAGGTCCGGGTAGACCTCGTCGTGTGCCGTGTCCACGCCCATGTCCCGCAGTGCGTCCCGCGAGAGGGCGTCCCGGTACGACCGGTAGGCGGCCAGCCGCGCCGACCAGCGCACCAGGGTCCGGGTGGGCCGGTCGCCGATCGGGGCGGCGCCGACGCCGACCAGCGCGACCCGCGTGCCGAACAGCCGGCCGCTCGCGCAGAGCAGGAACAGCGAGTACGGGAAGCCCCACGGCCGCAGGGGCAGCGTGGCCTCCAGGACGCCCATGCCCGGCACGATCACCACGTCGTGCCTGCGCACCCAGGCGGCGGTGCGGAACACGTCGACAAGTTTGCCGAGGCCCTTCCCCGCGATCGCGCCCAGACGTGACGCGGTCCGGTACTCGCCGCGGTACCAGTGCAGCCGGGTCGCGGGGATCCGGTACCGGGCCGCGACGGCCTCGGGCCCGCCGCACAGCGCGTCCACGGCCGCGTCCGGGTGCCGGGTGCGGAGGTATCCGAGCACGGCCTCCAGCGACCCGTCGTTGCCGAGGTTGCCGGAGCCCAGCAGGCCGAACAGCCCGACCCGCACCGGGGTTTCACCCCCAGGCCCCTCAGTTCCGGACCTCATGCCTGCCTGCCCTCACGGCCGGCGACGACGGCGTCCACGGAGACGGTGAGCCGGCCCGGGTCGACCGGGGCACGGTCCTCGACCCGCTCACCGGCGCCCGGCCGGGCCCTGCTGGTCATCCAGGAGGCAAGGTGGCGGTAGCAGGCCCGCCGGTCGGCCGGGGACAGCGGCGCCCGCCGGATCGCCGAGGCGAAGCCCCGGACGTACTCGGCGAGCAGCCGGGGCGTCGGGTGCAGGAGGCCTGCCCGGCGCGGGTCGAGGTTGACGCAGCGGGAGCGCTTGGAGGGGTTCGCGCGCTCGGCGCGGGTGGGGTGGTCGCGGCGGAAGTACAGCAGTTCCGGCACCTGGTGGAAGGGGCCGTGCAGGGTGATCTCGGCGACGAACGTGCGGTCCGCGTGGTGGTAGCTGTCGTGCGGCTTCACCCGGCGCAGCATGTCGGCCCGCATCACACCGTAGAAGTCGTCGCCGCCGGGTTCGAAGAGCAGGCTGCGGAAGCGCACCGGCGCGTGCGGCGAGTCGGTGGCGAGTCCGTACTCGTACGGGACCTTCACCCGGCCCTCGCCGTCGATGACCGCCTGGCCGCTGTGTGCGAGGACCACGTCCGGTCGCTCGTCCAGCGCCTGGACGCAGGCCCGCAGCAGGTCGCGGGCGTACAGGTCGTCGTGCGAGGCCCACTTGAACAGTTCGCCGCGGCACTCGGTGAACACGTGGTTGTGGTTCGGGGCGGCGCCGATGTTCCGGGGCAGCCGGATGTAGCGGATGCGCGAGTCCCGCGCGGCGTACGCGCGGCAGATGTCCTGGGTCCCGTCGGCCGAGGCGTTGTCGGAGATGACCAGCTCGAAGTCCTCGTACGTCTGGCCGAGCAGGGCGTCGAGCGACTCGGCGAGGTACTCCTCGCCGTTGTAGACGGGCAGACCGATGCTCAGCCTGGGTTGGGCGGTCATGAAGTCCTCACTTCGAAAACGGAGTTGTGATGGCGCTCGCGCAGCGCGGACCGCAGTTGGAGCCACCAGACGCCCGAGGCGCAGACGGTCGCGGCGGCGACGCCCCAGGCCGAGCCGACCGTGCCGGCCAGGGCGGCCCCGCCGAGGCCGCCGCCCAGATAGCAGGCGGAGGCGAACAGTTGGCAGCGCAGGCTGCGGCCGGCCGCGGCGAGTGCGCGCAGCCCGGCCGCCGCGCCGCTGCCGAGGCCGGCGCCCGCGACGCCGAGCGTGGCCGGCACGATGAGCTGTGAGGCGGAGTTCCAGACGTCGCCGAGCACGAACTCGCCCGCCCGGTCCGGCATCAGCAGCAGTGCCGCGCCCCACAGCAGCGCGGCGGCGGCCTGGCCGCCGCCGAGGAGGAGGCAGAACGTGGCCAGGCGGTGCGGGGCCCGCCGCAGTACGCGGGCCGCCTCCGCGACGGTGACCAGCGAGAGGCCCATGAGGAGGGCGAGGAACGGGCCGAGGAGCAGTTCCGCGCCCCGGACCGCGCCCACCGCGCCGACGCCGACGATCGCACCGAGCCCGTACGCCCGCAGTTGGCCGGCGCCGCTGAGGCTGACGTTCTCGACCAGGTACCGGTAGCCGAGATCGCGCTGTTCGCGCAGCCAGCCGCGCGCCTTGGCCGGCCGGGGCCGGATACCGGACTGGAAGCAGCCGTACCCGGCGGCGACCGCGGCGGAGGCGCCCCAGGCGAGCACGAAGGCGGCCACGGTGTCCACGCGGGCCGCGATCACCATGGCCGGGATCAGCGCGACGCCCCACACGAGGTCGTTGAGGAACGCCTTGCGGCCGGCTCCCGCGGCGAAGAACGCGAACCGCCAGGCGTCCTGCAGGAGCAGGGCGGGCAGGGCGACGCCGAGGCAGGTGAACGCGGGTCCCACGCGCCCGCCGAGACCGAGCCCGACCAGCAGGCACACCGCGCCGAGGGCGGTGCCCACGCCGAGTGCGGCGCCCGACGACCGGGCCGCCGCCGAGCGCCAGGACGCCTCCGGTACGCCGCTGAAGCGGACCACGAGCGGATCGGTGGCCAGCCCGCGGGCGACGTTGAGCACCACGCCGTAGGTCAGCCAGGCCAGGCTGAACACGCCGAACGCGGTCAGCCCCAGCGAGCGTGCCACGTAGATGCCCACCGCGAAGTTGGTCATGCTGGAGGCCGCCTGGTCGGCCAGTCCCCAGGACAGCCGGCCGACGATCCCCCGGCCGGCGGACCGGTCGGCGGACCGGCGGGCGTCCGCGGCCCGGTCCGCCGGTGGCGGCGTCTTGTCCCCCTCGGTGGCCATCGGCGTCATGCCTTGATCAGCCCGGCGCCGTGCAGGGCGTCGGCCGCGACGGCCACGGTGTCGAAAGGCAGCCCGGCCCGTTCGGCGACGTCCAGCAGACTGTGTTCACCATCGGAGAGGCTGAGCACCCAGAGCATCGCCAGCTGGGCCTGCTTGGCGTCGCTGCGGCCACCGAGCGAGTCGTACAGCCCCCGCCTTCCCAGCTGTGGTTCGCCGTAGGGGCTGAGGTTGACGTAACTCCGGTTGCGGTCGAGCACGGCGAAGGCCTCGCGGCAGACGGCGAGGGTGTCCGCCATCGCCTCCGGGGAGACGAAGTCCGGGTTGTCCGCCGAGGTGTGGTACTCGGGGTAGCCGGCGTACGGGGTCCGGCTGAGCGAGCCCACGCCGAGGTCGAACCCGGGTGAGCAGTACTGCCGCTCGTCGTAGCCGTACGGGGTGAACTCGTTGATCCGGTGCGGGCGTTCGGAGGCGGTCAGTACGTGCCGCAGCACGCGGTCGATCTCCGCGTCGCCGCGCCTGCTCTGCTTGTAGTTCAACTGGCCCGAGTCGCCGGCGCAGGCCAGCACCAGCCCGTGCTTGACCCGCTCGACCCGTTCGGCGTTGCGGGCCAGCCAGGTGATCGCCCCGATGGTGCCGGGCGCGAAGATGAACCGGTAGGTGTAGTACGGAGTCGTCCGGGCCAGTGCCCGGGCCAGGTAGGTCGCCACCGCGACGCCGGCCAGGTTGTCGTTGGCCAGCGACGGGTGGCAGACGTGGCAGGAGACGATCACCTCGTCGGGGACCTGCCCCGGGACGACGTGCTCGGCGTAGGTGAGGTGTCCGTCGGCGAGGGTGGAGTCGACGCACACCTCGTACTCGCCGTCCGGCAGCCCGTCCAGGGTCTCCTGGGCGAGGCAGAAGCCCCACTTCGGCTCGTAGTAGCTCGTGCGGTACGGGACCAGGGTCGGCTGGTCCGGCAGGGTGTGGAGGTGTTCGCGCAGCTCGGCCAGCGGCATGGTCCTCGCCACCGGCACGCTGTAGCCGAGCACGTGCAGGCTGGACGCGGCGAGGTCCACGACCCGGTTGCCCGCGCTGTCGGCGATGTAGGCGTCCCGGATGTTCCACTCCTGCGGGACCGTCCAGTCGAGCACCTGCGTCCCGGTCGGCACCTCGTGCACCCGCAGCGGAACGTACTCATTGACGATCTCCAGGGTGGCGCGCACCCCGTCGCCGGTGATGCTCCGGCAGAGCGGGTACAGCCGCTCCACCAGCGCGTGCATCTCCTCGCCGGGCGTGGTCATCGGCGCCACCGCAGGGTGTCGTCGACGGAGCCGGCCTCGGAGGCGGCGCGCAGCACGGCGAGGCGGGTGAAGCGCCGCTCGAAGTCCTCCCGCGTCAGCCCGTGTTTCCGGTAGGCGTCGGCGAGTTCGTGGGCACCCTGCTTCACCGTCCACTCGCAGTCGAAGCCGGGGATCGCGGCACGGAACCGGGAGAAGTCCACCCGGTACGAGCGCGGGTCGGCGCCGTTCTCGCCGGTGATCCGCACCTTCGAGCCGGCGACCGCCTCGGCGACCTGCTCGGCGATCTCGGCGACCGTGACGTTGTTGACCTCGCTGCCGATGTTGAACGCCCGGTCGTGCACGGCCTCCCGGGGCGCGCTCAGCGCGGCCGTGAAGGCCCGCGCGATGTCGGCGGCGTGCACCAGCGGGCGCCAGGGCGTGCCGTCGGAGAGCACCAGCACCTCGCCGGACAGGAGCGCGTGGCCCACCAGGTTGTTCAGCACGATGTCGGCGCGCAGCCGGGGCGAGTAGCCGAAAGCGGTGGCGTTGCGCATGTACACAGGGCTGAAGTCGTCGTCGGCGAGCGCGTGCAGGTCGTCCTCCACCCGCACCTTGGACTCCGCGTACGGCGTCACGGGGCGCAGCGGGGCGTCCTCGGCCACGAGTTCGTCGCCGCCGGCCGCGCCGTAGACCGAGCAGGTGGACGCGTACAGGAAGCGCCGCACCCCGGCCTCGCGGGCCAGCCGGGCCAGCCGTACGGAGGCGTGGTGGTTGATGTCGTAGGTGAGGTCCGGCGCCAGCGATCCCAGCGGGTCGTTGGAGAGCGCCGCCAGGTGGATCACGGCGTCCACCCCGGCCACGTGGTCGGCCGTGACGTCGCGCAGGTCCACCCGGTGCCCCTGCGGGTCATCGGGCTGCGGGCCGAGGACGCAGTCGGCGAACAGGCCGGCGTCGAGACCGACGACCTCGTGTCCGGCGGCGGCGAGGACCGGGGCCATCACGGTGCCCAAGTAGCCCTGGTGTCCGGTCAGCAGTACGCGCACGGTTCATTCCCCCAGTGTGTTTGTGCCCAGGTCGAGCGTGAGTTTGTGGACGGCGAACGCCTCGGCGTAGCGCGCGTGGCATTCGATGCCGCGGATGCGTGCGAGGCCGAGGAAGGCCTCCCGGTCGTACCAGGGGCGGTGGCGCTGCGAGGGGTAGTGCTCCTGCAGCAGCCGCACCTTCCGTTCGGCGGTGTCCGGCGTCAGCGGCTGGTACGCCGCCATCCGGCCGAGATCGCCGTCCCACTTGACGATCTCGTAGCCGAGTACGAGGTGGTCGCGGAAGGCGGTGGGCAGCAGTCGCGCCAGGCCGCGGTGGTCCTGGTGCGCGTCGTCGGTGCGCGGGGCGAGGACCAGGTCCGGGTCGGTCCGCGCGCGCAGTTCCTCGACGGCGGCCTTGGCCTCCTCCCACTGCGCGGGCAGTCGGCCGTCGGCGAGTTTGAGTACGGTCAGCCGCAGGTCGGCGCCGGGGCAGAAGGCTTCGAGCGCGGCCTGCTCCTCCTGCTCGCGCTCGCCGCCGCCGCCGGTGAGCACCAGGGCGTCGACGCGGAGGCCGGGCCGTGCGAGGCACATCGTCAGCAGGGTGCCGCCGGCGCCGATGGCGATGTCGTCGCAGTGCGCGCCCACCGCGACGATCCGGTCCAGGCGTCCGGACCCGAGCCCGATCACGCCGTCCCCGCTGTGACGCCGGCTCTGTCCGCGGTCACGCCGTCCCGCTCCCACACGGCCCACGGGCGGTCGCCCCGGGCGTAGGCCTCGTCGAGCGCGGCCTTCTCCTTGACGGTGTCGGTCGGCTTCCAGAAACCGCGGTGCTGGTGCGCCAGCAGCCGTCCCTGCTTGGCGAGTTGGCCGCATCCGTCGGCGACCAGGTCGCCGCCCTCCGGGATGTGGTCGAAAATCTCCTGGCGGAGCACGAAGTAGCCGCCGTTCTCCCACAGCGGCATGTCACTCACCGCGGTGATGCCACCCACCAGGCCGTCCTCGCCGAGGTCGACGCAGTGGAACGAGGACTGCGGAGGCACCACCATCATCGACGCGCCGGCGTCGCGGCGGGCGAACCGGTCGATCATCTGGGGCAGCGGGGCGTCGGTGAGCACGTCGGCGTAGTTGGCGAGGAACATCTCGTCGCCGTCGAGGTGGTGCCGTACCCGGCGCAGCCGCTCCCCGATCGGGGACTCGATGCCGGTCTGCGCGAACGTGATCGTCCAGTCGGCTATGTCGGTGGACAGCAGCTCGGTCCGCCCGCCCCGCAGCACGAAGTCGTTGGACGCCGTCTCCTCGTAGTTGAGGAAGAACTCCTTGATGTGCCGGGCCCCGTAGCCGAGGCACAGGATGAACTCCGTGTGCCCGAAGTACGCGTAGTAGCGCATGACGTGCCAGATCAGCGGCCGGGGGCCGACCATCGCCATCGGCTTGGGCGTGTCGTCGGAGGCTCCGTCGCGCATGCGCAGCCCGTACCCGCCGCAGAACAGGACGACCTTCATCGCTTGACCTCGACAATGCTGAGTTCCGGTATGGGAAAGACCAGCCGGCCGCCCCATTCGTGCACGAAGGACAGTTGCTCGACCAGCTCGGTGCGCAGGTTCCACGGCAGGACGAGGACGTAGTCCGGTCTGTCGGCGGCTATCCGCTCGGGCGCCAGGATCGGGATGCGGGTGCCCGGGGTGAACCTGCCGTGCTTGTAGGGGTTGCGGTCGACGGTGTACGCGAGCAGGTCGGGCCGGATGCCGCAGTGGTTGAGCAGGGTGTTGCCCTTGCCGGGGGCTCCGTAGCCGACGACGCTCTCGCCGCGCTCGGCCGCCCCGATGAGGAACTTCAGGAGGTCCCGGCGGACCTTGGCGACCCGCGAGGAGAACTCGGTGTACCCGGACAGCTCCTGGAGCCCGGCGGCCTTCTCCCGGTCCAGTACGTCGGCCACCCGCCGGTCCGGCTCGCCCGCCACCTCGGCGGGCCGGGCAAGCAGCCGGATGGAGCCGCCGTGCGTGGGCAGCAGCTCGACGTCCACGAGCGTGAGTCCGCCGCTCGCCAGGGCCCGGGCCGCGGACGCGACCGTGTAGTACTGGAAGTGCTCGTGGTAGATCGTGTCGTACTGGTTCTCCTCGATGAGGGTCAGCAGGTGCTGCACCTCGATGGAGACCCAGCCGTCGTCGGCGACCAGGGCGCGCAGTCCCTGGGTGAACCCGACCACGTCGGGGATGTGCGCGTACACGTTGTTGGCGACGACCAGGTTCGCCGGCCCGTGCTCGGCGCGGACGGCGGCGCCGGTCTCCGGGGACAGGAACTCCGTGAGTGTGGGCACCCCCGCGTCCCGTGCCGCGGCGCCGACGTTCACCGACGGCTCGATGCCCAGGCAGCGGATCCCCCGGTCCACCACGTGCTTGAGCAGGTATCCGTCGTTGCTGGCGACCTCGACCACGAAGGCGTCGGGGCCGAGCCCCACCCGCTCCACGGCGTCGGCGACGAACGTCCGCGCGTGCTCCACCCAGGAGGTCGAGTACGAGGAGAAGTACGCGTACTCCTTGAACGTGTCCTCCGGCGTGATCAGCGGAGGGATCTGCGCGAGCCAGCACTCGGTGCAGACCCGCAGGTGCAGCGGGTACGCCGGCTCGGGTTCGTCCAGTCGGTCCGCGGCGAGAAAGCTCTCGCACGGCGGGGTCGCTCCCAGGTCGACGACGCTTTCCAGCGCCGCCGAGCCGCAGAGTCGGCATCGTGTCATCTACTGCCCCCATCCCGCTCGCGCCGGTGTCCCCACCGCGAGCCAGTGTTTCCGTCACGTATCGGCGACGGGCCGTGCCCGCCGCCCGACCGACCCGCGATCGCGGTGCGGTACCCCTCCACCAGGCGTTCGAGGCCGACGGCGGGGCTGAAGCCCTGCTCGTACCGGCGCCGGGCCGCCCGGCCCATCTCCTGGTTGCGCTCCTGTCCGGCCGTGATCCGGCGCAGGCAGGAGGCGAGCGAGGCGGGCTCGCCCGGCTGGTGCAGCAGCCCGCTCACCCCGTCCTCGACGAGTTCGACGAAGGCGCCGTGACCGGCGGCCACGGTCGGGACCCCCGCCGCCATGGCCTCCACGACCACCAGACCGAAGGCCTCAAGCCAGGTCGAGGGGGCCACCACGGCGACCGACCGCGCGATGGCCCGCCGGCACTGGGCGGGGTCGTACAGGCCGACGTACCGCACGTCGTCCCGGTCCGCCGCCCAGGCGGCCACCTCGGCCTCCAGCGGCCCCGTGCCGGCGATCACGAGCGGTACACCCACCCCGCCGCTCGCTGCGATCTCGTCCCACGCGGCCATCAGCAGCCGTACGCCCTTGGCCTCCGCGAGGCGGCCGAGATAGAGCAGATGCTCGCCGGGGCCCGAGCGGCGGGCGTCCGGTTCCGGCACGAAGTTGTGCTTCACCGCCAGCCGTTCGGCGGGCATGCCGGACCGCACCAGGACATCGCGCTGCGCGGCGGAGATGCAGAAGAACCGCTCCACCGCGGACCACCAGCGGCGCCGGTTGACCGACAGGCTGACCGCGAGCGGCACCGTCGCCAGCCGGGAGCCGCGGTAGCAGCCGTGCCGCACGGCGGGCAGCGGCGAGGAGCCGACGCACTCGGTGCACGGCCGGCCGTCCCGCTGGAGCGTGCCGGGCGGGCAGACCTGGGTGTAGTTGTGCAGCGTGGCCACGACGGGCACGTCCGCGTCGGCGCAGGCGGCGAGCACCGCGGGCGACAGCAGTGGGAAGACGTTGTGGACGTGCACCACGTCAGGCCGCTCGGTACGGAGCCGGGCGGCCAGCTCCGAGCGGACCGCCGGGTTCCAGGGCACCAGGAGCGGCAGCGCGGCCTTGCCCAGCAGGGACCGGGCGGCGATGTCGTCGCTGCGCCGCTCGAACAGGTCGACCCGGTGGCCGGCCGCGCGCAGCAGCGCCACCTCCTGGTCCACGACCTTGTTCTCCCCGCTCGGCTGTGCCGAGTTGTAGCGGTTGTGCACCACGAGGACGTGCAGGTTCGAGGTCATATCCCCTCCTTGGCCCAGCTCGGGACATGTCGTCTGGGGACCGCGGGTCTCGCCAGGGGCGCGGGCGGGGCGGGTACCGCCAGCAGCGAGGCGGCCAGGGCCAGGTGGAGCAGATACGGCGAGGCGTCGCCGAGGCCTGCCTCGGTGTACGACGCGATCGCGCAGTAGCTGATCAGGAAGATCGCGCAGGCCCTCGGCAGCGACGGCGGCCGCAGCAGCGCGACCCCGCCCAGCACGACGAACACCGCCGAGACGAGGGTGACGCCAATCCAGCCCTGCTCGTGGTAGACGGCCAGCCAGCTGTTGTCGATCGGCAGCCCGCCGAACGACTTGTCGCCCAGGCCCATCCCGAACAGCTTCTCCCCCGTCGTCCGGGGCGCCGCCAGCAGGGCGTCCCAGACCTTGGCCCGGCCGGTGAGGCTGGTGAGGTTCTCCTGGCTCTGTCCCCGCAGGAACCAGGCCCGCAGCGCGGAGGCGAATCCCACCGCGCCCACCACGGCGACGAGCACCGCCCAGGTGAAGAAGCGGCGGGCGGCGGCGCTGGTCAGGACGAGCGAGCCGATCGCCAGCACAAGACCGATGAGCATGCCGATGGTGGCCGTCCGCGTGTGGGTCAGCGCGAGCAGGACGAGCGAGGGCACGATGACGACCGTCGCGCTGGTCCGGTCGGCCCGGCGGCCCAGTACGAGCAGCACGGTGAGCCCGATGATCACCGCCGCGTACTGTCCGATCTGCGGTGGGGTGAGCGGCCACAGCGCGCCGACCAGCCGTCCGCCGTACAGCTCGGGCATGGCCGCGCCCGGTGACACGACCAGGCCGGCGGCGACCGACGCGAGCACCGCGAAGTACATCCGGATGTGGTGCCGTACGAACGTCAGGTCGCCGTTCCACCAGCGGCTGAGCAGCCACAGCGTGCCGGCGAAGAGAGCCAGCCGGGCGCAGCGGAACAACGCGCCGAACCCCGACTCCAGTTGCAGGCTGGAGATCAGGCTCGGCACCAGCAGCAGGGTGAGCAGGAGCACGAAGGCGCTGGCCCGGATGCGCAGCCGGAGATTGAGCGCGAGGGCCAGCGTGAACGCGGCGACCAGCGCGCCCATGGTGACCAGCTGGATGAGCGAGCGTGGCAGCGGGACGATGGTCTTCGCCCCGGCGGAGCCCAGCGTGTTGAGGATCAGCAGGCCCCAGACGACCCCGACGAGCTTCGGTGTGCCGCCCCGCAGGTCCTCGGTCATCTCAACCACCGGCCCGTGGGTCGAGGGTGCTGCCGGTGTCCTGCCGGTAGGGCGTGCCCTGCCACTGGCCGAAGTCGAGCACCCGACTGGGGTCGTGGACGACGAACTGCCATGGTCCGACGTACACGTTGTCGTGCCACCGGTTGTGCTGCTTGCGGGTGATCGCCTCGGCCACCCGCTCGCCCTTGTACGGCGACCACTTCGGATAGGTGCCGTAGTTGGACAGCACCGCCATGCGGTCGCACTTCGCCGTGCACTTGACGACGGACGTGTCCAGCGTGAAGCGGTTGTCGTGGATGTCCACGCGCTGGGTCTTCCACCGGCAGTCGCCGTAGAGCGGTGCTCTGGCGATCGCCGGCCGCACGCAGCGGTCGGTGTCCGGCATCAGCAGCGTGCAGTCACCGGACGAGGTGTTGGCGGGGCTGTTGCAGAACCGGTCGGCGTTCTCCCACAGGGTGATGCCGGACCAGTTGTCCTCCAGTACGTTCCCGTATATCTCGATCTTGTCCGTGCGGGCGCGGACCCGGGGTTCGCCGCCGGACTCGGACAGGTAGACGGTCGCGAACGGGAAGCTGTCGCCGCGCTCGGCGTACCTGCGGCCCTCGACCCAGTTGTTCCGCCGGATCGCGTTCTTCCGGATGACCGCGTTGTAACTGGTCTCGTACATCAGCGCGGCGCCGTCGTTGTCCTCGATCACGTTGTTCTCGATGCGGAAGTCGTTGTTGTTGGTGTCCGCCCACAGTCCGGCGCCGCGGTTGTCGTGCACCCAGTTGCCACGGATGTCGGCGCCGTCGACGGCCCAGAACTTGACGCCTCCGGTGCAGCCGCAGCCCTCCCGCCGCCGCTCCCAGTCGCCGGTGTTGTTGCCCGTGATCTCGTTGCCCTCGACGACGAGGTCCTTGAGGGGGCCGCCGGCCTTGTACGCGTTCATGCCGTACTGGCCGTTGGCGCGCAGACAGCTGGCGCGGACCTGCTGGCGGGCTCCGGCCATCAGCCCGGCGCCGGAGTTGCGCTGGATCGTGGCGTGCTCGATCACCCATCCGTCGGCCGAGTCGTGGTTGACCACGCCCTCGTCGTGCGGCGCGACGAAGTTCTGCACGGTCAGATGGCGGACGGTGACGTCACGGGCGCTGCCGCCGAACGCGTACTGGTTGGTCCTGCGGCCGTCGAGGACCGCGCCCGGCGCGCCGAGGTAGCGGTTTCCCTTCTTGGGGATGACCTGGGCGTAACGGTCCGCTTCGAGTCTGTGCGTGCCCGGCCGGAGCCAGAACGTGGTGTTCGGGGGGCTGTTCTTGGTCTTGGCCGCCAGGTCACCGGTCTTCGCGGGGTCGATCGTCACCGCGCCCGCCGGTGCCTTCGCCGGTCCGGCCGCGGGTTTGGCGCACACCCCGGCCACGGACCGGGCGCCGGACGTGGACGGCGCGGCGGTCGGCTCCGGCGAGGGGCTCGGCGTACTCACGCACCCGGTCGCCAGCACGGCCAGCGCCACCACAGGCAATGTCCGCCTCCGCCACTTGAATCGCACGCTTCCTCCCCTCCCTCTCCTAGTCGCGGAACCCGAGTACGGTCGTGAACTGCCGCGCGCTGTCGGCGAAGCCGCTGCCGACGAGCGTGGTGGCGGGCTCCTTGCGCCCGAAGCCGGCGGAGTACCAGCCGAGCGGTGGGTCGCTCTCACCGCGGTGCGCCCGCCAGTCGAGCTGCCCTGGCAGGTCGAGGACCGCGGAGCGGTTCTCACCGTCCCGCGTCCAGGTGAGTACGGCCCGGTTCTCCACCAGGTCCGCGGTGATCGCCGGCCCGAGGTGGAAGGCAAGCCGCGCGGCCCGGCGCGGGCCCCGGACCTCGTCCACCACACGCAACTCCGCCGTCTCGGCGGTCAGTTCCACCCGGCGGCGGTGCACCGAGCCCTGGTAGCCGTCGTGCTCGGCGCACCAGCGGGACACGCCCTCGTCGGAGGTGTCCGCTTCGAGGACACGGCTGCGGGCGTGCCGGGTCCACAGGAACGGGCCACCGGAGACGGAACTGTCGGTGCCGTCCAGTTGCAGGGTGTTGTGGCCGAGGGTCGAGCGGAAGTACTGCCGCCATTCGGGCTGCCCGTGGTAGCAGAACGTCCCCGGGTCGGCCAGGACGTCGACCCCGTCGTGCCGGACCTCCACGGACAGCGCGTCCGCGTGGGCGTGCGCGGCGATGGACAGGAAGCCATGCGGGCCGCCGTCGCAGCGGCACCAGATCTTGGCGGGGTCCCGGAGGATCGTCATGCCCGCGTCGGCGAAGTGGGCCGGCCGGGTTGCCGGGCGGGTCACGGCCACGGCCGGTGCGGTTTCGTTCTCCGGGCGCAGCTGGGTCTTCGGGTACGGCTGGGTCTTCGCGTACGGCCGACCCGTCGCGTACGGGCGGATGAGCGCGGCCAGCAGAGGGGTGCGCACATCGGTGCCGGTCACCGTCGGCCACCAGTCGAGCCGGCCGAAGACGGCGTCCCCGGTGGCAAGGAGCGAGGCCCAGCGGTCGGTGCCCGCGCCGTCCACGACCAGGCCGTGTCCGTCGTCCGCGTCCCCCTGGCGCGGTGGCCGCAGCCGGTTGTCCACGACGGCGGCGAGCGCGTCGGTCATCCGCAGCAGTACCGGGCGGATCGTCGCGGGGACAGGAACGCCGGCGGCGTCCGCCTCGGCCAGCGCGGCCAGGCCGAGTTCCAGTACGAGTCCGTGGTACTCGCCGGCCAGCTCGCGGTTGAGGCCGGAGCCGAAGGTGTTGGCGCGCAACTGCCGGTCGAGGGACCGCAGCGCGTCGGTCCGCCACCGGGTGGAGGTGGGGAACCAGCCGAACGCGCACGCCGCCGCCAACTGTCCGGCGGCCTCGGCGATGACGTGGTTGTTCGCCGACGAGCCCCGGCTGGGGAAGGCGGCCAGCCAGCGCTGGTGGTGCCAGATCTGGTTCCGCGCCACCGGGTTGTCCTCGAAGAGGGGGGCCGCGCCCGGCCAGCCGTCGAGGAGCCGGCGGATCCACACCCAGGACAGCAGCCGTATCCCCAGCTCGATGCCGCTGATCCAGTGCACGCCGTGCAGCGGTGGGTTGACCGCCCACCACGAGCGCAGCTGCCCGGCCACGCGCTCGGCGTACCGCTCGTTCCCGGTGATCGCGTAGGCGGCGGCGAGCACGGTGAGGTACTGGTGCCGGGACGGCTCCCAGATCTGTTTGATGTCCCCGGCCGCGTCCTCGCTGCGGTACGGCACGTCGAAGGCGTAGCCCCCCGGAGCCCGGCGCCCGGTCTTCGGGTCGTACCACCAGTCCGGGTCGGCCAGGTCGTCGCGGGCCACCCCGAAGAACTCGGCGTGGCCGTCCATCAGCCGGTCCGCCTCGGCCACGAGACGTTTCGCGGCGTCCGCGGGTATCGCGGCGATCGTCCCGGCGGGCAGTGACGCGGTGAACCGGGCGCCGGTCACGCTCGGGCAGTTCGGCGGCTCCGCCCGCCACCGCCTTCTGCGCACCGTGTCGCCCGCCCGGCCGGCGACCTCCAGCGGTCCCATCCGGGACAGTCGCCGCAGGTACCAGCCCGCGGTGGTGCTCACGGTCATCGCGCCCTCGCCAACGTCACCGGCGCGCCGCCGGCGAGGCCGGACGGCACAGCGAGGGTGGCCGCCGTGGTGGCGACCAGCGACTCCAGCGGCACCGGCATCGGCCCGCCGGTCCGCACGGCCTTGATGAACGCGGCCAGTTCGGCGTTCTGGCCCTTGTCCCGGGCCTTGGGCAGCCGCGAACTGACCCACCGCTTACGCCCGGCCCCGCCGTCGGGATATACCGAGGCACGGACGAAGTCGTCGAGCCGCAGCACCTTGCCGTCCGCGACGAGGTCCAGGGTCTCCTTGGGATAGCCGGGCGCGCCGGTGGTGACGTAACTGATCGTGGCGGTGGACCCGTCGGGGTAGCGGAGCACCACGTGCAGGTCCTCGTTGCCGGGCGCGGCGACGGCGTACACCGATACCGGGTCCGCGTCGAGGAGCCAGCTCGCGGTGTCGACGAAGTGGCCGCCCTCACCGGCGAACCGCGAGCCCTCGGTGCCCTGTTGGAGGTACCAGCTGCCGTGCTGCAGCCGGCCCGCGTTGACCAGGTAGCGCAGGCTCGCCGGGCCGGTCCGGGCGCCGAACCGCTTCTTGGCCTCCACGAGCAGCGGTGCGAAGCGGCGGTTGAAGCCCACCTGCAGCCGGTCGTTGCCGGACTCCTCCACCGCCGCGAGCACCTTGGCCAGCTCGTCCTCGGAGAGCGCCAGGGGCTTCTCCACGAACACCGCCTTGCCGGCGAGCAGCGCCCGGCGGGTCAGTTCGGCGTGCGAGCTGTGCCGGGTGACGACGAACACCGCGTCGATGGACTTGTCGTCGAGCATGGCGTCGAGGTCGGTGCTCGCCTCGCCGAAGCCGAACTTCCGCTTCGCGTTGGCCGCGGACAGGGCCGTCGTGGTGACGACCGTGGACAGCTCGACGCCGTCGCGCTGTGCCAGGTGGGGCAGCAGCATCGACGTCGCGTAGTTCCCCGCGCCGGCGAACGCCACCCGCACCGGCGCGTCGGCCGACCGGGACGGGGCGGGCGCTGTGCCGCCGCGTCGCACCGCGGGCACGGTCACCATCGGCACGTTCACCGTGGGCGCGGGGGTCTCCGCCTCGGCCGGGTCCTTTGTGGGTCCTGGGTAGCGGAACAGTACGGCGACGGCCTTCAACTCGCCGTCCTTCAGGCGCTGGTAGGTCTCGACGGCGTCGTCGAAGTCGGCGACGTGCGAGATCAGGGGCTCCACGTCGACGCGGTCACGGGCGAGGAGGTCGAGGAAGCACGCCAGGTTGCGGCGCTCGGTCCAGCGCACATAGCCGATCGGGTAGTCCCGTCCCTCCAGCTCGTACGCCGGGTCGTAGCGCCCGGGGCCGTAACTGCGGGAGAAGCGGACGTCGAGCTCTTTCTCGTAGTACGCGTTCCACGGCAGGTCCAGGCGGCACTTGCCGATGTCGACGACCCGGCCGCGGTCTCTGCAGAGCCGGGCGGCCAGCTCGACGGGCTGGTTGCTGCCGCCGCCCGCGGCCAGATACACCTGGTCCACGCCATGGCCGCCGGTGAGTTCGGCGACGGCTGCCTCCACGGCCGCGGACGCGGGATCCCCGCAGGCCGCGGCGCCCAGCCGTTCGGCGAGTTCGCAGCGCGCCGGGTCGGGGTCGGCCCCGACGACGCGTACGCCCGAGGCGGTGAGGAGCTGCGCCACGAGCTGCCCGATCAGGCCGAGCCCGATGACCAGCGCCACCTCGCCGAGTTGCGGCTCGCCCTGGCGGACGCCCTGCATCGCGATCGACCCGACGGTGCCGAAGGCCGCGTGCCGCGGCGCGAGGCCGTCCGGTACCGGGGTGTACAGGTTCTTGGGCACCCAGTTCAGCTCGGCGTGCAGCGCGTGCTCGTTGCCCGCGCAGGCCACGAGGTCGCCGGCCTTCACATCGTCGATCCCGGGGCCGACCTGCTCGACCACCCCGCACAGCGAGTAGCCGAGCGGTGTGTAGGAGTCCAGCTTGCCCATCACCTTGCGGTAGGTGGCGGGCACTCCGTTGGTGGCCACGCTCTGCATGACCTTGGCCACCTGGTCCGGCCGGGAGCGGGCCTTGCCCACCATCGACATGCCGGCCTCGGACACCTTCATGAGCTCGGTGCCGGTGGAGATCAGCGAGAAGGCGCTGCGGACCAGCACGCCGCCGGGCTTGCACCCCGGCACGGGCACGTCGAGCAGCGCCAGTTCGCCGCTCTTGTAGTTCTGCACAACCTGTTTCACCGGAGCTCCTCTTGATTTCTACGCCGTCAAGCCGTCGTGCGGTCGTGCCGTCGTGCCGTCTAACCGTCGTGATGTCATGCCGCCTGGCTCCGGCCGGAGCCGGCGGTGGCGTCCCGGTACCAGTACTCAAGGGTCAGGACATGCCACAGATGCTTGGAGAAGTCCCGCTGCCCGGCGGCGTCCTCGGCGACCATGCGGGCCAGCGCGTCACGGCGCAGGATCCCGGAGTTGACGAGCACGCCGTCGTTCACCACCTCGCGCACCAGCGGTGCCAGGTCCCGGCTCATCCAGGCACGCAGCGGGGCGCTGAACAGGCCCTTGGGCCGGTAGACGATCTCCCGGGGCAGGATCGAGGTGGCCGCCTCCTTGAGGGCGGCCTTGCCCTGCCGTCCGACGATCTTGCGGTCGCCGGGTACGGCGAACGCCGCCCTGACCACCTCGACGTCCACGTACGGCACCCGCACCTCGGTCGACGCGGCCATGCTGGAGCGGTCGGTGTAGGCGAGGTTCAGGCCCGGCAGGAACATCCGGGCGTCGGCCAGGCACATGCGGTTGACGAAGTCGTCGAGGTCGTTGTCCTCGTAGGTGTCCGCGTGCTCGGTCAGCACGTCGTCGACCGTCCCGGCCAGGTCCGGATTGACCAGGGCGAGCAGTTCGTCCTGGTCGTACATGGTGTAGCTGCGCCGGAACGCGGTCTCTTCCGGCAGATCGGCGAAGGAGAGGAACCGCTTCGCGAAGCGCACCGACCGGTAGCCGCGGCGGGCCGTGGCGACCGGCAGCCGGTCCACCGTCGCCGACAGGCCGCGCCGCAAGGGTCGCGGGACGCGCTGGTAGCGCAGCGCGAGCACGTTGGCGAGGTGCTTGCGGTAACCGGCGAACAGCTCGTCCGCGCCCATGCCCGAGAGCATCACCTTGACCCCGGCCTCCCGGGCGGCCGAGCAGATCAGGAAGGTGTTGATCGCGGCGGGATCGCCGATCGGCTCGTCCAGGTGGTGCGTCATCCTCGGCAGCAGGTCCAGCACGTCCGGGGCGATCTCGATCTCGTGCAGGTCGACGCCGAACTGCTCGGCCACCTGCCGGGCGTAGCGCAGATCGTCCGGCATCGCCTCGAACTTGGCGTCCTCGGCGCGGAACCCGATCGTGTAGGCGGAGATCCCGGGCCGGTGGCGGGCCGCCAGTGCGGTCAGCCAGCTGGAGTCGAGACCGCCGGAGAGGAAGGTCGCCACGGGGACGTCGGAGAGCAGATGCTGCCGGGTCGACTCCTCGACGACGGCGGCCAGGTCCGGCACATCACCGCTGCGGGCGCGCTCCCGCCCCTCGGCGGCGACGTCCTTGAGGTTCCAGTACCGGCCGCGCTCGATCCGGCCGTCGGGCCGGCACCGCAGCCAGCTTCCCGGCGGCAGCTTCTCCGCCTCGCTGAACGCGCAGCGCGAGTCCGGCACCCAGTAGTACAGCAGCGAGGCCACAAGGGCCGCATGGTCCACTTCCAGCGTTCCGCCGGTCACGGCGGCGAGCGCCTTGAGTTCGGAGGCGAACATCAGGCCCCCGCCGCGCCGGAGCAGGAACAGCGGTTTGATGCCGAGCTGGTCGCGGGCGAGCACCAGCTCACCGGTCCGCTCGTCGAAGACGGCGAACGCGAACATGCCGCGCAGCCGGGGCAGGCAGTCCGTGCCCCAGCGCCGCCAGGCCTCCAGGAGCACCTCGGTGTCGGAGGTACCGCGGAAGCGCACCCCGCCGGCCGCCAGCTCGGTACGCAGTTCGGGCGCGTTGTACAGCTCGCCGTTGTACGTGAGGGCGAGGCCGTCCGAGACCATCGGCTGGGCGCCGGTCTCGGACAGGTCGATGATGGCCAGCCGGCGGTGCCCGAGCTGCACTTCGCCGTCACCGGCGAAGTGGCCGTAGCGGCCCGCCCCGTCCGGACCGCGGTGGGCGAGGACATCGGTGAGCCGGTCGGTCACGGCCTTTCCGTCCGGCCATCGGTAAGTGCCTGCGATGCCACACATGTTCTACCTGGCCTCCTGGTCGCTGTACGGGACGCGTGCGGCCGTCGTCGAGGGCCGTTCCGTCCACGGCCTACCCGCCCCGTGCTGCCGGGCGGGCCGCTCATGTGCGCCGCGCGGCGCGGTGTGCGGCCCGTCCCACAGCGTGCCGTCGGTCCGGTCGCGCGGATCGGGGTCGATCAGCACCACACCGATCACCGGGATGCGCTGGTCCGCGAGCTGCCGCGCCACGGTGTGCAGCCAGGCGGCGCTGCCGTGTCCGGCCCGCACGACGAGCACGGTCCGGCTGCCGAGGTACTGGAGGTCGGTCCACGCCGTGCCGGGCGCGACCGAGCCGACGCCGAGCCGGCGTGCCTGCTTCGGCACGGCCGCGGCGTCCTCGCCCCTGACCACGGTCGGGCCTCCCGGCTCCTGGCGGCTGTGGGCGAGTTCCCGGCCGGGCAGTCCGTCGATGACGACCACCGGCCCCTCCGCCGCCAGTGCCCTGGCGACGTTCAGGGCGATCACGCTCGTGCTGCGTGCACAGCCCAGTTCCAGCAGTGACACCGGTTCCGCGGAGCCGCGCACGGCGCGGGTCAGGGTCGCGGTGAGCCGTTCGCGGGCCGCCCGGGTCCTTCGTGGCCGCCACAGCCCGGCCGACCAGCGGGGTAGTGAGCGCAGCTCCGCGACGACCGAGGCGCCCAGGTTCGCCGCGATCTCCCGGCGCAGTACGGGTCGGTCCGCGACCACCGTGCCGACCGCGGCCACCCCGAGGCCGAGGACGAGCCCGAGGACGAGCCCGATCACGGCGTTGGTTGCGGCGGATCTGGGCAGGGAGTGCTCGACCGCGCGCGGGGCGTCCACGATCTGGGTGCCTGCGATGACCTTGGGTGTGCCGGTGCGGGCGTCCGCGGCGCGCTGGTCGAAGTCGGCGATACGCGAGTTGAGCAGGGCCCGGCGGGCGAAGAGGGACTCAAGGGTCGCCGACGCCTGCGGGTCGCTCTCCGGCGAACGGTCGCCGATCGCGTTGTTGACCTCGGTCAGCTCGTCCCGCATGCGGTCGCGCTGGTCGAGCAGGGCCTTGGCCTCGGCCTGCGCGGCTTCCCGCATCCTTCGCACATGGTCCGCGACGAACGCCTCGGCCAGCGCCTTGGCGCGGGCCACCGCTTCCTCGTCGCTCTTGCCCGTCACATCGATCTGCAGCAGGTTGTTGGTCAGGCCGGTACCCCGGTAGTCCTTCATGAAGTCCTCCGGTTCTTCCGGGGACCTGAGGGCCTGCAGGGCCTTGTCGGCTATCCGGGTGGTGCCGAGCAGCGCGACGTCGGTACGGATGAGCGTCCCGGTGTCGTTCGGCTGGTCCTCCTGATGCACGACCAGCACCTTGGCCGTCGCGCTCGGCGGTGGCGGCAGCAGGACCGCCACGGCCGCGCCGAGCAGCAGCCCCAGCAGTGCCACGGAACCCCAGAGGCGGCGGCGCCTGCGCACCGCCACGACCAGCGCGTGCAGGTCGAGCAGCGGAGTGGCGGCCGACGACTCCTCGGTCGTAGTCGTCGTCATGCCGGACCTCCCGTCGTGTTGCCGGGAACCGCGAGCGCCAGAGGGGTGTTGTCCGCGGGCCGGTCGGCAGTCTGCGTCGGCCGGGCCCGGACCGTGCCGGCGACGACGATGCCGACGACCTCGTGTCCGGCGTCCGCGCAGGCCTCGGCGACGGCGGCGAGCTCCCCCGCGGTCCAGCTGCCCGCGCTGAGCACGACCAGGACGCCGGACTCCGCGTCACGGTCGGGCACCATCGGCTGGGACACCGCGACGTCCACCACCCGCAGCACCGGATCGCTCTGGGCCTCGGCGACGAGCTGATCGGCGGCCCGGCGGGCGGTTCCGTCGCCGTCCGGTACGACGACGAGCAGCCGCCGGGGGGCCGGCAGCTGGTTGCGCAGACGCACGCACACCCGCCGGTAGCGGATCCGCCGGCCGGCCTCGTCGCCGTAACTCTGCGGGTCCGGGACGTCCCAC
Organism: Streptomyces sp. NPDC087844; assembly: GCF_044742785.1. Lineage (NCBI taxonomy): Bacteria > Bacillati > Actinomycetota > Actinomycetes > Kitasatosporales > Streptomycetaceae > Streptomyces > Streptomyces sp. NPDC087844. Next base: position 9,331 of record NZ_JBIUVD010000013.1, on the reverse strand, counting down.
CGGATGTCGACGCCGAGGAACCGGCGGATCCGGGCCGACCGGCCACCACTGTCCTGCGGCCGGTGCGCGGGCCGTTCCTCGGGCACGTCGACGGTGCCGAGGAGCGTCGAGCCCAGTGCCGCGGCTATCTCGGGTTCGGTGCGCAGCCGCCGGTTCATCCGGGCGGCGGCGAGATGGGTGATGACGGTGAGCAGGAACGCCAGCAGCGCCCCGCCGACGATGAGTTGCACCCTGGTCGGTGGCGCCTCGCCGGTCGGCCGGGCCGCCGGTCCCATGACCACCATGCCGGCCTTGTTGGTCGCCGGGTCGGCCTCGTCCAGTTTCTGCATGGCCTCTTCCAGCGCTGTGCGCAGATTCGCGAGCGCGGTGCGGGCCTGCACGCTCTCCACGGTCTGTCCCGGATCGGCGGCCTTGGACAGGTCGGTGATCCGGCGGTTGGTCTCCTCCACCTGCTGCCGCAGGGCCTCGGGACCCGTGGCCGCGTCGGAGTCGGTGCTGTCGCCCGCGACGCGCGCGGCGAAGGTGACGAACTGCTGGGCCGACCGGTCGGCGAGCCGCTGGGCGCGCTCCGGGGTGTCGGCCGTTCCCGAGATCTTGATGATGTTGCCGTCGGCGGCCGCGGCGCTCACCTGGTCCCGCAGGTCGCCGCCGCTGACGCCCTGCCAGTGGAGCGTGGCGGCCACGCGGTCGACCACGACCGAACTGGTCGCGATCTCCGCCTGGGTCAGCAGTTCGCGCTCCTCCCACTGCCCCGGCAGCAGGACCGATGCCGACGCGGTGTACTTCGGCGGGAACAGCACCGAGGTGCCGTAGCCGACGAGCGCGCCCACCACGACGAGGAGGGCGATCAGCCGTCGGCGCCTGCGGAGGATCCGCCCGATCGTGACCAGGCGTATCGTGTCGTCGCTCAACGGAGCGGCCTCCTCCCTGTGCGGGCGGGGCCGCCCGCCGACACCGGAGTGCGGTCGCGGCAGGCAGCGGTGTAGGCGGCGAGCAGCGCCGCTTGCGAGTTCCGCCAGGAGAGCTGTCCGCTGATCCGCTCCTGGCCGATCCTGCCCATCTCGGCCCGCTTCGCCGGATCGTCCAGCAGCAGCGCGACGAGCTTCGCGAACGCGGCCTCGTCGTTGGCGGGCGCGTAGACGGCGGCGTCACCGGCGGAGACGCGTGCCTCGCGGAGGTCGAACGAGACGATCGGCCGGCCCATGGCCATGTACTCCAGGACCTTGTTCATGGTCGACACGTCGTTGAGCGGATTGCGCGGGTCGGGCGAGAGGCACACGTCCGCGGTGGACAGGTAGCGCACCAGGTCGGCGTCCGGGATGCGCCCGGTGAACCGCACCTGCTCGGAGAGGCCGAGCTCCCGGGACAGTTCCACCATGGCGTCGAAGGCGTCGCCGGAGCCGACGAACACCGCGTGCCAGTCGGTCCGGCCGAGGTCGTCGCGCAGCTTCGCGAGGGCCCGCAGGGCGTAGTCGACGCCGTCCTGGGGGCCCATGACGCCCAGGTAGCACAGCAGATGGGGCTTGCCGCGCTTGAGTTCCGGCTCGGGCGGTACCGGCTGGAACCGGTCGGTCTGGGGCGCGCTGCGCACCACGAAGACGTCTTGTGGCCGCTGCCCGCCACGGCTCACCGCGACGTCCCGGTAGCTCTCGTTCGTAGCGAGCACGACGTCGGCGGCCCGGTAGGTCATCCGTTCCAGCGCGCACACGCCGCGGTAGAGCAGGTCCTCGCCGCGGTCGAACCGGGAGAGGTACAGCTCGGGCACCAGGTCGTGCTGGTCGAAGACGAACCGCGCGCCGCGCCGCTTCATCCACAGCGCGGGCAGGAACAGCAGGTCGGGTGGGTTGCAGGCGTGGACCACGTCGACCGGGCCGACCTTGCGGGCCAGCCGGAGCGTGTGCCACAGCGCCGATCCGTACTCCCGCAGATAGCCGGCCGGTCCTCCGGTGGCGGCGCGCAGCGGGTAGCGGTGGATGCGCACCCCGTCGATCACCGCCTCCGGCTCGGTGTCCCGCTTGCTTCCCCGCGGGCAGATGACGTGGACCTCCCAGCCCGCGTCGCGCAGCGTCGTGCACTCCTGCCAGACCCGCCGGTCGAAGGGCACCGACAGGTTCTCCACGAGGATCAGCGCGCGCCGGCCGGGCCGGTCGGTGCCGGCCGTGTCGTCGGACGATGTGTTACCAGGCAAGGCCCATGTACCCCGGTTCGGTCCGGCGCGCCTCGGCGTCGGGAAGGTGGATGAGATCGATGAGCACGGGGCCCTCGCCATGGGGCAGTGCCGACAGGACGGCCGGATCCCTGGTGCCGACCAGGCACACCTCGGCGTGGTCGAGCACCTCCTCGACGGAGTCCGCGAGGAGGTGTGCGAGGTGCGGCAGCCGGGTCTCGATGTACTCGCGGTTCGCGCCGAGCAGCCTGGACAGGCTGACGTTGGCGTCGTAGATCTTCAGGTCGTACCCCTTGCCGAAGAGACGTTCCGCCAGTTCGACGAGCGGGCTCTCGCGGAGGTCGTCGGTGCCGGGTTTGAAGGACAGCCCGAACAGTCCGGCCCGGCGTTTCCCGGTGCGCTCGACCATCTCCACCGCACGTTGCAGATGGGCGGAGTTGGAGGGCAGCACGTGGGACAGGATGGGCACCGAGACGTCGGCCCGCTGCGCCGCGTGGACCAGGCTGCGCAGGTCCTTGGGCAGGCAGGAGCCGCCGAAGGCGAAGCCGGGCCGCAGATAGGCGGAGCTGATGTTCAGCTTGCGGTCGGCCAGGAACACGTCGATCACCTGGTGCGAGTCCACCCCGAGCGCCTGGCAGACGGCGCCCAGTTCGTTCGCGAAGCCGATCTTGAGGCCGTGGAAGGCGTTGTCGGCGTACTTGATCGCCTCGGCCGTCGGGATCGGCACCCGGAACACCTCGCCCGGCAGGCCGTCGTACAGCGCCCGCACCGCGTCGCCGCTCGCCGGGTCGAGTTCGCCGATGACGGTCTTGGGCGGGTCGAAGAAGTCCCGCACGCTGGAGCCCTCGCGCAGGAACTCCGGGTTGACCGCGACCCCTACGTCCACCCCGGCCGTGCCGCCGACGTACTTCTCCAGGATGGGCAGCAGCAGGTTCAGGCAGGTGCCCGGGAGCATGGTGCTGCGGAACACGACGGTGTGCCGCCCGCCCCGCTCGGCGAGCGCGGCGCCGATCTCCTCGGTGACCCGTTCCAGGTACGTGGTGCACAGGCTGCCGTTGGCCTCCGAGGGCGTGCCCACGCAGACCAGCGAGATCTCGCTGCCCATGATCGCCGCACGGACGTCGTCCGTGGCTCTCAAGGCGCCGGTCCGTACGACGTCGGCGATGAGCTCGCCGATACGTTCCTCCACCACCGGGGCCTTGCCGTCGTTGACCAGGTCGACCTTGACCTGGTTGACGTCCACCCCGATGACCTCGTGCCCCATGCTGGCCAGGCACGCGGCTGATACGCAGCCCACGTAGCCGAGCCCGAAAACGCTGACCTTCATGATCCGTTTCTCCCCCCAGGCAGGCCTCCCGGCCCGCGGTCCGTGCGCCTACCGGCTTGTGAGCCGCAGTCCCCCTCGCATCAGTACGCCCCGTGTCCGTAGAGCACCGCGCGCAGCGTCTTCCACAAGATCACTGTGTCCAGGGCGAGCGACCAGTCCTCCACGTACCGCAGGTCGAGGCGGACGGCCTCCTCCCACGGCAGGTCGCTGCGCCCGCTGATCTGCCACAGACCGGTGAGCCCGGGTTTGACCAGCAGCCGCCGCCGGATGTCCGGGCCGTACGCGGCGGACTCCTCCGGCAGCGGGGGCCGCGGACCGACGAGCGACATCGATCCGGTGAGTACGTTGAAGAGCTGCGGCAGTTCGTCGATCGAGTACCGGCGCAGCACCGCTCCCAGTCGGGTCACCCGCGGATCCCGGCGGAGCTTGAAGAGCAGGCCGGCGCCTTCGTTGCGGTCGGCCAGCGCGGTACGGGCCCGGTCCGCCCCGGCGACCATGGTGCGGAACTTGTAGATGGTGAACTCGCGGCCGTCCTTGCCGACCCTGCGCTGGCGGTAGACCACCCCGCCCCGGCTGTCGAGCAGCACGAGCGTCGCGACGAGCACCAACAGCGGCGCGAACAGCATCAGCAGGATCGCCGCGCCCAGCCGGTCGACGACCCCTTTGACCGCCCGGCGGCCTCCGGTGAAGGTCGGCATGCTGACCCGTAGCAGCGGGATCCCGAGCACGGCGTCGACGTGCAGCCGCGGGCCGGCCACCTCCATCAGCACGGGGGCCACGACCATCTCGGCATCGCTGCCTTCGAGGTTCCAGGCCAGCCGCTGCAGCCGGTCCGGTGACCAGTGCGGGTCAGGCGTGACCGCGACGACACGGTAGCCGTCGCGGCGTACGTGGTTGGCGACGTCCGCCAGCAGGCCGACGACCGGCACTCCGTCCAGGTGGTCACCGTCGGGCCCGAGGCCGTCCGTCGTGCACACCCCGTCCACCCGCCAGCCGAGGTGCGGGAGCTTGCGGGCCCTGCTGATCAGGTCGCGCACGGTGTCCGGGCTCCCGGCGGCGAGCACCGGTCTGAGACACCGTCCCTCCTTGCGCTGTCTGTGCAGCCTGAGACGCAGCAGATAGCGCGCGATCATGGTGACGATCGCGATCGCCGGGATCGCGACGAAGATCCAGAGTTTGATGTTGCGCGAGGTCAGGGCGATTCCGCCGAGTGCCAGTACGACGGCCGCCGTGAACAGCGAGCGTCCGAGCCGGCGGAATTCCTCGGCGCCCTGGCCGAGTACGGCCGGAGCCCACGACCGGCTCACCGCGAGCGCTCCCAGCACCAGCAGCTCGGTGCCGAAGGCGAGAATCACCCATTTCTCGTGCCAGTTGGCCGCGTCCCGGGCCCCGAAGAAGTTGCCGATCGACGCCACCACGACGAAGGTGGCCACCGTATCGCTGATGATCACGGTACGGCGGTAGCGCTGTTCCCAGTCGACCGCGGGCCGGCTGATCGCCTCGTTCGCCAGCTGCCCGCGTGCCGACGGAAAAGGGTTGACTAGATCCCCCCGCTGCACAGAACCCCCCAAGGTCCCCAGTGATTCGACGTGCTCGCCTAACACCGCCCCTCCCCCCGGGAGGCCCCCGCCCCCCGCACCGGTTCTCCCCCCGAGAGGCCCCGCCCCCCGTGTCGCGCTGTTCTCTCTCCTCGGGAGGCCCCCGCCTCCCGCGCACGACAATGTCGACCGTTCACACGTTGCTTGGACACGCACCCCGGCTGCGGCGGACCGACAGGTCCCACCGGATTCTCAAGGTGCGCGGGAACCCGCCGAAACCCCGGGTGCTCCCCGCACCCGAAGGCCCTTACGGGCTTTGCAAATTGATCACTGCCACGTCTGGCGTCTAGGACGCGGCTCCAACCTGTTCGTGGCGCCAAACCTTTTGATCATTATTTGTCGTCATGTGTCCGAACAGCTGAAGCACGGTCAATCTAGACCATGAGGGCCGGTATGTAGAGGGGATGTGTGCAACTTGCGCTCATCTTTTGAGACTTGAGAGTGCCTTGACGAAAAACACACGCCGTGTGACCTGTGAAGTCCTCGATGAGCGGTAGACGCTATGCGCGTCGACTCCAGCCTCCGGCCGGGGCCTGCGTCGAACGTGGTGGCCGGTCACGTGGCCGTGGGGCGGGAGGTCCCGGTTGACCCGTGAAGGCGCTGGTCACGGAACCGGGCGGCTCCTTCCGCAGCGCCGATTCCGACGCCGCCGGAGGCATGACACGGCCGACAGGCTTGATCAACGGTGTCGCGCGGAGGCAGATCCGGAATTCCATGATCGCGCCGTCCGGGGCGCCGCCGACGGTATCGATCAAGCCGTCGATATCGGCTTCAACGACTCATTCGGTGAACGCGAAAGGCCTGTATTGACTGTACGTGTCCGGATGATGACCCAGCCCGGGTCGGCTGGAGCGTCGGGCCGGCAGCGTTGGCACGGGGCCGTGTTGGCACCGGGCCGTATCGAGGGCGCTGAGGACGAGTTCGGCTCGTCTGCCGGTGACGGCCGACCAGGGGGCTTCTGGTAGATCGCCGTAAATGCAGGAGCAGCGTTCGGGGCGCGCTCGGACGGCCCCGCGCGGAGGCCGGGGAAGCGCGCCGGGCGTCGCGACGCCTCTGACGTGTCCGGCCGGTCATGTGACCGCGAGCCCTCTCCGGTCGTATCCTCCGGCTACGGGAAGGACTCGTCCTCCCCAGCGCCCGCCACGTGGGCCCCGACGCGAGCAAGACCGACCCCAGCCCTCCGCACCCGCGACGGCGGCCTCCGCCGTCGCGACGACCCAGTCCCGTACACACGCCGGTCCGCAGGGCCGCCGCGCCTCGCGCACCGAGTCCGGCCAGACGGGCAGCACCATTCCATATCCACGCCCAGGGGGAACCATGAGCAACCCGCAGTACCCGCAGCAGCCCGATCAACCGCCGTCGGACTACGAGCTCGACGCATGGCGTGCCGTCCAGCAGTTCAAGGGCCGCCCACTGTCCCGAGCGATGAGAAACGCCGGCGAGCAAGTGGCCAACGGCGTCTCGGAACTCGGCAAGCGTGCCGCGAAGCAACTGGAGAACCACCCACGGGCGAAGTCTGCGCTTTCGCGGGGGCAGGGAGTCGTCGCCAAGGGCGCTCAAAAGGTCGGCGCGGGGGCGCGCGGAGCCGCCGACGCCCTCCCGGACTGGAGTGGCACTGCCGCTGAATCCGTACGGAAGACGGTGGGACGGGCCTCGCGGGCGGGCCTCTCCTCCAAACGCGTGGTGGCGCTCCACAAGAAGCGCGGGCACGGCGTCGAATCGCTGCTCGATCTGCGCCGCCTGGACCTTGAGCAGGTCGACGCGGTCCGTGGACGGGCGGCGAGTGTGTACTACCCGGCGGCAGCGGCGCTCTCGGGAGCGGGTGCGGGGCTGGTGATCTCCGGAGGACAGCTCGCCATCGCCGCTTCCGCCGGTGCCGCCGCAGCGCCTTCGGGAGGTGCGATCGCAGGCGCCTTCGTCGCCGATACCGCGGTCGTCCTCGGACTCGCCTCCCGGGCCGTCGGCCATGTCTCGCTGTTCTACGGCTACGACCCCGAAGAGCCCGCCGAGAAACTCTTCGTGATGTCCGTCGTCAACGTCGGGACGGCAAGCTCGGCCACCGCCAAGAACGCCGCGATGGCCGACATCTCGCGGCTCACCCAAGCTCTCTTCCGCGGCAAGACATGGGATGTCCTGAACGACGCGGTTGTCACCAAGGTCTCTCAGCAGTTCGCGAAGGCGTTCGGCTTCCGCCTCACCAAGAAAGGGCTCGGCAAGGCCGTACCCGCATTCGGGATCGTCATCGGAAGCACGCTCAACTGGACCACCCTGGAAGGAATCGTCGACGCCGCCGAGGTGGCATACCGACGGCGGTTCCTCCTGGACAAGTACCCGCACCTCGCTGACGAAGAGGCAGCCGGATCATTTCCCGACACCAGCCCTGACAGCCCGGACGTACCGGACGAGGCCGACGAGCAGATCAGCCTGCTCGACGAGATAGCCGAGGCGGGCGGACCCGACCTCCACTGATCCAGTGTCCCGGCGGTGTACGTGACCACGCGACCGCCGGGATGAACACAGCTCAGGCTCCCGCCGTGAACCCCACGAACCGCGACCACTCCTCACGCCCGACGGCGAAGTGCGGGCGGGTCACGTCCTTGGAGTCCCGTACGTGGATGGCCTGCTCAGTGAGGGCGACCTCCACGCAGTCGTCACCCTGGGTGCCGCTGTAGCTGGACTTGAACCAGGCAAGTTCCGTCGTGCTCATAGCTCTCCTCGCAGTCGCTCCAGCAGACCCCGCGAGTCTTTGGGGTTCAGGGCCTGCGAGCGCAGTGTGTCATAGCACTGGTAGAGGAGGCTCACCTCTTTCGCGTCGGCAATGAGGCGACCGTTCTGCTGCCCTTCGGAGTACGCGAGCCGCCGTCGCTCCGGGGTCTCCAGGAGCCGCATGGGGCCGTCCAGACACGCATGGAACTCCGCATCCAACGGCACCACTTGGAGCGTCACGTTCCGTGGCGCAGTGAGGTCCAGCACGTGGTCGAGCAGCCCTCGCGTCACCTCACACCCACCGAGCCGACGCCGGAACAGGTGCTCCTCGACGATGAAGCTGAACGGCATGTTCGGCCGCTCGTACAGCATCTTCTGCCGCTCCATCCGCGCGGCGACCTGAGCCTCCAACTGCTCATCCGACAGCGGCGGAACGCTGTTGTCGAACACCGTCCGCGCATACCCCTCCGACTGCAACAACCCCGGCACCAGCCGACACTCATACGTACACAGGCTCACCGCCCCCTTCTCCAGCCGGGCCCACCTCCGGAACCAGGCCGCCAACCCCGCCTCGCCCCGCGTCAAATGCCCGGCCGCCTTCCGCAGCGCCCCCGTGTTACCCAGCGCCTCCTCCGCTCGCTCCACGAACGACTCGTCCGGCATCCGTCTGCCCAACTCCACCGACTCCACGGTGTGCTTGGAGAATCTGACCCGCGTCCCGAAGTCCGCCCGACTGAGGCCGGCGTGCTCACGCAGGGCCTGGACGACGGCCCCGAAGGTCCGCAGGCTGTCGGAGGGATCGGGCTCGCGTTCCAGGTCGCAAGCCGTCACATCACTGCTGTCCGGCATACGCGGCCACCTCCAGGTGCGTACGTACGGTGCGGCATCGCCGCGATCAATCCACCCAGGGTGACGGCAAAATCGACGTACTGTCTACACAAAGTGTCCGTACGCTCACGCAGCGTACGGGTCTCGCCTCTGGAACACGCTTCCGCCCGCCCGCGACAGTGGCCTCATGAACGCCACCACCCCCCGACTCGCCGCCCCCACCGTGCACACCTTCACGCAGCGGCTCTCCTCCACCCGTCGCGGCGCCCGCCTCGCCCGGCTGCTCGTCGTCGAACAACTTCGCGCCTGGCCGGTGTCACCCGGCGTGGCCGACCGGGCCGAACAGATCGTCGCCGAGTTGGCCGCCAACGCGGCGCTGCACGGCTGCGTACAGGGCCGCGACTTCCAGCTCCGTCTCACGCTCGACACCGCGACCGATACCGTCCGCATCGCGGTGACCGACGCGCGCGGTGAATGGCTGCCCGCCCTGTCGGTGGACTTCGAGACACCGCCGGACAGTGAGTCGGGGCGCGGCCTCATCCTCGTCACCGCCCTCGCGGACCGCTGGGGCACGGATCCGTATCCGCCCAGCGGCAAGACCGTGTGGGCCGAGTGCGCCATGGAAGCGCCTTGATGTATTCCCGGCTGAGCTGGGAGGAATTCGGAGAGTATTCCTGGGCTGAATGACTTACCTGGAGCCGAAAG